>DFQF01000007.1 GCA_002377645.1 Nitrospinaceae bacterium UBA3496 | reverse complement strand
AAACCATTAAAATTAATAACATTTTTGTTGGAAAAATCATTTAAGACCTTTTGAAAGTAAAATCAGATGAAAAAAATGCCTAGTTATAAGACATCAACGATTAAAGCTTATTATATGATTGATTGCAATCTATCATGTAATGCAATTTTATGTGTTTATTTTTTTATTCTTGAATGGTTGAAAATGTTTAGTTTTCAAGGTACTGATTTCACTGAGTGTTTACGTAATTTTTATTATTTATAGGATCGTTTAATGGAAATCATAAAAGGGATTGATAATTTAGATTCGGATTGGGATGGTGCAGTCTTATCAATTGGCAATTTTGATGGAGTTCATCTGGCACATAAAAATATATGTGCAAAACTTAAAGAAAAATCAAAAAGTGGAAAACTTAGGTCGGTAATACTTACTTTTGATCCGCATCCATTATCGATAGTTGCACCAGAAAGGTGTCCCTCTTTAATGACTACATTATCTGAAAAGACAAAAAGATTAGAAGATGAAGGAATTGATATAATGGTAGTTGAACCATTTACAAAAGACCTCTCTGATTTTAGCCCTGAACAGTTTGTTTCTACTTATATTACTAATGGAATAAAAGCGAAGGAAGTTTTAGTTGGGTATAACTTTCATTTTGGAAAGAATAGAGGAGGGAATATAGAATTTCTTAAGACACTCGGAAAAAATTTTGATTTTTTGGTAGAAGTTCTTGAACCTTTTGCTTTTCAGGATAAAATTGTAAGTAGTACTGAAATCCGAAAGATGCTTTCATCTGGGTCTGTTGCAGAGGCGAATGTATTGCTTGGAACAAGACATTGCCTTGAAGGTCTAATTGAGAAAGGAGATGGGAGAGGGGCTGGAATTGGATTTCCTACTGCAAATGTTGCACCTCCTTCAACATTGATTCCTTCAAATGGTGTTTATGCATGTTGGTCAAAAGTCAAATCTTTTTCATCTGATTTTTTCCCAACAGTTTTGAATATTGGGAAAAGGCCAACTTTTGACGGTCAAAGCGTTACTATAGAAGCTCATATACTTAACTGGGAAGGTGGGAATATCTACGGAAAGGAGATTCGGTTGGAGTTTGTTGAAAGAATTAGAGATGAATTTAAATTTTCTAGTGTTGAAAAACTAGTTCAACAAATTTCTTTAGATGTTGAAAAAGCTCGTGCCATACTTGAAAAATAAAAAAGAAGAATTTTTTCTTAGGAAACTTTGATTGGAGGTCAAATGGAAGTTAAGAAAAGTATTTTGTCAAATGGCATTCAAGTAGTAACTACAGAACGAGAGGAGTCTGCTGCAGTCGCGTTTCATATATACTTTGGTTGTGGTGGTCGTCATGAAGGAAATGAAGTTGTTGGTGTGTCACATGCTCTAGAGCATATGGTTTTTAAAGGGACTCCAACTAGATCGACTTTAGATATTGCAAGAGAAATGGAAGGAAATGGTGCTTCAATCAATGCGAATACAGCAGCGGAAAGGACTTGTTACCATTTTACCTCTCCAGTGCAAGTTTTTGAAAAAGTTTTAAATGTTTATGCAGATGCGGTAAATAACTGCCTGCTAGATAAAGAAGAGTGGAGTAGAGAAAGGCATGTCATATTAGAAGAGTTGAAAATGTACGAAGATATGCCAAGAATTTGGGTTTCTGATCTGCTTGAAACGACTATGTTTAACCTCCAGGTAGGTGTAATTGGAAGCAAAGAAACAATTAATAGGATTGAACCAGAAAATATGCGTGAATTGATTGATATATGGTATCAGCCCGGAAATACCGTCATTTCCGTTGCAGGTGGAGTTAAGCATGAATATGTTGTTGAACTCTCTGAAAAGTTTTTTGGGTCTCGTTCTGGAAGTTCAGAGAGGCCAGATAATGTTTCCTTGCCAAAGGAAAGTAAAAAGTCATTCGTGGAACAAGTAAGACAAACTGATCAAGTTAATCTTTCTATTGGATTTCGCGGTTATGGTTTGGATCATGAGAATCTTCAGCCTCTTAGGGTAATGTGTAATATTTTAGGCGGGAAAATGAGTAGTCGTCTTTTCACTGAAGTTAGGGAGAAAAGAGGTCTTGCATACAGTGTAGGTGCAAGTGCGAATTGTTTTACAGACGCAGGATACGTTGAAATGAAAGCAGGAGTTGCATTAGAAAAAGCTTCTGAGGCGACAAAAGTAATTTTAGAGGAATCTTCTAAGTTTAAGGATGAAGAAGTTACAGATGAAGAATTGTCAGAAGCTAAAAGTTACATAAGAGGGAATCTACAAATACACGAAAGTTCAAGTTATTTTGCAGGAAGAAATGGTTCAAGTTTAATGTTACGAAATATGCTTTATCCTATGAAACAAGAAATTGAAGAAGTAGAATCAGTTACGAAAGAAGAAATAGTTAGTGTTGCTAAGGATATTTTTAGAAAAGAAAAGATGACCATTGCGGTTATAAGTGAAAAGTCATTACGTAAGGAAATAGAAGAAAATTCCGAGATTTAGTAACATCCCCTGGATAAATCCAGGGGATGAAAAGTTATCTAATCTCTAGAACTTCCTAAAAGATGTGTAAGAAAAATAAACATATTTATGAAATCAAGATAAAGTTCTAGAGCTGCCATTACTGACGCTCTTCTGCCGGTTTCATTGTTTGTATCTTGTGAGTATGCGTATTCTTTCATCTTTTGAGTATCATATGCAGTAAGACCTGCAAAAACTAAAACTCCTATTACACTTATGGCGAAATGAAGAGCACTGCTTTGCAAAAAGATATTAACAATCATCGCTATAATAATTCCAAAAAGACCTACGTAAAGAAAATTTTGCCATCCAGATAAGTCTTTTTTTGTGACAAAAGCAAAAATTGTCATAGCTCCAAAAGCACCTGCAGTAACAAAGAAAGCTTGTGAAACCGATGTAAATGTATACCGCAGTAAAAGACTAGAAACAGTTACTCCCAAGGAGGCGCTGAAAACAACAAATAGAAGTAGTCCAATTTGCCAGCCACCGCTTCTCATAGCAGGTTTGATAGCAAAAACTATGCCGAGTTGTACGGCAAAAATTAGTAATATAGACATAGAGCTACCAAAAATAAAATTAATTGCGCTTTGACTTGAAGCTATATAGAAAGCACTAAACCCAGTTACAATTAGCCCAAGTGTCATCCATCCATAAACACGTTGCATGAACGCTGCTGCCTGAAGTGATATAGAATCTTGCCGATTTAGTTGTGTTGCATTGCCCGAACGCATTTTTTTCTCCTATGAAAATTTTAAAAACTTAAATCACCATAATTATAATTTAAAAAAACAAAGTTTGCCAATTTTATTATTGAAAATTTCATTGTAAAGTTATATGGTTAGGAGGCTAATTATTTAAGGGGATTTCCATGTTTTGTATGAAAGACCTTCCAACAAGAGAGGATTTTAGGCCACTAGAAGTATATTCTAGTTTAGAACCATCATCTATGCTTCTTTTCTATCAATTTTTAAGATCCGGCAGTGATCTTTTAAATATCTTCAATGATTATTTAATCTCTTATGGAATATCTCAAGGGAGATTTGTAGTTCTATTAATCCTAAGAAGGAAAGATAAAGGATTCGCACCTTCAGATTTGGCCGAGAGTGCTGGAGTTACTAGAGCAACCATGACCGGCCTAGTTGATGGTCTCGAGCGTGATGGATTTGTTAAGAGAGAACATTTGGATGAAGATAAAAGAAGGACAAATGTAAAGATTACTAAGAAAGGGGAGGACCTTCTGGAAAATATTTTCCCTGATTATTTTTTATCTATAGCGAATCTCATGTCAGATGTTACAGATGAAGAAAAGCTTGTTGTATCCAAATTTTTGTCAAAATTAGATCTCGGAATAAGTAACTGGAGATCTAAAGGAAATAAGAATGTGGCATAATTTTCTTAATGGAAGTATTCATTTTTTAATAAAGGAGTAGAAAATGGCAAAACCTAAAGTCATAGTTCAGTTATACCCTATGCTTCCATCAAAGGATCGTGCTGAGCGTGAAGAAAAAAGGCCTCTTGCTTGTGACACAGATCTTTACCATCATGTTCTCCACGAATGGCTTGATATAGTCAAGGCTGCAGATGAAATGGGTGTTTGGGGGGTTAGTACTATAGAACATCATTTTCATTCAGAAGGGTATGAGGTAGGACCTAATCCAGGTGTTTTAAATGCTTGGTGGGCTAGTCACGTAAAAAATGCGCGTGTTGGTGCTCTAGGCTATGTTATGGCTACACAGGATCCAGTTAGGGTTGCAGAAGAAACCGCAATTCTGGATCATATAACTAAAGGGAAAATGTTTGTTGGTATGGCACGAGGGTATCAGTCCAGATGGGCAAATGTTTTGGGCCAATTCACAGATTCGGTTGCAACCGTTAGTTCTGATCTTGGCGGAGATGATGATGTGAAAAATCGAGAAATTTTCGAAGAGCGTGCAGAGATGCTTTTGAAATTTTGGACTGAAGAATCTTCACAGATAGATGGCAACTATTATAAAATTCCTTACCCCTATAAAGACGGTATAGAGTATCCAGCTTGGAAAAGTGCACGAGATGCAGGAACGCACGGAGAAGTAGGTGAAGATGGAAGAGTACATAAAGTCAGTGTTGTTCCTAAACCATACCAGTCTCCACATCCTCCAGTTTTTCAGGCAGTTAGTGCTAGTAATGATTCTATCAAATTTGCAGCTAAGCATGGTTTTCGGCCTGTGTATTTCACTAAATTGGAAAAAATGGAAGAAATGTCATATGTTTATGTAGAAGAAGCACAAAAGCATGGACATAACTTTGCGCATGGAGAAAGGCAATGTGTTTGCAGGTGGATTCATGTAGCTGAAAATGAAGCCGATTACGATCGTAAGCTTAAAGAGTATGATCAAGATATCTATGAAAATTTTTATGTTCCTTTCTTTCCCCAGTTCCCAGATGACACATCAAATATAGATTGGGTAGAGAACATGAAAGATAGTGGTATTTTTCTCGGTGGTACCGTAGAACAGTTGAAGGAGCAATTCCTCCATTCTTATGATAAAGTTCCCGCTGAATATATCACTTTGATCTGGCACTATGCACAGATTCCATCTAAAGAAGTAATATCTGAGTTAGATGCATTTATGACTCATGTATTGCCAGCACTTGAAGCGCCCGAGCCAAATGGTGTCACAGTAGGTGGAATTGGCTAAGTTTACTGACTCGGAATAGTTTTTTCTTGAATTTTTAGAGGGGTGTTATTATGTATGATATTGTTAATCTTAGTCAGGATATATATACGGGTGCTCCAAGGTTTCCTGGGCATCCTCCCACGGAAATAGAGTTTATTGCTACACATGAAGACGCAAGGAATGCTCCTATTAGACCTAAAGATATTACTTACGCAGCAATGATGTTGCATATGTGTGATCATGGTCCAACCCATGTTGATGCAGTTAGCCATATTGACGAAAGAGAAACTGCCCCCACTATAGATCAATCTAACCTTAAAAAATTTATTACAAGAGGTATTGCTATCGACTTTACTGGTAAAGTGGAACCTAAAGAGGAGATTTCTTTAAAGCTTCTTGAAGATGAGCTTAGTAGCCAAGATTTGACACCACCCAATGCGGGTACCTTTCTTTTTACTGGTGGACATTTTAGACGAACTTATCCCGAGGATAGCTATAATACTGATTATCCTGGTCTTTCATACGATGCTGGCAATTTTCTATATAGAGAATGCGGGATCGTAAATATTGGTCAGGATGCCCCTAGTATCGATGCTGGAATTAATACAGGAGAAATGACTTTCCCTTGTCATGTGTTATGTAGAGAATTGCAATGTCATAACACAGAAAATCTTTGTAATATTGAAGATGTGGCAGGTAAGGAATTTCTTTATATTGGTCTTCCTCTAAAAATTCGTGGAGGTTCTGGTTCTCCAATACGAGCAGTTGCGGTATTGAATCTTTAATTTAGAGTCAACTGACTCTCAGTTGGCTCTGCTCAACAGAACCATGATTCGGTAAGTTTTGGAGGTTTCGCGGTAATTTTTTTTGTTCTGATAGTAACGTTTTCCTCTTTTATGATTTCAGGAAAGATTTTCGAAAATTCTTTCTTAAGAGCGAAAAATGTTTCTAAAGCTTCTTTGTTAAGATTTGCATGATTTTCTACAATCCTCGAAATTTTCAAATTTAAAAGTTCCATTTTTGGATTTGGATGCTTCCATATATAAGAAAATTTGTCTGGTTCGAAGCGCACTATGTATTTCTTTAGGTCTTGTAATTGAAGCAGACTCGACTCAGGTGGTATGAGTAATCTTATTGACATCTGAATTGGATCTATTTCATCAATCAATTCATTTTTCTCAATAAAATCAAGTAATTCTATGTAATCTTTGGGAGTTGTCCAAGGAGTAAATGCAATTAATGAAGGTCGAATAGAAATCCCGTTCGCTCTTGCGATTTTTAAAACTTCCAAGAAATCTTTTTTCGAATGTCCTTTAATTAATTTTTTTAAGATTTTGTTATTTAAAGATTCCAAAGCTGTAACGATAAATAGGCAACCTAATTCTTGAAGTTCGGTAAAAATGTCTTTTTGTTGGATTAGATGCTCAATTTTTGCTGTAAAGTCAAAAGTCATTTCAGGGAATAAATTGTTCATTTCTCTAAGAATTTTAAGCGAATGTTTGGGTCCGTTTAGAAAATCAGGGTCGGTAAATGTGATATGTCTAGCGCCTTGTAAATACAAGTTTTTTATGTCGGATAAAACTATTTCTTTTGGCACAACAAAAAAACGACCTTTGAAAATAGGTGTGATAGGGCAATGTAAACATTGATGTTTGCAGCCTCTGCTAGTTTCGACTGCAGCTGTTGTAACATGGTTTTGATCATTAATTAATTTATTGTAATTGGATAGATCAGGAAGTAGGGATCTTTCTGGTATTTTGAAATCTGGTTTTTCTATAAGTCGAATTTTCTTTTTTTCTCTGTTTTGTTTGTATGTAATTGTGTTAGAGGAAGACTGAATAGATTTTATTATTTCGAGTATTGATTTTTGTGTTTCGCCGCTTAAGCAACTATCAGCTATATTTTTCAGAAGGTAATTAGAGTTAAGATCTGCATAATCTCCATAGTAGCAAATATGACACTCTTTGTTGAACTTGCGAATTATTTTTGTCGCTTCTACTGCAATTGATAGGGCAGTATGCATAGGAGTGCTAAGTGCAATAAAATCGTAATTTTGAATATCTTCATGATTGATCTTTTGTGTAGATAAATCTAAAACTTGGGGGTTGTAGGAGTAACTCTTTAAGAAAGCATGTAAGCTAGCTGTTGGTATAGGTTGATTCCCTAGTTCATAACATGAAATTAATAGTATTTTCATTTTTTTGTTCTCTTTGATTTTTTTCAAAGCTTTTATTTCCACTTTCGACCAGGTAGATGATTCATTACAGTTTTGCTAAGTCCGCCGTCAATTTCTAGGGTTGTAGCAGTTATGTAATCTGCTTCTTCTGAGAATAAGAATAAAATACCGTTGGCAATATCTATTGGCTGTGCGACCCTCAGCAGTGGTGTGATTTCACTTCTCTGTTTTTTTATGTCCGAGTCTTTTAAGTAAGATGTTAAAGGTGTTTCTGTGTGACCAGGGCATATGGCATTAACCCTGATTTTGTGGCTGGCCCATTCTATCCCAAAGTGTTCTGCAAGCATGATGACAGCGGCTTTTACAGTTGAGTAAGCACCTGACATTCCGTATGGTTGTTGTCCACCAATAGACGACATTGTGACTATAGACCCAGGGATGTTGTTGTCAATCATCCACCTTCCAGTTGCTTGAGTCATGAGAAATGTCCCAGTTAATCCAATTGTGATCATTGTATTCCAATTTTCGAGAGAAAGTTCTTTTAGCATTCCTGGAGCCATTTTAATTGCGCTATTTAGTAGGTAGTTTACGCAACCAAATTCATGAACAGCTTTCTTTACAGCTTTTTCGCAATCGTTAGGATTGGAAACATCTAGATAGAAAAAAATAGCAGTTCCATTACCGTATTTTTCGGTAATTTTTTCTGTTTGATTCTTTCCATTTTTTTCATCAACATCTCCTATTAAAACCTTTCCACCTTCTTCTGCAAACATTTCAGCGGTTTTAGCGCCAATTCCACTAGCTCCACCACTTATGATGCAAACTTTATTTTTAAAACGTTGCATTAAAAATTCCTCTTTAAGTAGGCTAAATAAAAGGGTGTATTTTATTATTTTACCATTCTTTTAACGATTTTATATAGATTGGCAAAAAAACGGATTGTATTTTATTAAAATCCGTTTTCTTCAATTAGATGGTAATTAGCTAGTTGATTTTTTGTTTAGGCTGTGAAAGATTTTCCGCAGCCGCAAGTGCCCGTTGCATTAGGATTGTTGATTTTAAATCCTGAGCCTTCTAGGCTGTCAACGAAATCTATTTCTGTGCCAGATAGAAGAGAATCGCTCTGAGTGTCTATGAATATATTGATGCCGTTTGATTCGTAAACTTTGTCATCAGGGTTTGCTTTTTCGTCAAAAAATAATCCGTAGTTATAGCCTGAACAGCCCCCTGCGGTCACTGATAAACGAAGTCCGTGATTTTCTTTTCCTTCTGCTTTAAGAAGTTCACTCACTTTTTTAGATGCATTTTCTGTTACGGTAATCCCGGAGCTTTTTGTAGGTGACTTGGTTTCATCAAATAAAGTTACCATTCACGTTCCCTTTTTTAAATATTTTTAACTAATATCTTTATAAACAATTTCTTTTGTTAGGCTATCTTTATATTTTAATTTTGTCAAATCTATCAATTAATTAATCAATAATTAATTTCCAAATCAGATATTTTATAAAAAAATTAATTCAATTTATATATGAGTTAATTATACTTATATAAATTGACAAGAAAAGACTCATATTATAAATTTAACGTCCAATTTTGTTTTTTTTATTTTTTTATTGTTGATTTTAATTTTATTTTTTTGTTTTAGGAGGCAAAAATGGGAAAAGTTATTGGTATTGATTTAGGAACCACAAACTCTGTAGTTTCTATTATGGAAGCCGGTGAACCTACGGTCATACCAAATCAGGAAGGGAATCGTACTACACCTAGTATAGTTGGTTTTACTCCAGAAGGTGAGAAACTTGTTGGAGTTGTTGCTAAAAGGCAAGCAGTAACCAACCCTACAAATACTATTTATTCAGTAAAGAGATTTATGGGTAGAAGATTCGATGAGGTTCCAGAAGAAGTTAAGATGGTGCCTTATGAAGTTATAAAAGCTGAAAATGGTGATGCTAGGCTTAAGATAAATGGTAAAGTTTACGCTCCACCTGAAATTTCTTCTAGTGTTCTACAAAAATTAAAACAAGCAGCTAGTGACTATCTTGGAGAGGAAGTTAGTGATGCTGTAGTGACAGTTCCTGCATATTTTAATGATAATCAAAGACAAGCTACTACAGATGCTGGAAAGATCGCTGGATTAAATGTTCTGCGTATAATTAATGAACCTACTGCGGCAGCTTTGGCCTATGGTCTGGACAAAAAGCAGGATCAAACTATAGCTGTTTATGATTTTGGTGGTGGAACTTTCGATGTTTCTATCCTCGAAGTTGGAGATAACGTTGTTGAAGTTAAGGCGACAAATGGAGATACCCATCTAGGTGGTGACAATATTGACCAACAAATTATAGATTGGCTAGTTGAGGAGTTTAAAAAAGATCAGGGTATTGATTTGTCTACTGATCCAATGGCTTTACAGAGGTTACGTGAAGAGTCTGAGAAAGCAAAGATTGAACTTTCTAGTTCAATGGAAACTGATATTAACCTTCCATTTATTACAGCTGATTCCTCAGGACCCAAACATTTAAATATCAAAATTTCTCGTTCTAAGTTAGAACAACTTGCTGGTGAATTAGTAGAAAGAACACTTGTTCCTTGTCGTCAATCTTTAAATGATGCAAATCTTCAACCTGGAGATATAGATGAGGTGGTTTTAGTTGGAGGTTCTACGCGTATGCCTCTTGTTCAGGAAACAGTAAAGAAATTCTTTACTAAAGAACCACATAAAGGTGTGAATCCTGATGAAGTTGTAGCAGTCGGTGCGGCAGTACAAGGTGGTGTTCTAGCAGGGGATGTTAAGGATGTTTTATTGTTGGATGTTACTCCATTATCACTAGGGATAGAGACTCTAGGAAATGTTTGTACGAAACTTATTGAGCGTAACACCACAATTCCTGTTAAAAAAAGTGAAACATTTTCTACTGCTGCGGATAATCAAACTTCTGTGGAGGTGCATGTTCTACAAGGAGAGAGAGAAATGGCTGCTGATAATCGTAGTCTTGGAAAATTTCATCTTGTAGATATTCCGTCTGCTCCGCGTGGAGTGCCACAAATAGAAGTCACCTTTGACATTGATGCTAATGGGATTGTTAATGTTTCTGCAAAAGATTTAGGTACAGGTAAGGAACAAGCTATTACGATTACGAGTTCAAGTGGTATTTCTGAAGAAGAGATAAATAATATGGTGAAAGATGCTGAAGAAAATGCTGGTGAGGATAAAAAACGTAGAGAACTCGTGGAATCTAGAAACAATGCAGAATCTCTCGCATACAGTACAGAGAAGATGTTGGGTGAAAACAATGACAAAGTTTCAGAGGAAGATAAAAAAGCTATAGAAGATGCTATTGCAGAGGTCCGTAAAGTTCTTGAAAATCAAGATGCAACTATTGAAGAAATTGATTCTGCTAAAACGAATTTAGAAACTGTATCACATAAATTGTCTCAGGCGATGTACGAAGAAGCTAGCAAACAGGCAAATACAGATTCTGAAAATCCATCTGCTAATACAGAAAATGGAAATGAAACAGGTGGTGATGATGGTGATGTAGTAGATGCAGAATTTGAAGAAGTTAAAAAGGACAAATAATTTTATTCTAATTTTTTATCTTTCAGGGAATTCGTATGTCGAAACGGGATTATTATGAGCTGTTAGGAGTAAATAGAGATGTTTCTTCTGAACAATTGAAGAGAGCATTTAAAAAACTTGCCAGAAAATATCATCCTGATGTAAATCCCGGGAACAAATCTGCAGAAGAGCGTTTCAAGGAAATAAGTGAAGCTTACGCAGTCCTCTCTGATGTTGAAAAAAGACGTAAATATGACACGATGGGCCACGCTGCATTTTCAGGAGGTAATCCATGGGAAGGCGGAATAAATATGGAAGATATCTTAAAAGACATAGGTATAGGAGATATCTTTGGTAGTTTTTTTGGAGGACAACGTGGAAGAACTTCCTATCGTTCCTCAAACTGGGGTTCTCCAGTAAACACAAAGGGAGAAGATGTAAATTATTCTATAGAGATTGGTTTTGATGATGCCTTACGTGGTCTGGAAACTGTTGTGACAGTTCCTAAAAATATTATTAACAATGGTGTCCTCAGAAGGGCAACAGAAAGAATTAAAGTGAAAATACCTGCTGGTGTTTCAAATGGTTCTCGAATTAGGTTAACAGGTAAAGGGGAAACTTCTCAGACAGGAGGGAAAAATGGTGACCTGTATATTTTAACAAAGGTAAGTACTCATCCTTACATTGAAAGAAAAGGAGATAATTTATATATTGATCTTCCCCTGACTCTAGGTGAGCTTTCTTTAGGTACTCGTGTAGAATTAGAAACTTTCGAAGGAGTAACGAAAGTTACAATTCCTCCTGGGACTCAAAATGGACAAAGGTTGCGACTAAATGGAAAAGGCGCACCTCAAATGAAGGGAACTGGTAAGGGAGATCTTTTTGTAGCTGTAAGTTTAAAACTTCCTGAAAGAATTGACGAAAAAAGTAAAGATTTAATTCGAGAATTTGAAAGATTGAATCCAATTGATCCTAGAGAAGGCATGAATATTTCACGAACTTAATGAGGATAAGGTCTTGGTACGTAGGAGCAGGAAACAAGTAAAATATACTATAAGTACTGTTGCTGAAATGTTCGAAATACATCCCCAGACCTTGAGAATGTATGAAAGAGAGGGATTAATTGAACCTATGCGAAGTGAGGGTAGAACTCGTCTTTATGAAGAGAAAGATTTAGAAAAGTTAGAAATTATTCTAACACTTACTAGAGATATGGGAATTAATTTGGCTGGAGTTGAAGTAATTATAGAATTACGTCAAAAACTACATTTGGCAATAGAAAGACTTGAGCAGATGGAAGAGGTTTTAAGTAGTGATGCATTTGAGGAATTTCGTCAAAAAATTGAAAATGCAACTCCTGACATGAATGCTCTTATACCATCTATAGGAGCGAAGCTTATGAAACTCAAAAGAGAGAAATAATTAGAACATAGTATTGTTCTTTTGTTTTAAGTCAGTGAAATTCGTAAAGGTTTTTTAGGTTGTAAAGTTTTTAACTTTTGGAGGTTTTTTGATGCAGGTAGAGAAGGTTGATTCTAACGATGATGAGAAATCCTCATTAGGAGAAAATATTTTTTCTTCTGATACCAAAGAGGATGAGAATTCAAAAGAAATTGAGAACGAAGAGGAAAAAGCCCGTGTAAATGATCGTAGACGTTTTAAATCAGAAGAAGATCCTACAGAAGAAGATTCAACAGAAGAAAAAAATAAAGATGAGTCACCATCTTTGGTGCCAAGTTATGTTGAACTTTTAGAGAAAAAAGTTTTGATAGCAGAAGAAAAACTTCAAGAACATATTGCAAGAGTTAATAAAGAGTCTAAGGAGTTTAGAAAACGTCAAGAAAAGGATTTAGAAAGAAGAATTCAACAAGTAAAAAAAGAACTGTTTACTAGTTTGTTGAGTGTTGGAGATGATTTATCTAGGGCTAATCATGCAGTACAGGATGGTTGGAAAAATGAACCCAACACAAAAGTTGAAGGTATACAATCCCTTATTGAAGGATTTCGAATGGTGGAGAGTAGATTCTTTCAAGAATTATCCTCACAAGGGGTAAAACCAATTCAATCTGTTGGGGAAATTTTCGATCCTGTTAGACATGAAGCGATACGTTCTGACGATGTAACAGATAAAGAATTAGATGGAAAAATTTTAGAAGAACTTTCAGTAGGGTATTTTTTAAACGATGAGATTCTCCGTCCTAGTCGTGTTGCAGTCGGAAGATATATCGAATCAAAAAAAGATGAGCAACCTACTTAAACGTATGGTTGACTCGGGAGAACATATAAAGTGTCAAAAAGGGATTATTACGAAATTTTAAATATTAGCAGGAATGCAACAGAGTCGGAAATAAAAAAAGCTTACCGCTCAACAGCAATGCAGTATCATCCAGACAGAAATCCAGGAGATTCAAAAGCTGAAGAACTTTTTAAAGAAGCTTCCGAAGCCTATCAAGTTTTAAGTGATACTCAAAAAAGAGGTATTTATGATCAATATGGTCATGATGGACTTTCTGGTGGATTTTCTTCTGGTTTCTCAAGTGTAGATGATATTTTCTCATCTTTTGGAGATGTTTTTTCTGACATTTTTGGCGGAGCATTTGGACGAAGTTCTAGAGGAGATGGAAGAGTAAAAGGAAGAGATCTTGCATATCAGTTAGATCTTACATTCGAAGAAGCTGCTATGGGTTCAGAACATGATGTCGAATTTGAAAGAGAAATAGAGTGTGTATATTGCGGTGGTACAGGAGCTAAAAATTCAGAATCTATTTTAAATTGTGAAACCTGTGGTGGAAGTGGTCAAGTAGCATATAGGCAGGGGTTCGTAACTTTTAGCTCTCAGTGTTCCGAATGTGACGGTTCTGGAAATAAGATTATAGAGCATTGTGATGAATGTAGGGGTTCTGGAAAACGTCAAGAAGAATGTTCTGTGAAAGTTAAAATTCCACCAGGAGCTGACCATGAATCACGTTTGAGATTACGTGAAAAGGGAGAAGGTGGAATTAATGGAGGGCCTTCTGGAGATTTGCATGTAATAGTCAATCTATTAAAACATGATAGATTAGAAAGAGAAGGAAATAATGTTTTTAGCAGAGAAGATGTGACTTTTTCTCAGGCTGCGCTTGGTGGAAAGATTCTTGTACAAACTTTGTATGGGGAAAGTGAAATTACAGTACCACAGGGAGTTCAGTCAGGAGAAAGCGCGGTTATTAAAAAACAAGGATTTCCATCTTTGACAAGCAATTCTAAGGGTGATCATATAGTCGTCTTTTCTATACTTACTCCAAGGAAGTTAAGTTCTAAAGAAAAGAAGCTATTCCAAGAATTAGCCAAATTTGAAAAGCAAGGAACTCCGACGACTAAATCTTTTCTGAACTGCATTCACATATTTGATAAGATAAAAAAGTTTTTTGAGTTTCCAAGGTTGCCTTTCTATAGATAAATATGTTCTTCTTGTATTTTTTATTTTACAAAAGAGGGAAAAATGTCTGAAGAAGAAAAAAACATCTCAGAGAATGAAGAACCTCAAAGTTTCAAGGTTTCAGATAGACGCTATTCTGTAACTGGTTATGATGCTGAAGAAGTTGAAGAAAAATCAGATAGTAATCCTATTATTTCTTCTGATAATTCGGAACCCTCAGGGCAAACAGAAAATGTATCCGAGTTAAATCAAGAAATTCCAGAAGAAGTTAAGCAGTCTCCGGATGAATCCTCAGATATTCAATCGGAAGAATCTAAGGAAGAAAAGGAAGAAGAGGAAGATGAAAAACATTTCGAAATGATGATCGCTATTCTTCAAGCGAATGCTTTGGGTGCAATGGGACTTCATCCTCAAACAGGTGAAAAGGTAGGGTCGGCTGATCCTAGAGCTGCTAAATTATTTGTTGATCTCTTTGGTATGTTAGAAGAGAAAATGAAAGGAAATTTGACTGAAGAAGAAGCTGATATACTTAAGCAAGTACGATCAAATATGCAAGTTGCCTATGTGCAGCATGTTGGTATCGGATAAGTAAATTTTAAAATTTTATATTTAGTGTTTTGGAGGCATTTATGTTAGAGCAAGCTAGTTATGATGAGCTTTTCGAACTTGCAACCGACCAAGTACAGAATAGATTCTTGATGTCTATTTTACTCGCAAAGAGAGTTAATCAATTAAGGAATGGAGCAGAACCTCTAGTAGAAACTAAGAAAACTGATACTAAGGAAGAAGTAGTTTTTCGAGAAATTATTGAAGGAAAACTTGAGTGGACTGACACTAGAAATGATTCTGAAGAAGTACTTTTAGATGAAAATTCTATAGAGTTAAATACAGAAGATTAGAGATATTTTTCTTTTAAAAATTTCCCTATTAGATTGATTCCTTTTTCTATATTTTCTTCTGAATTACAATACGAGAGCCTGAGGTGTCCTTCCCCTCTTGGTCCAAAATCCTTTCCTGGGGCTAGCGCTACTCCAGCAGAGGTCAGTATTTCGCTTGCAAGTTTCATACTATCTTTTTCAAAATTACTTACGTTAAATAGTGCATAAAAAGCACCATCAGGATGCGGTCTTGTTTCCAGATTAATTGATTCTAAACCTTCTAAAGCTAACTTTCTCCTTTTGGTGTAGATTTGATTCATGAGTTTCGCTTCCGGTATTGCTTCTTTGAGTGCGGTAATTCCTGCTATTTGGACAAATGGATTAGCTGAAATAAAGAAATTCTGTTGTAGTATCTCTAATTTTCTCACGAAACATTCTGGTACAATCATGTATCCTAATCTCCATCCAGTCATAGCAAAAAATTTTGAAAAGCCGTTTATCACAACTGAATTATCTGAGAATTCTAATGCAGAATGGTCTCTAATTCCCGTGCTAATTCCATGATAAATCTCATCTGAAACGATTACTGGATGTAAGGCTGATAATTTTTCTATTTCCTCCTTTCTAAGTCTCGTGCCAGTGGGATTGGAAGGAGAGTTGATTAAAATGATTTTTGTTTTGTCAGTGATATAGTTTGTGACTTCTGAAGAAAAGTTTTTGAATGGTACTAATACAGGTTTAGCACCCGTACAAGTTATAAAGGAAGGATAGCATGCGTAGTGGGGGTCAGAAATTATTACTTCGTCATCAATTTCAAGTAGTAATTTGAACAGAATCAACATCGCTGGACTAGTGCCGTTTGTGACAATCACTCTATTAGATGAAATATTTAAATTATATGTTTCGTTGTAATAATCTGAAATTGATTTTCTTAATTCTAGAATCCCTAAAGAGTTTGTGTAATGAGTATTTCCATCTTTAAGAGCTTTTTTTGCGGATTCGACTATTACTTTAGGCGTGGGAAAATCGGGTTCTCCTAGTTCTAAGTGTACAATTTTTTTTCCGTCTCTCTCAAGATCGTTCGCTTTTCTTAAAATATCCATAACTAAGAACGGTTGAATTTCTTCAATTTTAGAGGAGAACATATTTACAATCTTTCATTCTAATATTTAAAGATGCTTGTTTTTCTTGCCCCTTGAATAACACAATGTTAATATAAATTTTACTTAATTAATATTTATTTCTTTTTATTTTTAGGGCCTGACTTTGACTAAAGTGGATATCGTTAATCTTGTCGCTGGTGATACGGGATTGAGCAAAGTTAAATCTGAAGAAGCAGTAGAGACCATTTTTAATGCTATCAAAAGTAGTTTGTCCAAAGGAGATCCTGTAGTTCTAAGAAGATTTGGTTCTTTCGATGTAAAAAAGAAAAGTGCACGAATAGGAAGAAATCCTAAAACTGGAGAGGAGGCGGAGATAAGTGCGAGAAAGGTAGTGAGATTTAAACCAGGAAAATATTTTAAATTAGTACTGAATGATAAATCAAAAATTAAATCCTCTTCACGTTTTTATTGATCTTAAGTAATTAGCATTGCATCCCCATAACTATAAAACCTGTAATCATCACTAAGCGCACTAGTGTAAGCTTTTTCTATTGCATTCTTGCCTCCAAAAGCAATTACTAATGATAACAAAGTAGATTTTGGCAAATGAAAATTGGTTAATAATCCATTAATTACTTGAAATTTATATCCTGGGGTAATAAATAAATCACTAGTTCCTTTTCCTGAATTTATAATTTTTTTATTTTTTAAATAAGAGGATTCCAATGCTCTTGTAACAGTAGTACCAATTGCAATTACTCGGCCACATCTTGAATTTGTTTGTTCTATTTTGTTTACAACGTCTTGTGGTATTTCATATTTTTCTTCATGCATTTTGTGCTGTTTGAAGTTCTTTTCCCTTATTGGGGAGAAAGTACCAATACCAATATCTAAAGTAATCTCTGCAATTTCTATTTTCTTTTTGGTAATGTTTTCCATAAGTTTTTCAGAAAAATGGAATCCTGCTGTGGGAGCTGCAATCGAACCAGGGTTTTTAGAAAAGATTGTCTGGTATCTTTCGTAGTCAATCGATTCTGATTTTCTGCGAAGATAGGGGGGTATTGGCACATCACCTTCTTTTGATAGCCAATTTTCAAAGTTCTTAATTTTGGTAAATTCCAGAAGCCTTTCTTTCCCTCTAAACTCTACAGTTGCCGAAATTCCTTTTTTAAATTTAATTTTCTCATTTTCTTTTATTTTTCTATTCGCAGATAGGAGTGCAAGGAAAGTTGTTTCTGTTTTTCTCTCATAAAGTAGAACTTCTACTTTTGCGCCTGTCGTAAGATTCCCATAAAATCTCCAGTTATTAACTTTTGTATTATTGAAAATAATCAGATCATTTTGATTCAATATATCGGGCAAGTTTTTTATTTTAGTGTGTATAATTTCTGAATTCTTTTTGTTAATACAAAGGAGTTTGGCATCTTCCCTATTTTCTAACGGGTACTTTGCAATTTTTTTTTCGGGTAATTTGTAGTCAAGATTATCTAAGTTTAATGTCATTTTCGATTTTTTCTTTGCATTATTCAGTTTCTTTATCTAAAAATTTAGAATTTACCTGCTTTATCATACCTCTCATAGTTCTCACTTCTCTACTTGTAGGTTCAACACGGTTAATCATTTTTCTGAATGTATTAGTTACTCGTTTTGGTTCGTAATAGGGGACAAACCCAATTTTTATAGATACTTCAAGTATTTGTTCTAGTAAATCCTCAATCTCTTTTCTTGAAGCAACGGTTTCAACCTCTCTCTGATTATCTATATTTTCTGGTTTTTCAAAATCCTTCGGATTAGACATAAAAATTTCCCAGAGTATTAAGAGTACCGCTTGTGATAAGTTGTAAGATTCTGACTGAGGTCTTGCAGGTATTACTAAATGTTCTTGGCATAACTCCATTTCTTCTTTAAAAAGACCTTTGTCTTCTTGCCCAAAAACAATTGCCACTTTTTTAAGTAGAATAGATCTATATATTTTTTGTGCATCATCCCTTAGTGAGAGGGAAGGCAATCTTTTTCTTCCAATTCTTCTTGAAGTTGCTATCGTAAGATTACAATCCATTATTGCATCTTTGAGGGTAGCGTAGTGAGATGATCTTTTTAGAATCTCTTGTCCTGCCATTGCCATAGAATGGGCTTTTATATCTTTAACATCGCATATTGGAGAGACTACTCGTAACTCTGTTAAACCAAAGTGTGTCATTGCTCGAGCAATTGACCCAACGTTAGATGCTCCCTTAGGTCTTACAAGTACTATTACAAGGTTTTGTTCTTTTTTTATCATTGACAAAAAATAACATGTGTTATGCGAATAACCAACCATAAATTCTTTTTTATGAAAATAGATTTTTTTGCTTTTAGTTTCTATGGTATTTTCTTATTTGTTTGTCTATTTGGAAAAATCTTTTCATCTTCTGAAAGGGAGTTTTTTGTCAGATATCTCAGAAACTTTTACTAAAGGAAATCTGCATGACCTTGTTGAATTGTTGATAGCGCCAACTAGATGTGGTTTTTTCTTGACAAGAAATAGGATTAGAGAGATTGGTTTAGAGATGGGCTTAAGAACGGGAATTCAGACACGAAAAAGAATGCTTGAAAATCTTTTTAGAGAGGCTGGTTCAGAAAATAAAATTTTCGAATTATTGAAAATTCTAGATTCAGACGCAAAATTCTGGTTAGAAAAATACGGTTTTTTCTCTAAAAATTGTAAGGTTTCAAAAGGAAGTTGGGAAAAATGGACTAAAGATCTGCATGAGTTGAGAAGTTATCTTACTAAGTCACAGAAGTGGTCTCAGGAACAATAAAAAATTATATATAGGGGTATAGATCTTAATTTCTTTTAGTTATTTCTTCGATATATTTTCTGTCATCTAAAATGTAGTTTTGAGCCCACTTGCACAATTCTTTGTAAAAAAAAGTTTTAGAATCCCTTTCTATAGCTGTTAAATAAATAGGGACCCATCTTAATAAGTGATTATCTAGAAATTTTGACGATAAATCTAATGATTTGTAATATTCTTGTTCATTTTTATTGATGAGGTCTTTATGTTGATTTTTTGCGAGGTGAGACATAAATTCTAATTCTACGCTAATATGGTCCATTGATAGTATACTATGAAATTTCTGTCCTATATTTTTTGAACTAGGGTTAAATCCAGAATGTCTAAAAAAATCATTCACGTTGTCAGTCACTTTTGAATTCAAAAAACCACTTTCATCCAATAAAACAGATTCATATGGTGGAGAGGACAAGACAAATAGATTCGTGAAATCTACTCTTAGATCTTTAACTAAGTCACCTAAAGGATTTCCATTTTCTTCAAAAAGGAATGGATAATTTTCATTCAAGAAGTGTAATAACTTTTTTTCCGGAGGATCTAGAAAAGTTATAGACATGACTCTATATAATTCTTCTCTTAATTTAGACTGCTGATTTAGTTCCTCTAGGTTTTTAGAACGTCTAGGCCAAATTTTCTTACTCCTCTAGCAAATAAGCATCTGCTTGTGGTTTATTTGGTCTTAAAAACCAGAGAGGTCTTCTTAGACCATCTGGTCCTGGAGCAGGTCTAGCCATTTCTAGCCATTTTTTGTAGTGTGCAAAACTTTTTTCTGTATCTACTTTAATATCTCCATAACTTTCTGAAGAAGTCGCTTTGGTTAATTTTACTTTTTGATGCCAACAGTGCATACCACTAATAGGATCAGGATTTACAGGAAAAGTTAAGTTTTGATTTACTCCTATTTCTTTCCACCATATTCTTTCGGTATCTGGGTCATCACTTTTAAATGGTTGAACCCCGTGAATTTGATTCATAGTAAATTCACTGTCCTGTTCTTCTATTTCAACTAAAGCAGAAGCAATTTTAGGTGCCCCGATATTTTCATTTAATCTCCAACGTCCTAGGTGGTGAGCCATTGCAACTATTCCTGGCTTCAAACCTTCTGTTACCCAGCAACGTGTTACGAAATAACCTATTTCAGTTTCTACCTTGACTAAGTCGTCTGTTTTGATGCCCATACGATTTGCATCTTCGGTATGTATCCAGAGAGGATTATTGTGAGTAATTTCGTATAACCATTTCACTGCAGATCTAGTATGTATCAAAGTTGGTAGTCTATAATTAGGTAGTAAATCAAATTCATTTTCACTCTTATCCATGTCTCTCCAGTAAACATGTGTTTTTTTGTAGGAAGGAATTGCATGTTCTGGCCAGTTCCAATCAGTCATAGTCGCGCTGTAAAATTCTAATTTTTTTGATGGAGTATTGAAGCCAATTCGAGCTTTTCCTTTACTCATATTCCCAATAGTTTTTCCATTATCATTAATAGTTCCATCTAGTTCAGTAATATCTGCACTGTTAAGGTCATCCTCGGGAAGTTCTTTCATGTGTACTTCATAGACATTATCTTCCACGGTGAAAGTTCCATATTTTCTCATATATTCTAATGGAGAAAGGCCCTCTTTTTCGGACGCTTCTGGAAGTCCAGGTACTCCATTTTCGAACATCCATTGATAATACTCGTTAACTGTAATTTTCTCTCCATTTCTATATGGACTTTCGAAATATTTTCTGATTCCTAATGAACCATCAGGGTCAATTCTCCAAGAAAGTTCTATTAAAAATTCATTTTCTTCCCACACTTCACCCGGGTTTGTTTCTCTAGTCGTTTCAACAGTTTCACCTAGTTTTTCTCTAGCGACACGGAGAACAGGTTGCCTGAATCCAAACCATTTCGCTGGATGAGTTTCTTGACTCTGATTGTCATGTCTTTCTGTAGCAACTCCCATCGGTAAGATGTAATCAGCAAACCACGCAGTCTCACTCCAAGTGGGAGTAAGTGCGACGTGACAACCGATTTTATTTTCATCTCTTAGCATATCTACCCACATAAAACCGTCTGGATTCGTCCATACAGGGTTATAAACACGGGTAAAATATGTGTCTATTTTATGTCCTTTGTCTTTCATCAGGTGTGGCATTAAGAAACTCATTTCAAAATGAGCTAGTGGATATTCTGTAGGGTAAAGTAATTCGTTCCAGTCTTTGGGGCCGGGTGCAGGATTTGGATGAGAAGGAACGAATTTATGCCAACTTGCTAAATGTGTTCCTCCGACAGTACCTATTGCGCCAGTCAAAGATGGAATAAAATGTAGGCATCTTGCAACTTGCCATCCATTCAAATTGCCTGTAGCTGCTGCTCTCCATACGTGAACACATAGTCGACTACCTGCTCTAGCAATCACCTGAGCAACTTCTGCTATTTGTTCTATTGAAACACCTGTTTCCTCAGATGCATATTCAAAAGTGAATTCAGCATATTCTTCTTTTAGCCTAACAATGAAATTGTCAAAAGTAATTTCATCTTGAGGATGAACAGAACTCAAATATTCGGCCCAGTTAAACCATTCTTCAACAAATTTTTCGTCAAATTGTCCGGTTTCTAACAAGTAGCGAACAATAGCAAGTAAGATTGCAGGTTCTGTTCCGCTATACGCAGGAAGCCAGTAGTCTGCTTTAGCCGCAGTATTTGAAAGTCTCGGGTCTATTACAATGATTTTAGCACCGTTTAATTGAGCTTCAATAATGCGCTGAGCTGAAGGGTTAAAGTAGTGGCCTGTATCTAAATGACTGCTTATTAAAAGAATTGCTTCTGCGTTGGAAAAATCTGGTGATGGACGATCTGAACCATTCCAAAGGTACTGGCCAATTCTTGCAGAGGAACTACAAACATTTGTATGACTATTATGCCCATCGACACCCCAACTTGCGAGAGTTCTAAACATAAAACCATCTTCACCAGGTCTTCCCACATGATATATAATTTCGTTACGTCTTTCTTCTTCAATAGATTTTCTGATTCTTGCTGAAAGATCATCTAGTACTTCGTCCCAACTTACTCTTTCCCATTCTCCTTCTCCTCTTTTGCCGACTCTCTTGAGTGGATAAAGGATTCTATCTGGGTCATTTACTTGATTCAGTGTTACCCATCCTTTTGCACAGTTTCTTCCTCTAGAACCAGGATGAAGAGGGTTTCCCTCTATTTTCCTGATTTTCATATCGTCTTTATCAACATAAGCCAGAAGACCACAACCTGCTTCACAGTTGAAGCAAAGAGTAGGAATAAGAGAATAATTTCTTTGTGTTTTTTCGGGCCAAGTTCCACTTTCAAACTCAGTCCAGTTGTCCCATTCTTCAGGTGGTGGGTAGGATCTTAATTTCCCATTCTTTTTTACAGTATGTGTTTTATCTGAATCTGAGGTTGTTTTCGAAGTTTCTAAAAGTTCAGGATATCCCAACGAAGAAATATTATGTGCCCCAACTCCAGATTGTAAATGTTTTGAAACCATTTCTTCTCCTTGAAAATTAAGACAATGGTACTTTCTGCCCAGCTTGTACCCATATTTTATCCCAGTAGTAGGAACCTAGTACTATAAGCGTACTAGCAACTAAGAAAGTAAAATAGTTATATCCAATCCACCAGAAAATAAACATAGGAACCGCACACCCGGCAATAATTGCCCCATTCCAAAATTCCTTTTTGAAAGGTCCTTTAAGTATTAACTCGATGGATCTCTCATGTGCAACAGAGCCGAATCTATGTAAAAGTATTGAGAACATTAAAATTGAAAAATGAAGAAGGGTACATACTGTTATTACGTTTCCAAGTGTGTTCAGTATGTTAGTTTTGTCCGCGACTGGAAAAATTATTACGAAAAAAGCTAAAATTGATGCTCCTTTAAGAATCGATAAAACTCCGATATCTATCGTATTTTCACTTCCTTTCCAGAGGTCTCTAGCGCTAGCTTGGGCGAAGAAGAATCCAGTATAAATAGAAGAAAGAAAAGAAAGTAAGATAGTAGGCCAAAGAATGAAGTCCAAAAATCCATCATTTCCAGCCATTGCTCCTAGTAACCATAGTAAAATAAATATTCCTTTTAACGTAATGAACCAAGTTCCCCATGCCATCCAACTATTCCAATTTGAACGAAGTAAAATATAATAAAAACGTTCTGGTTTTTTTAAATCCGTAATAAGTACATAACCTGTGATAGTTAGGAGAACTCCACTAAGTATAGGCATCCAGAAAGAGAATAAACTACTCTTGAAACCAACCCACCAAAGAAAGAGACTTAAAATTAGTAAGCCTGTACTAGCACCCTTAGTCATTAAATATGTAATAATATTCTTGTCCCAAGGAATATTATGGAAAGTGTCATAAACTGTTCGACTTTCTTGAGGATCATTCTTAAATTCGGGAACAGATTGTTTCAATTCTTCGCTCATTTCTCCTTGTTTGTAAATTCCAGATTGCATTGGTTTTGTTGGATCTAGAAGTTGTTGACTTCCATTTACATAATAAATATTTGGAGAAGTGTTGTATTCAGGTTTTCTTACATTATGTGGTTCATGTGTTAATAATTTATTGATTTTAGCATCTGGGTCTTCTAAATCACCAAAGACTCTACACTCTGTTGGACAAACAACAACACACGCAGGTTCCAAATCTGCTTCCAGTCGGTTGGAACAAAAATTACATTTTTCGGCAGTACTTGTATTTGGGTCTATGAATATTTGATCATAAGGACATGCTGCTATACATGATTTACATCCTATGCACCATTCTGGATCCAAATCTACAATTCCATCATTCCTTCTGAAGAGTGCTTTTGTTGGACAAATATTTTGACAAGGGGCGTCATCGCATTGATTGCAGAGAACAGGAAGAAACTCTCGTCTCGTATTTGGGAATGTGCCTTTCTCTACCTCTTTCACCCAACAACGCCAAGTACCTATTGGAATGTCGTGTTCTGATTTACAGGCTATAGTACAGGCATGACAGCCAATACATGCTCTTAAATCAATTGCCATTGCATATTTAGACATCTGGACCTCTTAGAATTATTTTTCGCTACTTTAAATAAAACTTTTTTCCTCTACAACGGAAATATTTATAACATAAAGAAGAACTCAAAAAAACTGTATAAAGTGTAAATAGTTTTCTGTTTAAAAAAGAGTGTTTTTTTATTCTATTATTTTAAGTTCTCTTTTTTGTTCTATGAGAGGTTCCCAACCATTTTCTTTAACTATAACTGAATACTCTATTTGGTATCCTCCAAATCCAAAAGTTCCTATCGGAGCCTCAATGTTAATTACGGAATTTACAGGCAAAGGAATTTCTGAAGTACTTGGAAGAAATTTTTGATTATGTTTTGTTTCCTCACCTAAAATAAAGGGAAACTCTCGTGCTTCTAATCCAATCGTATGTCCTGCAAATGGAGCATCAAATTCAGGAAATTTTGATTTAATACCCGAAATTAATGCTTTATATATTTGTCCTCCAGTGCATCCTGCTTTTACGACTTCCAATGATTGAAGGAACCCATCTTGAATAGCAGACCATTCTTTTTTGATTCGATCTGTTGGTTCTCCAATACAACCACAACTGCCCGTATCTGCATTATAGTTTTTGTAAAATAATCCTGCATCAAACATAAACAAATCGCCTTTTTGTAATTTCTTTTCAGTTGGTGGAAAGATAAAAACACTCCTATGGCCACTGTTAAAATGGAACCAATGCCACATTCCACCAGGTTTTGCGACTGCTTGTCTCCAAATTTCTGCTACTTCATTTTCCGAGACTCCTTCTTTTACAAAATTAAAAACCTGCTGTATGGCATTTTCATTAATAGAAGCAGCATCTCTTAAAATTTCAAGTTCTTCATTTGTTTTTACTAGTCGAATCATTAGAAATAATCCTGATGCAGGAAAAAAATTGCAATTTGGAAATTCATTCTCTAATGCGGAAAATAAACTTTCAGAGCATCCTTCTTCATCCAAAGCGATGTTCCCTGACGTTATGTCTCTATTTTTTAGTGCTTTTACCAGTGCTTCAAGAAGAGTAGGGTTTTCTCCACCGCTATTGTGTAGTTGTAAGTATTTTTCAAATTCAATATTTTCAGTTTCGTAATTATCCTGACCTATGTGATAGGCTTGCCCACCGTAACTATAAACATTTTCTGCGTAACCACCATAAGCTGCATAGTATGTGTTGTCTGCTCTATTCATAATTAGGTCAGTTCCTGCATCAGGATTGTTCGTAAGCAACGCACAACTTTTTCTTTGTCTATAAACTCTTTGAGCCCAGCCAACGTGACCAGTTAGATATGTAACATTTTCATGTGTAGTTGCAATAATTGCTTCGAGATTGTTTTCTTGCATTAATGATAGCGCTCTACTTTTATTATAAAGCATGCTTAAATCTCCGTGAGTTTGATTTGTAAATTTTTATTTAAATGAGATTCGATTAATATCATATTCGTTGAGTTTTACACAACAGATTTCTTTCATTATATATTTTTCTTTTAAAATAATATCCTCTTAAAAACAGGAAATGTATTTTAATTATTTAAATTTAAAAATTTATTTGACGAGTAAGTTCTATTTCGTAATAATTTGCGAGTTGCTATTCTTTTTATTTGATTTTTAATTATTTAAATGTTTTTTATTAAGGGTCAATTTTAGATGTCTGATTCATCTCCAGAGAGTCGTGCTAACAAGGAGTTAGTTGAGCTAGAAACTGTTGCTATCCGTTTTGCAGGTGATTCTGGAGACGGTATGCAGTTGACTGGAGATCGATTCACAAACGCCGCCGCAATTGCTGGAAATGATTTAAGTACATTCCCTGATTTTCCCGCAGAAATTAGAGCTCCTGCTGGTACCTTGGCAGGTGTCAGTGGATTCCAAGTTAATTTTAGTAGTAAAGAAGTTCATACCCCTGGAGATTCGGTTGATGTTCTTGTTGCTATGAATCCAGCTGCTTTAAAAGCAAATCTACATGATTTGAAAAAGGGCGGCGTTATAATTGCTAATGTTGATAATTTTAATGAAAAAGATTTAGAGAAAGCAGAATATGATTCCAATCCACTTGAAGATGATGCTTTAAAATCTGCATACCAACTTCACGAAGTTAAAATCACATCAATGACTCGTAAAGCCTTAGAAGATGTAGAAATCCAGTCTAATCTTTCTGATAGATGTAAGAATTTCTTTGCACTTGGTCTTATGTACTGGATGTATTCTCGTCCCTTAGAACCAACAAAGGAATGGATTAAAGAAAAGTTTTCTAAGAACGAAGAGTTTGTTACTGCAAATACAAGGGCTCTAGAGGCAGGCTATTATTTTGGAGAAAATGCTGAAATTTTTGCAGCAAATTACATTGTACGTGAAGCAACTTATCCTCCTGGTACTTATAGAAATATTTCAGGAAATGTTGCTTTGGCATATGGGTTTATTGCTGCAACTCAGAAAATTGGATTAAAATTATTTTGGGGTGCTTATCCTATCACTCCAGCAAGTGATGTTTTGCATGAGCTTTCTAGACATAAAAATTTTGGGGTCTATACATTTCAGGCTGAAGATGAAATCGCTGCCGTTTCTGCAGCGATAGGTGCATCTTTTGCTGGTTCTCTGGGAGTGACCTGCTCAAGTGGCCCAGGAATTGCTTTGAAAGGTGAAGCGATGGGTCTTGCTGTAATGACAGAATTACCTTTAGTTATAGTAAATATTCAAAGAGGTGGTCCTAGTACTGGTTTGCCTACAAAAACTGAGCAGGCAGATCTATTGCAATGTATGTTTGGTAGAAATAGTGAGAGTCCCATTCCTATAGTAGCAGCAAAAACTCCTTCGGATTGTTTCTGGGCTGCAGTTGAAGCATCTAGAATTGCTGTAAAATATATGACACCGGTAGTTCTTTTAAGTGATGGTTATTTAGGCAATGGTTCTGAACCTTGGCTTCTCCCAAAATCTGAAGAAATTCCAGAAATGAATATTGTTAGAGAATTAGGACCAACTGAATCGTTTATGTCATATGACAGGGATCCAGAATTATTAAGTAGACCGTGGGCTGTGCCCGGTAAACCTGGTTATGAACACCGTATTGGTGGTATAGAAAAACAAGACGGCACTGGAAATATTAGTTACGATCCTGATAACCATGACATGATGTGTAGAATACGAGCAAAAAAAGTTGCTGGTATCGCTAATGATATTCCTGATGCAGAGGTATTTGGTGAGGATAGTGGTGATGTTCTAGTACTAGGCTGGGGAGGAACATACGGGTCTATTTTAGCTGCAGTTGAGATCTTACAGGCAAGAGGAGCTTCTGTTTCCCATGTTCATCTCACACACTTAAATCCTTTCCCAAAAAATCTTGGAGAAATCTTAAAGAATTTCAAAAAAGTTCTTGTTCCTGAGATTAATTTGGGACAGTTATCAAAAATGATTCGTTATGAATTCCTCGTAGAAACTATAGGACTAAATCTTGTTAGAGGAAAACCATTTAAAATTTCGGAATTGATCTCAAAGATAGAGGAGATACTCTAGATTGGAAGCAAAAGTTGAGGTAGAAGGATTAGGATTAACACGAAAAGATTTTCAATCTAATCAAGTAGTTAGATGGTGTCCTGGTTGTGGTGATTATGCGATTTTAGCTCAGATGCAGAAGGTTTTGCCGGAATTAGAAATTCCCAGAGAAAATTTTGTATTTGTAGGTGGAATAGGCTGTGCAGCAAGGTTTCCTTATTATATGAATACATATGGTTTTCATACTATACATGGTCGAGCTCCTTCATTTGCTACTGGCATGAAGGTTACTCAGCCAGATCTTTCTGTATGGGTTATCTCTGGAGATGGTGATGCTCTAAGTATTGGAGGGAATCATTTAATACATACAATGCGTAGAAATGTTGGAGTGAAGATTCTACTGTTTAATAATCGTATTTATGGTCTAACCAAAGGGCAATATTCTCCTACTTCTTTAATTGGTTCTAAAACAAAATCAACGCCGGTTGGTTCCATCGATGCTCCTCTACATCCACTTACATTAGCACTTGGTGCAGAATGTACTTTTATCGCAAGGACTGTAGATAGAGATCAAAAGCATATGGGTTCTATTTTAAAAGCGGCCGCTGAGCATGAAGGAACCGCATTTGTAGAAATTTTACAAAATTGTATTGTTTTTAATGATGGTGCCTGGAGTCAATATACGGAAAAAGGTGTTAAGGAAGAAAACGTCGTTTATTTAGAAGATGGACAACCTCTTCTTTATGGTCCGAAAGAAGATAGAAAGGGTATAGCCTTTGATGGATATAATTGCACAACAGTTTCTGCAGATTCTGGTCAGGTAATAGTTCATGACCAAAAAGAGGAAACAGGCGCATACGCTTATATGTTGAGTAGAATGGAAACTGAAGGGGGTCCTGTACCACTTGGAATACTAAGGCAAATTAATAGACCGGTCTTTGAACAAGGTGTAGAAAGTCAAGTAAAAGATGCGCAATCTAAGAAAGATCCTGATTTAGATAGTCTTTTAAGAACAGGCGATATTTGGGAACATCAATAGATTTTTTTCTTCTATTTTGAAATCTAACCAACAAAAATCTTCGTATTCGTTACTAATAGTACACGCTCATCCAGACGATGAATGTAGTTCTACAGGTGGATTAATTATCAAATCTGTAAAAGATGGACATGAAGTTATACTTGTTACATGTACTAATGGAGAAATGGGAGAAATCAAAGATAGGAGTCTTGAGAAAGACATCAAAAGTGCGTCATCACCACAAGAACGATTAGGAGAAATTCGTATTTCGGAATTAAAAAAAGCTACAAAAATATTGGGTGTGCAAAGATTATATACCCTTGGATATAAAGATTCGGGAATGGATGGTTGGGATAGTAATGATAATAGTGAGGCTTTTATGAATGCAGATTTATCGGTGGTCTCACAAAAGGTAGCTTTCCTTATTAGAAAACATAGGCCTCATGTCGTTATTACTTATAACGAAAGAGGTGGCTATGGACATCCAGATCATATTATGACTCACAAGGTCACTAGCGAAGCGATAAGGCTATCTGAGGATTCTACATTTATCACTGAAGAATTAAATTGCTGGAAAGTTGAAAAAATTTATTATACTGCCTGGGCAAGATCAAAAATGATTAAAACATGGAAGTGGATGAAATTTTTTGGTGCAAAAACTCCTTTGGACGATCCAGATTTTAGAGAAGACAAATATGGTGTTCCCGATCATGAAATTACTACATACATAGATATAAGATCTTTTTTAGGGAAAAAATGGAAAGCACTAGTTCAACATAAGAGTCAAATAACAGGAAACTTCTTTTGGTGGTTTGTACGCTTGACGGGTAGATGGTTGTATGGCGAAGAAACTTTTGTTTGCGTAAAAAGTAAAAAACCATTAAAAGGTGAAGAAACTTCTATTTTCGAGGGTTTGTAAGTTCTTCTTGATGAGACTTTTCGCCTATTTCTATCACAAATCCGTTAGGGTCTTCTATCATAAAAATTCTATATCCCCATGAAACATCTTTTGGCGGAAAAAGAATCTTCCCTTTGTTTTTTAATATCTTTTGATATGTATTTTCTAAATTTTCAGGGACTAAAGTGAGAATCACTCCTGAACCCCTGTCCTTATTGACTGGTTTTAGATTCCATTCTTCCATTGTTTCATCTTTTATTGGAGCATGGATTACAAGACAATTTTCACCAATTTCATATTTTATAAAATCTCTTTCTCTTTTTTTCTCTTTTAGTTCTAAAATATCTGAGTAAAACTTTCTTGATTTTTCTAAGTCTTTACAAATCAAAAAGATATTTGAAATAGATTTAAACATTAGAATGTCCTTTTTAAAATTATTTTTCTCATATATAAACCTACGTGTATTTTACTATAAAAATGGAGTTCTTTTTGATAGTTAGTCTAAAAAAAATTACCAAAGAATATATTCAAGGAACATTTCGTTTTAATGCAGTAGAAAATATTGATTTAAAAGTTGAAAAGGGGGAATTTCTTTCTATTTCTGGCCCTAGTGGTTCGGGAAAGAGTACTCTTTTAAATTTAATTGGTTGTATTGATTCTCCAACATCAGGAGAAATAATTATAAACGGAAAAAATGTTGTAAATTTTCATGATAGAGAACTGAGTAAGATGAGGCGTGAAGAAATTGGTTTTGTTCATCAGTTCTTTAATCTAATGCCTACAATGAGTGCGATTGAAAATGTATCTTTACCTTTAGTTTTAGCAGGAAAAAACAAAAAAGAAATAGAGAAAAAGTCTGGTGATCTGTTAATCAAAGTCGGTCTTGAGAATAGGATGAATTTTTTGCCTCAACAACTTTCAGGTGGAGAGATGCAGCGAGTTGCTATAGCAAGAGCGTTTATAAATTCCCCTTCTCTGTTGCTTGCAGATGAACCGACAGGGAATCTAGACTCAAATCGAGGAAAGGAAATTTTAGAATTAATCTCTAATTTATCTAAAGAAGGTCATGTGACGGTTTTGATGGTAAGTCATGAT
>DFQF01000099.1:4147-34417 GCA_002377645.1 Nitrospinaceae bacterium UBA3496 | reverse complement strand
AAGGGGTAGAGGGCGTCCAAGGAAGAATTAAATTAGTTTCTGATTCCAAAAATCTGTAATTTTATCCCATGTTTGTATCATAAATATTTTATTCTTTTCTAATGAATGGAAGAGGTTTTCTATATGTCTTTATTGAATGGCATCAAAGTGATCGATGCTGCACAGTTTAATGCTGGTCCGATAGTATCTATGTATCTTGCCCTGATGGGTGCAGATGTTATTAAGGTTGAAAGTTTAGATGGTGATGACAGTCGTTCTATAGGACCTTTTTCGGGCAATGAGAGCAGCTACTTTATGAGTTTAAATCGAGGTAAAAGATCGATTTCTATTAATTTAAAAACTAATGATGGAATTGAACTTTTTAAAAAAATAGTAGAAAAATCTGATATTTTAATAGAAAATTTTTCACCTGGAGTAATGGAACGTCTTGGTATTGGTTGGGATGTCTTAAAAGAAGTTAATAATAGACTGATATATGGGTCAGTTACAGGTTTTTCTAAACAGTCTAAACACTCTAAACGCCCTGCATTTGATAGTTTGATACAGGCAGCTTCAGGGTTAGTTAGTGTAACTGGAACAAAAAATGGAGAACTTGTCAGGGTTGGAGTATCTATAGTTGATATAACAACGGGTCTATACTTATTGTCTGGAGTTTTATTGGCTCTATGGAAAAGAGAAAGAGATTTAAAAGGTCGTAAAATAGATGCTTCTATGCTTTCTGCTGCGGTAAATATTTTAGAAAATCCGATTGTTAGACATAGTTTTTCTGGAACTATTCCTAAACCAGAAGGTCTTTCTCATCCTGTTGTTTCTCCGTTCTCAGGATATAAGACAAAAGATGGAAGCATTTTCATCGCAATTTCTAATACAAAACGATTTGCGTTGCTCATGCATTCTTTAGAACTTCACGAACTAACAGAAGATCCTAGATTTATAGATAATGAGAGTCGGGTGAGAAATGATAAAGAGTTACGTCAAATACTTGAGAAAATACTCATAAAAAAGACGACATTTGAATGGGAAAAAATACTTGTACCTCTTGGTGTTCCTGCTAGTTCAATTAATAATATTCAAGATGCAAAGCAGAAATATCCAGAGGCATTTGTTAGTGTAGTGCATTCAGAGGCAGGTATAGGATTAATGCCCGGCGCACCTTTTATTTTTGAAGAAGAAGATTTTGATTTTTCTAAACCTTCGCCATTATTAGGCGAACATACGAATGAAATTTTAGCCGAATTAAATCTTGATCCTCAAAAGATTGAATTACTGAAATCGGGGAAGATTGTAAGAGATTTTTTGGATGGATAGCGTATTATTTTTTTTGTTCTTTTGGAAATCGCTTCTGCCACTGAATTCTTTGGTGCTTCAGGATGCCGTATAACATAAATCCACAAATAGTTACCAAGATTAAAATTACTAAAAAACCAAGTGTCATATATTTCTGAAAACTACTGTTTTGTAATATTGAAGAATTTTCTCTATGTATAGATTTTTTTTCAAATGTCTCTTGTTGTGAAATTTTATTAAAATTATTATTTACCTCAGGAGTCCATAGAAATGGAATGGAAAGCATAGAGAAAATAAAAACTAAAGGAATGATCAGTTTTGTAACATATATTTTTAGCAAAATTATCTCTGATTACATTATGAAATTTAAATGTTTATAATTTAAAATTATGTTGGTTTGTTCAAAGGCTTATACAACATCGTTATTATAACATAAAGTTTTCCCCCTTGAGGTTGAATAAATGCAAAAACCTAAAATAGGAATAAGTTGTGATTTAAGTAAGAGGACTTTTCCTGAAAACCCTAAAGAAAGAGATCGACATGTTTTAATGGATGCTTACATTTTATCAATAATAAAGAGTGGAGGTTTGCCATTCTTATTACCCTCTGTAACTGAAGTTAACTTAACTAGCCATTTTATCCGAAATTTAGATGGAATTTTAGTTTCTGGAGGTGCTCATGATATTGATCCTTCAAATTATGATGCAGATAGACATGCGAAGTGTGCACCTCCTAATATAAAGAGAGAAAATTTTGAAATATGTTTAATCAAGAAAGCAATGGAACTAGATATGCCTATACTTGGGATTTGTGGAGGCATGCAGGCAATAAATGTTGCAGCTGGTGGTACTTTATATCAGGATATTCAGAGTTTCTTTGATAATCCTCTTCAACATCAACCAGATGAAGAGTCTACTTATTCTTTTCATAATATAGAGATTGAATCATCTAAGCTTGAGGAATTGTTTAGTTCTTCTAGTGAACTTGTTAATAGTAATCATCATCAAAGTTTAAAAGAGGTTCCTGAATCATTTCATATTAATGCTTTTTCTGTTGACGGGGTTATAGAAGGAATCGAAAGCAAAGAAAATTCTTATATTTTAGGTGTTCAATGGCATCCAGAATCTCTTTTTTCTTATATGGAAGAAGATTTTCCTCATTCAAAAAAATTATTTTCATCATTTATTGAATCTTCCCTTATTTACGCAGAAGAGAAAAAATAAGTTTGTTGACTAAAAAAGGAATAGAATTTTGAAATTAGGAATTATCGGATTTGCTAGTAGCGGGAAAACATGTTTGTTCAATGCCCTAACTGAGGGGAAGTCTTCCGAAGCAGGTTCTCATTCTTCACGTCCAAATATAGGAATTGCGAAGGTTAAAGATGAAAGAATTGATTTTCTTTCAAGAATTTATAATCCTTTAAAGAAAACCTATGCAACGGTCGAATTTGTTGATGTGCCAGAAATGCTAAATAAAGAATCTGCAAATACTCAAAATTTTTCACAATTCTTACATGGTGTCGACGCACTTATAATTGTTGTCAGAAATTTCGACGATCCTTCTGTTCCGAATCCTAAAAATAGGGTAGATCCAAAACTAGATTTTAGTGAAATTGTTAATGACTTGATTTTTAACGATCTCATTCTAGTCGAAAGGAGGATCGAAAAATTAGAACGTTCAGTTAGACTAAAGAAAGATAGAGATGAGGTTCAGGAGTTAGAACTTTTGCGAAGAATTCAAGTTTTTCTTGAAGAGGGGAAGGTTATAACAAAACTGGATTTAACAGAGGAAGAGAAAAATATTCTTAAGGGTTTTGATTTGCAATCTTCTAAACCTTTTTTGCCAGTGATTAATATTTCAGAAGATCAACTAATTCATTCAAAAGATTCTTTCGAAAATATATTTTCTGAGTTTGAGATAGAGCCAATTACATTATGTGTAAAATTAGAAGAAGAACTATCCCAAATGTCAAAAGAAGATCAAGAGTTATTTTTAAAAGACTATAATATAGATTCACCTGCAAAGGATACGGTTATTAAATCGTCATTTCAACTTTTAGATCTCGATTGTTTTTTAACTGTTGGTGAAGATGAGGTACGTTCATGGCCAATTGTGTCTAATAGTAGTATTTTAAAAGCTGCTGGAACAATACATTCTGATTTAGAAAGAGGATTTATTAGAGCGGAAGTTATTTCTTATAATGATTTTGTAGAATGTGGCTCTATGTCTTCCGCTAGAAAAAAAGGTGTTTTAAGATTAGAAGGAAAGAAGTATAAAGTAAGTGATGGAGATATAGTAAATATCAGATTTAATGTCTAGGATATTTTTCCTTTTATTCTAAGAATTCTTTCCAACGATTTTTTTTCTGTTTCCGGGTCAAGTTCTAAATTTTCTATTTTTTTACAAAGAAATTGATAGTTTTTTTCATAGTTCTCAGAGTTATTACAGATTAGGATTATATCGGCTCCCGCATTAATGCTCTTAAAAGCGTTCTTTTCGCTTAATGAAATCGCATTCATATCAAGATCATCCGTGAGTACGATTCCTTCAAAAGATAATTTTTCTCGCAAAATTTTGATCATAATCTTTTTTGATTGACTAGATATGTGATCTGGATCAATTTTTGTATAAATTGTGTGACCTACCATAACAGTAAGAACACGTTCATCATTAGATTTTGAATCGAAGGCTAATTTAAATGGAATAAGTTCTCTAGTAGTTAGTTTATTTTCAGAAATATCGCAAATTGGGAGTTCATGATGGGGATCTACATGAATTTCTCCGATACCTGGGAAATGTTTAGCGCACGCGGCAATCAAATTTGACTGATAATAACTTATAATTTTTCTCCCTGTAAAACCGACTTTTTCTGGATTAGAACCAAAGGAACGATCTCCTATTACTGTGCATTCAGGATTGGTAGATAAATCTAAGACAGGAGATAAATTTAAATTTATTCCTACCTTTTTCATCTGTCTTGCTAGTAAAACAACACATTTTTTTATTCTTTTTTCTTCTTCATATTTTGAAAGAGATTGTGCTGATGGCAGGCAGTCAAAATCTGGTGATAGTCTACTTACACGTCCTCCTTCTTCATCAATTGAAACAAACAAGGGAATCTTGAGTCTGCTTTTAAGAGAGGCGTTTTGTAAGTTGCTAATTAAACTACAAAGTTGATCAAAACTTTTTATATTTCTTTTAAACAATATAATTCCACCAATTTGTCCATTTTTGATTCTTTCTATTAAAAATTTGGGTGGAGATATTCCATCAAAACCGATAATAAAATGTTGACCCGCTTTTTCTTTTGTAGTCCAGTTTTTTATATCCAAAATTTAACTCATAGTCTTAATTGTGAAAGCTTCAGCTAATTTATATCCTCCTTTTTTGCCATTTTCTTCTGCTCGCTTATAATGTCTTTCTTTTGCATTATATTGTTCTCCAATTTGGCTTACATGGCATTTAATGGACTGAATTTTAGTTTCTATGGTTTCTGAAATATCTACAAAAAAATTAGGATCAGTCGAACCTGTATATAGAATATTGTCTGTATGATGAGCATTTATGTTCGCATATGTAAGTTCTGGAAGAAAATGATGATCTCTCGCATAAATTAAACCCTTGAAAGTGGCATGACCAACTGCTTGGTGGTCTGGATGTTGGTAATGAGGTCTCCAAGGGTCATGTGTAACTATAGTATCTGGTTGAAAGTGACGAATTAGAAAAGCAATTTGATTACGAAATGCTCTAGAATCTTCTAATTCACCGTCTCGATTTCTTAGAAATAAAGTTTCTTGTACACCTAAAATTGCAGAAGCTTCTAATTGTTCTTTTTCTCTTATTTTTGCAATTTCATGTGTTGAATAGTCCTCCTTGGTTCCCTTATCTCCATTTGTACAAATGATAGTTCTGACTGTAGCACCTTCGGAAATCCATCTTGCAATACTCCCACCCGAACCCAGTTCAGCATCATCTGGATGTGCCATAATAATCAAGATATTTTTAAATTCTTCGTTTTTCAAGATTTTCTCCTTCTTTTTATACTTTTAATGTTCTCCATATCTTAATTTCAGCTTTTGCAGTATTTTCCCAACTAAAGATTTGAGCACGATCTTTTGCATTTTCCCCCAATTTTTCAGAAAACTTTTTGTTAATCAAAAGGTTATTAAGCGTTAATGCGTATTCAGATGTGCTTCCTTCAGGAACTAAGATACCAGTAAAATTTTGTTTGATAGACTCTGCAATCCCCCCAACTTTATATGCAACAGCAGGTAATCCGCATGAAGCAGCTTCTAGTGCAACAAGACAAAATGTTTCATATCTAGAGGGTATTGCAAGAAGTTCTACTGCAGAGTACCAGTAACTTAATTCGTAATGTGTCCTTGATCCAATAAAAGAGAAATTATCATATACATTTAATTTCTTTGAAAGGGAAAGAATTCTTTCTACTTCTTTTGTTTGAGAAGTGGATTGAAAATCTTTTCCATTAAGACCCTTGAAATTATTCTTTTTATTGTTTTTTTTCACAATTCCTCCTATGTGGAGAGCGTGAAATTTTAATTCAGGATTAATTAATTTAAGGAATTTTAAAGAATGCATATAAAGGTCTAGCCCCTTTACTGGATCTATTCTCCCAACGCTTAAGAAGTACTTAATGTCATTTTTCAATCCAAGTTTTTTTCTTGCAGTTTTTTTTTGTTGAAAAAAATAGGGATTAACACCACATGGAATAATATGAATCTTTCTAGGACTGATAGCGAAATCTTCGATTATTGTTTTTTTTTCGTTATTTGAGGATACAATTATTGCATCACAGAATTTGGATAGTTTTTTTTCGGTTTCAATTCTGTTCTTGTTTTCCGAAAATGCATAACTATGGAGAACATCTTCTTTTTGTTTCCCTAATGTATGAAAACGTAAAATTAAAGGGATTCTCCATTTTTCGCATAATTTTTTTCCTATTACTCCTGAAAGCCAATAATGTGAGATTACTAAGTCATAACTATTTTTTTCTTCTTTAGAAAACAAAAAAATCTGTTTTGTGAAAAGGTTCAAATAGTCGATGAGTTTATTTTTTTTTACATCATTTTGCGGGCCAGCGAGAATTCTAATTATTCTGGAATTTTTACTTGGAAATTGCTTTTTTTCAAGACGTGGATTATGAGATCTAGTGAAAATATCAATTTTAAATCCTAACTTTGAGAAAGACTTTGTTAATTCTCTAACATAAACGTTCATACCACCTGAAGTGTCTCCACCAAGTGAACTAAAAGGGTCTGTATGATATGAGATTATCGCAATATTTTTTGACATTTTATCAATTTATTTTTGGAATTATTGCCGTCGAAATGTTTGTTTCCAGAGATCCAAAGTCATATTTATATGATTCATTTCCACGTAGCATGTCAAAATGAGTCATTTTTTCTTCGATAGCTTGACGGATATTATTTGCTAAAAGGACAAGTCCACCGCTAAATTCGGGTGTAGTTGTGTCGTATCCAGAGTTATAAAGGTAAATTTTCCTGTTATAGACAAATGAAAGTGTAGATGCGATTGGAAAATTATCTAGTCTAAGAAACGATAATTTAAAAAATTTTTTTTCATCCATTTTTCTTGCCATTTCAAAGAAGAATTCTTTTCTTTTATCATTCCAAAATTCAGCTTTTTCAGGTTGGCTCATAGAATGCAAGGAGATAAAGGAGTTCATATCATTTTTTAAATTATCCTTTGACTCGTAGAAATCAATATTTTGTTCTGTTTCTACTTTTCTGATTTTTCTAAGTAGATTTCGTTTAAATCTTGGGTCCAAGTTTTCTAAGAATAAATCCCAAGTATCCGGAAGTTTAATTATTGGACAAACTTCTTCTTTTGCGCATTCTAATTTATGTCCAACAATTTTTTTTAGAATACTCAATGTAGGAGATTCATCTGGAATTCCTCGAAGTTTAATTTGTTTCCATGGAAGGTCAGAATTATTGAGATAATTAAGGAATAATTCTAGGCAAATTTCTTCAAACTGATTTTTGATAATTACGTCTAAATAATCTGATAAGTCTTTTCCTCCGATAAAACGTAAAGTCCCGCTTTTTTCCAATACTAGTGGAAAAATTCCAATAAGACTTTTATTGTTATCTCTAATTGTAAAAATTGTTAGTTTTCCTTCTCCAAATTTTTTCCACCAGGAGAATTGCCATTCTGGTTCGTAAAATGGATGCGGAACATTCATTGAACCTACTAATTTTGACCATTCTCTAGAAAGTGTTGAAAATACATTTTCTTGTTGATGAAGTTCAATTTCGTACAATTGTCCATTTGAATTTATGATTGACATTTGATTACTCAAAATATTTTTTGACAAGATTTCCACCAATTTTTATCAAGATTTCTAATTTTTTATTTAATGCCTATAAATTTTGCAGAATTATGATTTTCAATGGGGTCACTTAATTTTGTACTAGAGAAAAATAAAAAACGTTTATAAAAAAGAGTTTGAAATTGTTCAAAGCCAGCTTTGGAAACGCCCTTTCGTGAAGCTAAATTTTTATGTTCTACAAAGATTAAGGACCTTTTCAGTTTTTCTTTCTCTGCAGTTTCTAAAGCTAATTTTAAAACGGTAGGATAAAGATTATTTCCTCTCCATTTTTCAATTGTGAATGCATCATATAAGTAAACTTCATTTGCAGATGGTTTGATTGCCATATTAATTTCGTCAACACCGACACTACCTCTAGATGACCATATATAACTTGTTACTCTTTTGTTTATGATTGCGACATAACACTTTTCGCCGCGATCGAATCGGGGGTCTATAACTCTTTTTTCCTGCACCTCATAGATAAGTTTATTTTCGGGGGAGTTTCTATCAAGAATTAAGGTAGTAGATTCTATTTTGGGCTCAAAGTTTGGGATCTTAGTTGGATGAACAAAATCATAAAGACACAGTTCAACTTTTGATTTCATAACTGAATTTAAGAGTTTCAATTAATAATTTCCTTATTTAAATTCTCTAACTTGTCTAAAAACGGTTCCATTACATGAAAAAACTTTTCATATCTTTTTAAATTGTTAAAGTGATTGCGTACGAATTTTACAGTGTTTGGTATATAAGACAAATATCTTGGATTGTCTTTTTCTGTTCTCTGAAATGCGAAAGTGCCAATAGCTTTAATATTTCTTTGTAGAGCGGTTTCGAATAATGCGTTCAGAAACTCTTCTTTGGATTTAAAAAAGGCTCTGCCTCTAAGAATCCAAAATTCTTCTGAAAGTTTTATTTTTAATTCATCTGTAATAGAAGCATAACTATCGTAAATTAGAGAAGCTAGATCATAAGTAAGAGGACCTTTTCTTGCATCTTGAAAGTCTAGCATGATGAGTTCACTTCCTCCTTTAAAAATTAGATTTCTACTATGATAGTCTCGATGAGTCAAAGAGAAAGGGATTTTAGAAATAGAAGAACTAAGACAGAAAAAAAATTCGTGAAGTTTTTCCTTGTTTGTTTTTATGCCTAGAAGCTTATTGAAGGCAAACTTTTCAGTATGTTTTAATTCTGCAAAGAAAAAATCATCTGAAAAACTTTCTAGGGAAATTTTTTTTATCTTATAGGTCTCATCATTTGACTGTAATTTTGAAATCAAATGTACACTCTCATTATAATAGTCTTCTACTTTGTAATGATTTTGGATAACAAATTTTTCTAATAAATCATTGCCGCAATCTTCTAATAAGATGATTCCGCTAAAAGGGTCACATTTGTATATCTCAGGTACGGGAATATTGAGTTGTTTGAAATATTTCAATATTCTAAGAAAGGGAAGTTTTTCTTCATCGAAAGGTTCCTCATGAACCATTGCAATTGAACTATTTACAGTTTGTTTTTGATGTTGGATCCTAAAATATTTTCTGTTTGAAGCATCTCCTTGAATAGGAGATATATTTTTAACATCATCGGGAAAGTTATTTTCTATAAATTCATGTACTAAATTATTCTCTTTAGAATGCATGACAGACTCATTTTCCGTTCTTGATGTCTAGAAGTGATAATTTTTTAAGGACTTCCTCGTAAGACTCATTATCTTTCTTTTTAATTTCATAAGTTAGTTGTTCGCTATATGTAAACTTACTTAGGGAATTTTTAAATTTCCTCCAATTAATTTTTCCTTCTTTTGGAAGTAGGTGTAAATCAGTTTTTCCATCGTTGTCATGCAGGTGAATATTAATACAATTAGGCAGCATTTTTTCTATAGAATGAAAGTATGCTCCTTTTTCCGTAATAAGTGCATGGCCAGTATCAATACAATTTTTGACATTCGTATTTCCAAGTGAATTGATAAAATTTAATAATTTGTCCGTTTTACCTAATTCAGAAGGAATATTTTCAAGAGCAATTTTTATTCCTAATTTTTCTGTTGTTCTAATAATTTTTTCTAAACCATATTCTAGATATTCATATTTATCATTAACACCTTTATTGGCAGGTGATGAAGGATGGATTACAATTCTTTTTGATTCAAAAACTTCCAGACTATTAATTGCAATTTTAATAAACTCAATGCTTTTTTCCCTTTTCTTTGAATCTGCAGAGGAAATAGATAACCACTCTCCTTGTCTTGCTTCTGAGAGGCTGAAGTAAAATGGAGCATGAAGACTAACTATATTCAAGGAAAGGGACTTGACCCAATGTTCTAACTTTTTCACAAAATCTTTATTTGTAAAATCTAAATGTGGTTTCATTGCCCATAACTCAATCTGATTAAATCCCGCATTTTTAATTTTCTTTAAATGTGCAAAGGTAAGAGTTTCATAGGCAAACAAATGTGTAGAGATCGCAATATCTGGCAACAACTTTTTTTAAAATCCTTTTTTTGATTTTGTCTTATATTCTTTTTTGTTAATCGAGTTCTTCTAATTAAGTTTATCGATTGACATTATAACACTTACATACTTATAGTTACCTACTATCATACCAAATAAAATTAATTATAATTGTAGAAAATAATCGGCATTTTTTTTAAAATTTTGTTCAATTTTTCATTTAGATACTTTAATTATAAATGATGAAACAGTGAATACTTAATATGGAGGGTAGTTTTCATGGTAGATGAGTTAAGCAAACAAGGTATGCCAATGGATTTCTTGCAGAAAGAGCATTACCAGTCTCCACGTCGTGTATACAGTCAAACTGGTAGTGATTGGCAAAGGAGAGTCAATTTTGAGCAAATGCGCAAGGATAGATTAGACAGAGCTAAAGCTATGATGGAAAAACATGATATGGACGCTATTATCATGTATAAAGGTGAGAATATTCGTTATACAGCATCGGTTTTCCAAGGGAATTGGAAGAATAATATCTTTATTCGATATGCTGTTCTATGTAGGGGAGCTGAGACTCCAGTTCTCTTTGAAACTGCGGGTTCAGATTATGAGTGCGCAAGAATAGATGCTCCTTGGCTTGAAGGGAATATTCGTCCTGCTATCACTTGGAAGTGGTCTGAAACGGCTGAACAAATGATGGTTAACCGCATGGCAGATTCAGTGATAGATGTTTTAAAGGAAAATAATATTCCTTTAAATGGACGCATTGGAATAGATATCATGGATATGCAAGCATATAGTGCATTTACAGAAAAGGGTGTCAATCTTGTAAATGCATGGCCTGCAATGAGTGAAGCTAGGGTAATTAAAACTCCCGAAGAAATAGAGTGTCTTAAAATCAGTTCAACTATTGGTGATACTTGTATGTGGAAGATCAGAAATGAATGGTTAAAACCTGGAATTCGCGAATGTGATCTAACAGCATGGGTCAATAATCTGTTATATGAAGAAGGTTTTGATTTCGTTTACGATATTATTGTTGCTTCAGGTGGTAATACTAGTCCATATCGTAGGTGGCATACTGACAAAATGATTAGAGATGGGGACCTAGTTGTCGTTGATATCAACGCAATAGGGCCAGGTGGTTATTTTGTAGATTATGTGCGTTGTTTTAAATGTGGTGGAGGTTGGACTAAGAAAGAAAGAGAACTATATAGAGAAGTTTACGACACAATGTATGCCGGAATGTCTCAACTTGTACCTGGAAAAACTTCTAAAGATGTTGCTTCACAATTCCCAGAATATGCAGATGACAAATATGGTACTGTAACTCTGCAACAGTTTGCACATTCTATTGGTCTTGATTTGTATGAGGGTATGTGGATAAGTCGTGCATATAGTTTGGATTATCCAGTCGAAATTAAAGAAAATATGTATTTTGCAATTGAAACTTTTGCCGGTCATCCTGGTCTTCCTCAAACGGTACGTCTTGAAGAAAATGTTCTTGTTGGTCCTGATGGTCCTATCGTGTTTACAGGTTCGTCACATTATGATGAATGTATTGAAGATTCTCCTTATTTTGACTTTTCTGCGAAATCTAGAGGAGAGCCTCGTTTCGAGTTGCCAAGTTAAGTTTTCTTGTTCTCCTCTTTCTCTTTTAGAGTAAGGGGAGAACGGTTTTTAATTTTCTAAAGAATGACATATAGGAGAAAATGTGAGATGAGCGAACCGTGGAACAACGATATGTGGTTCACAAGTCCTTGGAATTTTGATGATGAAGTCAAGAAGGACATCACCTTTGATTTAAGTCCAAAGATACATGATGTTACTCTTCGTGACGGTGAACAGCAGGCTGGTGTCATGTTTAATAAAGATGAAAAAATCAGAATTGCTGAAGCTCTTGCTGAGGTTGGTGTTCACAGGATCGAAGCAGGCATGCCTGTTGTTTCAAAATCAGATGAACAAGCAATAATTGAAATTGTAAAAAGACTTGAAGGGTCTAATACTGAAGTTTTCAGTTTTGCTCGCTGTATGGCAGATGACGTTAAACGTTCAGCAGATACTGGTGTTAAAGGTATAATAATGGAAGTTCCTAGTTCAACTCATATGATTGAGCGTGCATATAGGTGGGAATTAGATAAAGCAATAGAAACTTCAGTACAGGCTACTCAGGTAGCAAAAGAGTGCGGTCTTTATACTGTTTTTTTCCCAATTGATTTTTCCAGAGCACCGATAGACTGGGTACTTGGACTGCTGAAAAAAGTCGCATCTGAAGGTCATATGGATGCATTGGCAATAGTTGATACTCTAGGAGTTCTGAATCCACACACCGTACCTTATGTTATAAAAAAAATGCGTGAGGTTTTTCCAGATGAACCATTTGAGCCTCATTTCCATGACGACTTCGGCATGGGTGTTGCAAATACATTGATGGCAATGGCTGAAGGATGTCAAATGGCGCATACATCTGTTAGTGGACTTGGTGAAAGAGCAGGTAATGCAGCTTATGAAGAACTTGCACTAGCTATGAAGACTATGTATGACGTTGATATGGGTCTTAAGACTGAGAAATTTACAGAAGTTTCAAGACTTGTTCAAGAGTTAGCCCAGATAAGCCTTGCCCCAAATCGGTGTGTAGTAGGAAAGAATCTTTATGATATTGAGAGTGGAATCATCGTTAGTTGGTTAAGGAATTGCGGAAAAGAGTTTCCTACCGAACTGGTTCCTTTTAGAGCTGAATTGGTTGGTCAGAGTGAACCTAAACCGGTAATCGGGAAGGGTAGTGGAATTGATTCTATTAACTGGTTCTTAGATCAACTTGGTATTACTGCATCTGAAGAAGAAAAAATGGCACTTTTAAATGATGTAAAAGACAAATCACTTGGTCTTCATAGACTTTTAACTCTTGATGAATTCAAAGAACTTGCAGGTGAAAATTAAGGTTTTTTAGTTCGCAATTTAGCTGTGTTGGGGAAACTTCCCTTCACAGCTATTTGATTTATAGGCCACCTTTCTCTTTTTATTTAAATTTTTTAATTTTGAGGATTTTATGAGGGCTGCATTACTCGAAAGCAAGAAAAAAATTAGTGTCGGAACACAATCTGATCCTGTTATTCCAAATGATCATGTCTTAGTTTCAGTTACATCATCTGCTATCTGTGGTACTGATGTTTCAATATGGGCTGGAAAAATGCCTGCTAACATCCCTTTAATACCAGGTCATGAATGTACAGGGACAGTAGAAAGTATTGGTTCAGATGTTTCTCGTCTAAAGGTGGGAGAGAAAGTTGTTTTAAATCCACTTTCGAGTTGTAGCTCGTGTTTTTATTGTGTGAGAGGATATACAAATCTATGCCTAAACGGGGGGTTGCGCGGCAGAGAAGTTCCTGGGACATTTGCTGAGTATATCTCAGTAAAGGAGACAGAAGCTTTTGCATTTCCAGATAGTGTAAGTTTTGAAGCCGCAACAAATTTTGTTGGTCTTTACACAGTAGTTTATTCTCAAAGGAAAGCTCCTTACATTCCCGGTGGTAGTGTTGTTGTTTTAGGGCAAGGTAGTAGCGGGTTGTTACATACTCAGCTTGCTAAGATTTCAGGTGCAGAAAAAGTAATTGCAATAACTAGAAGTAAATGGAAGCTAGAAGTAGCGAAAAAACTCGGTGCTGATGAAATCATTCCTACTGGAGAGGTTGATCCTGTTAAAGCTGTACTTGAACTTACCGATGGATTAGGTGCAGATGTAGTGATTGAGACAGCTGGTGTTGAAGAAACCATGTTGCAAGCTTTCGAAATGGTTCGCCCTGCAGGGACAATACTTCAATTTGGAATCGGTCCCGAGAAAATAAGTGGTGTGCCTGGACAATCTTATTATTTTAAAGATATTACTGTTATAGGTTCTAGAGCTGGATTGCCAGAGGATTTTGAACGTTCTATTAATCTTGTAGCTTCTGGAAAGATTGATTTAGAGCCTTTGGTTACTCATCATTTTCCGTTGGAGGAAATTCAAAAAGGTTTTGAATTTATAGATGATGGAGGTGATGGGGGGACATTGCGTGCCGTAATACAAGTCTCATCTTAAACAGATAAAATTTTGGGAGCATAAATGGATTTAGAGTATCCACTAGTTCATGTTAATGATGTGACTCCTGAAAAATTAAATTTGTCAGAGGGATGGCCTGATGGCGAGTATCGGATTGTACTTGATAAGAAACATGGTTGTTCTTCTACAATCTATTATTCTATTTTAGCCTCTAATGCAGTACATAAAAAACATAAACATAGTGAGTGTGATGAAATGTACTATGTTGTTAGTGGTCATGCATTAGCAGGCGTGGGTCCTGATAGAGTAGAAATCTTTTCTGGACATTATCATTATATTCCAAAAGGTATTGAACACTGGCTTGTCAATTTAAACAGGAATGAACCACTTGTACTTATTGGAATTTATGACCGTTGTCCTTCTTTTGAATTAACGGGATATGATTTTTTAGGTGATATTCCTAAGAACGATATGGATATTTCATCAAGAACTTTGAGAACTAAGGATCTAAAATATCACCTTGTACATGATGATTCTGTACCTCTTGTAAAAGTTTCACGTAATGAGGGATGGACACAAGATTATTTTTGCGAACCTATCAATAGAAGTCATGGTGCAGAAACATGTTGGATGTATGGATATTTTGGTCCTAAGACGATTCATATGAAACATAAACATAAATTTTGTGAAGAAGTTTGTTATGCGTTAAAGGGAAGTGGATATGCGGGTGTGGGAAATGATCGTGTAGATTTCAATGAAGGGCATTTTCATTATATTCCAAGAAATACAGAACATTGGCTTGCAAATTTAAGTGAGGAAGAAGTACTCATTGCACCTGGTTTTTATATTGGAGTTGGAGGCCTTGATGAATCAGGTTTTGAGTATATTGGGCCTGTAACAGATAATGATCTGAAATTAAAAAAATAAGAAAGAATATTTCTAAAAGGGGGGAATCATGACTCTTATGTATCCATTAGTTCATGTAGATGACATTCCTATCGAAAAGATGGAAGAAAAAGAAGGTTGGGCTATATCTGAATTTCGTTTGCCAATATCTGGAAATAATGGCAGTTCAACAACGGTTTTTCATTCTATTTTTAGACCAGGATCCACGCATGCGAAACATTTACATACAAATTGTGAGGAAATAGCTGTTTATTTAAAGGGTCATGGAGTTGTTGGACAAGGAGATGACCGTGCAGAAGTTAAGGAAGGTCACTGTAGGTTAATGCCAAAGGGGTCAACACATTTTTTCTATAATGAAACTAAAGACGAAGAAGCAATAGTTGTCGGTTTTTATTTAGGTGCGAAAAGTGTTGAAGATACTGGTTATAAATTTTGTGGGCAAGTAACAGAAGATGATCTGAAAATGCAGAGACAAGGATTAAGTGAGGGAATTCTAGTACATCTTGATGATGTGACTCCTGAAAAAATGGATGAGGAAGAGGGTTGGTCTATTACCGATTTTCGTCTTCCTTTAGGAAAACATAATGGAAGTTCTACTACTCTTTTTAGAGCAAGTTTTCAACCAGGCGCAGTTCATAAGAAACACCTACATGTGAATTGCGAAGAAATATATTATATTATTAGTGGCCATGGACTTGCAGGTGCAGGGCCTGACAGAGTCGAAGTTCGTGGTGGACATTTTCATTATATACCGAAAGGTGTAGAGCATTTTCTATACAACTTAAGTGATTCAGAGCCAATAGAAGCTATTGGTATATATATTGGTTCTGGAAGTGTCGAAGATACTGGCTATCGTTACCTTGGTGATGTTGAAGAAGATGATCTGAAAATTACAAATTAAACACTACTAAAAAAAAATTCTTATAAAAGATTGGGTTTTTATGAAAGCTCTTGTCTGCTTAGAACCTAATAAGTACGAACTTAGAACCGATATTCCAATTCCTGAAATTGGTCAAGGAGAGGTTCTTTGTAAAGTTGAATCAGTAGCTATATGTGGGACTGATCTTGGCATAATAGCTGGCAAATTTTATCCTATGTGGCCGCCTGAATGGCCTTTCATAATTGGTCATGAATGGTCAGGGACAGTCGATAAAGTAGGATGTGGAGTAACAGAATTTAAATCTGGTGATAGAGTTGCAGGGTCTTCAGCTGTAGGTTGTTCTCAATGTAGAAACTGTATGATCGGGAAATATAATCTCTGTTTGAATTATGGAAACAAAGAGTCAGGGCATAGACAATATGGAATGACTGCGCAGGGGGCATACGCGGAGTATATAAATGTTAATGCACGTTCTTTGGTGAAAATCCCTGAAGCAATTAGTTTTGAAGAAGCTGCACTACTTGATACGGCTGGTATAGCACTTCATATTGCAAAAAGAGGAGAAATTAGTGCGGGGGATACTGTGGTTGTAATTGGACCTGGGGCTATAGGCTCGATTGCATATCAGTGTGCAAAGGCTTTAGGAGCGGGAAGAGTGATAGTGGTTGGTAGAGGTCATCGTCTCGAAAAAGCTGAGGAATTAGGCTATGAAGTTATTGATTATGAAAAGGACAATCCTGTTGATAGTATGAAAATTAAAACTGAAGGTAAAGGACCAGATGTTGTTCTTGAATGTGCTGGAACAGTTGTGGCTATTCGTCAGGCTGTTGAAATGATTAAAAAAGGAGGAAGAGTTGTTATTGGGGGAATACCTTCAGAAGAGGCTTCACTTCCTTTAAATAGATTTGTACTTGATGAAATTGATGTAGTTGGTTCACGTGCAGCCCCTAATGCGCTTCCTGAAGTTTTGTCTCTTTATAAGTCCGGTGCTCTTAAATTAAAGACTCTAATAACACACAAATATGATATAAATAATTTTTCAGATGCTCTTGGAACATTTGAGAAAAAATTAGATGGTGCTTTGAAAGTAATTGTTGAACCTTAATGTAAGTTTTTATTTTAACCGTGATATTTCAAACTTGCTATTTATTTATAACTTGTATATTTTAGTTATTTAGATTGATAGTTATTTTTTTGATTGTTTCTTTTCAATAAAGCTTTTATTTCTAAGAAGTATTATAGAGGACTTTTAAAATATGCAGATTACTGATGCGGCTTTGGAAAAAGTTAAAGAAGTAATGGAGAATAATGGTGGCGGGTTTGCTGGTATTCTTATTAGTTTTGAAGGTGGCTATAGATTGGATTTAGTGAAAGAAGGCGATGAGGGCCAGTACACTAAAATTGAAAATGACCACATAGGTGTTTTTGCAATGCAAGAACATGTAACGAGGGCAGAGAGGGCTAATGTAGACTTCATAAGTGATGGACCTACTAGCGGATTTAAAGTTACTCGCGATATGCCTGAATCAGAGTCTTCTTTGATGTCACAAATACAAGAAATAATAGACACTGAAATTAATCCAGCTGTTGCATCTCATGGAGGCTCAATCAATCTTCTTGACGTTGAAGAAAAACGTGTTTTTATTCAGATGGGTGGAGGTTGTGCAGGGTGTGGTATGGCAGATGTAACTTTAAAATCTGGAGTTTTAGCAAGGCTTCAGCAATTAGATCCAGAAATCGAAGTCGTGGATACTACTGATCATGCTTCAGGAGAAAATCCATACTATACGCCAAGTAAAAAATAGATTAGTTTTTCTCTCGTTATTGGATAGTAAATTCCATTTTTCCGTGTGCTTCTTTTAAAGTTTTTATAGTATTCTCTTGTTCATCTGAGGTTGCGAAGATGAATCCGAGATATCTGTCACCTTCAGGAAGTTGAACAATTTTTTCTCCTAAAGGAATAGTTATTTCTATTTCTTCTATACCCTTTATTTTTAAACCTTCTTCTTTTCCTTTTACCTCCTTAAGTATTCCAGATTTTGGTATAGGTATCATCATTACTCCTGAAGAAGAAGACATAGGGACTATTTTAGGAATTTTTTCTCCCATTATGTGACTAAGTATAATAGACTCAAGTGAAATTTCATCTAAAAACTTGATAACTCTTGAACATTTACCTCCAATTGTTCTACTTGCAATATCAATGATCCAAGGATTGTCATTACTGTCGATTCTTAATTCAGCGTGAATTGGACCATTTGTAAGTTGAATTGCATTTGAAGCATTCTTAGTTTCTTTCAATATTTTTTTTTGGATAGACTGAGAAAGTTTAGATGGTGTGACATAAATGGTCTCCTCAAAGAACGGTCCTTTAAGTGGTTCGGGTTTGTCAAAAATAGTTAGAGGTACAAACTCTCTATTTACAATAAGTCCTTCCACTGCAACTTCTATCCCGTCAATGTAATCTTCTACCAGAATCATTTTCCCTTCATCTTTTCCGCGAATCAAAACTTCTGGTTCATCTAAAATATTTTTAATTCTTAAATATGCTGCGTTGAATTCTTCTTTGTTGTTTGCTCTTATTACACCTCGACTTCCTGAGAGAAAAGTAGGTTTCATCACACATGGAAAAGAAATGGATTTTGAGATTAAATCTGGATTTTCCTCAGAGGATATTAATTTAAATTCTGGATTTCTAAGCCCTTCTTCAGATAAAATTTTTCTGAGCTCATATTTACTCCGTGTAGCACTAACGGATTCTACAGAATGGCATATAAGCCCTAATGAATTTGCGACCATAGATCCTAGAATTAAAGTTTCTTCATCAATTGCTAGTATTCCTTTTATTGGAAACTTTTCTATATGTTGGATAATTTTTTGTTGACTCAGATTGTTTTTCGAATAATCTAGTGTAATAGAACTGCCAGGGTTTAAATGCCCTAAAATATCAGGTTGATCTGTTCCAATAATTGGATTTATTGAAAGTTTTTCTGAGGCATCTATGTATGCACCAGCTCTGTATGTAGAAGTAGTCATGAGTAAGAGTAAATTATTTTTTTTCATTAGCTTGCGTACCAGCCACCATCTACAAGTATTGAGGTGCCAGTAATTAAATTGCTTGCTTCTGATGAAAGAAAAATACATGGACCTATAAGCTCTTCCATTTTTCCAAATCTTCCCATAGGTGTCCGTTTGCAAATGGCATCGTAAACTAAATGGTCTTCTTTAAGAACATTGGTTAAGGGAGTTTCAATAAAAGTAGGACATATAGCGTTAACTTGTATATTGTCTTCAGCCCAGTCTATAGCAAAAGAACGTGTAAGTGATATAACGCCTCCTTTGCTTGAAGCGTAGGGGGCATAGGTTTGTTTCTTCGGATTACGAAAAACAGACCATCCCATTAAAGAAGCAATATTTATTACCTTTCCTCCATTATACTTTTTCATTTCATTGCCAGCTTCTCTAGTCATAAAAAAATAGCTTTTTAGATTTAAATCGAGCACTTTGTCCCAATCTTCTTCAGTGACTTCGTTTACTGTTTTTCGCACATTGGTTCCCGCATTGTTAACTAAAATATCTAATCCACCTAAATTCATTGAACATTCTGAAATAATTTGTTTGCAGTTTGAAAAATCAGTGATATCTGATTCAATAAAGACACATTTTTTACCTAGCTTTTGAATTTCTTCCTTGATTTCTGTACTTTTAGAAATATCAATATCTGTTATAGCAATATCTGCACCGGCACTCGCAAGACCTATTGCTATGGTTTTACCTATTCCTCTTCCACCGCCAGTAACAAGTGCCTTTTTTCCATTCAAATCAAATAAATAGTGGGTCATTTTCCCCCCTGTAAAAAAATTTAAGCAAGAAGTTAATTTTTTAAATTATTTAAGCATACGATGACTTATTTGTTACTCAAAGCTTAACATTTATCGATTCTGATTAAAATTTTTAAAATAATGCTTTTTAAGACATACTTTAAAGATGTAAAATATAATACATGTGTTTTTAAATCTTTCATCAAGGAATCTTAGGACATCAAACTTTCTAATGTACATGCCGTCATTTTTGACCTTGAAGGTGTTTTTTTTGCTGGAGAGGCAGTTTTGCCTGGTGCTCTAGAGGTTATGAAGACAATCCATGAGAAAAAGTTCCCTCATCGTTTTATCACCAATATTTCTAAGGAAAATGTTTCGGAAATTTATGATCATATGTTCTCAATCGGACTGAATCCGGATAAAAAAAACATAATTGGATTGTTGGACTATGCGGGTATATTTTTGAGAAGAATTTTTAACGATTTAAACACAGTTTTTGTTATTGGATCAGAAGAACTGCGACTTTCCGTTTCCAATGCCGGATTCGAAGATTTGACGCTGGAAAACCCAGATAAAGTAGATATTGTATTGACTGGACTTGATGAAGAATTAACGTATTTTTCACTGAGTAAAGCGTCTTATTTAGTTGCTAAAGGAGCGAAATTCGTATCCATGAATTCAGATGTAAGAAGACCTTCCGGAGCAGGTGCTGAATTTCTTCTTGGAGGTGGTGCTATAGCTGAAGTTATAAGAGTTTCTTCAGGAAAGGATCCAGTTGTTATTGGAAAGCCTTCACCCTATCTATTTCAAGAAGCTATTATCCAGATGAATCTGTCGACTGAAAATATTTTAATGGTTGGAGATAATCTCCGTACAGATATTATTGGGGCATCGAATTTAGGGATGAAAACGGTTTGGATTAATCGTTGGGGAAAAATTAAAGGGGATCCTGAAGTTATTCCTGATCTAGAGATAAAGACTATTGATGAATTACTCCCTTTTTTGTCTTTGTAGTGTTTTACATTTTATTTTTTTTAAGTTTTGCAGTTTGTTTATTTTTTAGAAAAGAAATTTATAAGAAATGAGATTAAAATGCTGATTAAGATACAAGTTATGATAGGAAAATGAAAACTCCATTTTTCCCCTTTTAAATGGATATCTCCGGGAAGTCGCCCGAAAAAAGATATTTTTGGAAAGAACCATAGAATAAGGCCTAAGCATATTAAGGCAATTCCTAGAAAAATTATTAGTTTTGGAAAATTACCTAAAGGGGACAAGTTAATCTTCTGCCTTTTTTAACTAGAGTCTTCATCAAAAGATAAATCATTTTGGAAATCTTTAGGAACTTTTAATCCAAGATGGGTAAAAGCAAGATCTGAAGCACATCTTCCAGACCGAGTCCTTTTCAAAAAGCTTGTACGAAGCAAATATGGTTCGACCATATCTACGAGACTGTCAGTGTCCTCATTAAGAGTTGCAGCCAAAGCTTCTACCCCCACAGGACCACCTTTATAGAGTTCTATTATTGTTTTGAGGTAATTTCTATCTAATTCATCTAATCCCTTTTCATCTACGTTTTCCATAGCAAGAGCCTCATTAGTAGATTCTAAAGTGATGTCTTTCTTGCCTTTAGAGTGTATATAATCTCGAACCCAAAGTAATAGACGATTTGCCGTTCTTGGAGTACCCCTGCTTCTTTTTGCTAGTTCTGCGGAGGCTTTTTCTTCAATTTTTAGATTAAGACGTTTTGCACTTTGATTTATAATAATTTCTAGTTCTTTCTCATTGTAGAAGTCAACGTGATACATTAAGTAGAATCGATCCCTGAGAGCAGCTGTTATTGAACCTGGTCTTGTTGTTGCACCAACAAGTGTAAAACGTTTTAATGAAAAATTCATAGTTCTTGCCATTGGTCCCTGATCTATTACAAAGTCTACTTGAAAGTCCTCTATTGCAGGATATAGGAATTCTTCTACAGTACGAGGTAGTCGATGAAGTTCATCGATAAATAAAACATCTCCTTCTTGTAGGCTAGTAAGTATTCCCATAAGGTCAGCGGGTCTCGATAAAGCTGGACCTGAGGTCTTTACTAATCTAGAGTTCATCTCCTCAGCAATAATATGAGATAGAGTAGTTTTCCCAAGTCCCGGTGGACCATGAAATAAAATATGTCGAACGGGTTCTTCTCTTTTGAGCGATGCATCCATAGCTATAGACAATTTATCTATAAGATTCTTTTGTCCTACGTATTCTGAAAGTTTTGTGGGTCTTAGAGATAAAAATTTGTCTTCTTCTTCTATACTTCCTTTTTGTCCGGAGATACGTCTTTCAATAACCAATTTTGTCCCCTTAATTACTCAGACGAAAAACCTCTTCTAAGATGGATTCAGTAGAGGCTTCATTTCCTATTTTTTCAAGAGCACGGATAACTAAATTCTCTGCTTCATTTGTTTTATAGCCTAATTGTGTAATCAATACTTCAGTTGCTTCAGAAGAATTTGAGTTTTGATTAAATGATTTTGTGATTTTATCTCCATTTTGGGATTTAAAAATCTTATTAAACTCTTGAGACTGAAGTTTGGAGACGATTTGTTCAGCTTTTTTTTTGCCTATACCAGGGAGTTTGTTAAGTACAGGCAAATTAGAATTTGCTATAGCATCGGCAATGAGATCGGGGGATATTCCTAATGCCTTTATTCCACTCCTTGCACTTATTCCAGGGACTTTAATAAATCTTATGAAAAAATCCCTTTCTTCTTTCGACAAAAATCCTATTAGTCTTGGTATCATTTGACTAGAGGTAACATTACCTTCTAGATAATGATATGTATGCAGTTCAATAGGTTGATTTTCTTCCATTTTTATTTGTATTTCTGGTACCGCGTATCCACCAATATACATTTCATATGTCACACCAGTTTCGTTACAAATAGAGATGGTGTCATCTTCAACATATTCTACTTTCCCAAAAATTTTACTTATCATTTATAACCATTCTTATAAAATTAGTTTCTAGTAAAATGACGATCAAAATCACAATAGGCAGCCGCAATTGCATCAGCTAGATCAGGTGGTTCTGGCAAATCAGTCAAATTGAGACGTTGTTGGACTACCATTTGAATTTGCATTTTGGTTGCTCTTCCTACACCTAACAAAGATTTTTTTATTTCAGTTGCTGAATAATTATGAACGGGAATTTTTTCTTTAGATGCAGCAAGTAGGATAACTCCTCGAGCATGACCCATAATAATTGAAGTTCGTGGATGATTGTAGTGACTATATAAGTTCTCTACTGCCATTACATCTGGCTTATGTTCTAAGATTATTTTAGAAAGGTCTGTAAATAAATTGCATAGTTTAATTTCTAAGGTGTCTTTTTTTTTGTTATTCAATACTCCACCTTCTACAAGAATAGGATCTTTTCTTTTGTCTTCAGCTAGTAGTATAGCATAACCCGTACATGCGAGACCTGGATCTATACCTAGGATGTAGTAGGGAGAATTTTGTGTTTTCATCTAAAAGTATTTCGTTTAGGCGGTAATTTCAAAGAGTTACTTTTTCCATTTCTTCATCAGAAATATCGAAGTTCGCGTAGACACTTTGAACATCGTCGTTATCTTCTATCGATTCAAGTAAACGTAGCATTTGCTCAGCATCTTTTCCTTCAAGTTTTATAGTTGTTTTTGGAATCATTGAGACCTCTGCTGATTCCGGAATGAATTTATTTTCTTTAATTACATTAAGCACGAATTCAAATTTTTCAGGTGTAGTATGAATTTCGTAAAATTCTTCTGTAACCTGCATATCTTCTGCATCAGATTCAAGAACTATCTCCATGAGACGGTCTTCATCGTGATCATTTTTAGGAATTAATATGAGTCCTTTTTTTTCAAAATTCCAAGCTACTGCATTAGGTTCTGCCATGTTCCCAGAGCTTTTGGTCAATAAATGGCGGATCTCAGAACCAGTTCTATTTTTATTGTCGGTAAGGACATTGATTAAAATCGCAACACCTCCGGGACCGTATCCTTCGTAAGAAAGTTCTTCGTAGGAAACTCCATCTAAATCTCCGGTTCCCTTTGCAATTGCTCGGGTTATATTATCTTGAGGCATATTGGCAGATTTTGCTGCTTGTACAGCAGTCCTTAATCTAGGGTTTCCATCTATATCCCCGCCACCAATTCTTGCAGCTACAGTTATTTCTTTAATTAGTTTTGTGAATATTTTTCCTCTCTTTGCATCCACAGCACCTTTTTTACGTTTTATTGTACTCCACTTCGAGTGACCCGACATATCTTTCAGTCTCCCTTAATTACAGATTCTCTATTTATCGTAACTCATTAATTTTTAGCATGTGGCTTAAAGATAGTAAAGAAGTTTTCTAATCATGAATTTAAATAACTTAATGATTATTTTTTTTGTATAGACTTGGATTCCATGTAATGGTATTTAAGACACTTGGATATCTTTGTCTATATAAGGAAAGAATGATGGATCCTCTCGAAAGAGGTAGAAAAACTATAGATATAGAAATTAATGCATTACAAAATCTCCCAGATCGTATGGGTAAAGATTTTGTTCATGCAGTTGAATTAATTATTGCATGTAATGGGCATGTAGTTGTCACTGGGATAGGGAAAAGTGGACTTATAGCGCAAAAAATTTCTGCTACTCTCGCTAGTACAGGTACTCCATCTTTTTTCATTCATCCCGTAGAGGGAGTGCATGGCGATTTGGGAATGGTGAAAGATGGCGATGTAGTTTTAGCCTTATCCTTTAGTGGTGAAACTGAAGAATTATTGAGAGTTTTACCAGTATTCGCGAGACTTGGGATGGATCTAATTGCAATAACTGGAAATAAAAACTCTACGCTGGCTAAACAAGCGGTTTCTATTTTAGATGTTTCTGTTGATCAAGAAGCTTGTCCTATTAATCTTGCTCCTACCGCAAGTACAACAGCTACACTGGCGATGGGAGATGCTCTTGCAATGTCTGTTTTAGAAGGGAAAGGATTTCGTCCAGAAGATTTCGCGCAATTTCATCCAGGTGGAGTTTTAGGAAGAAGTCTTATTAGAGTGGAAGAGATTATGACAACAGGTCTAGATATTCCTTTCGTCGATGAAAAAGTTCTAATTGAAGAAGTTGTGAAAGAAATAGGTCTTAAAAGGTTAGGAATGACATGTGTCGTTGATCAATCAAAACGCTTAGTTGGTATTATCACTGATGGTGATCTTCGAAGATCTTTAGAGAAGAAAATTGATTGGTCATCCGCTTGTGCGAATGAATTAATGTCTAATGTTCCTCATCGAATTAATCCAAAAGAAATGGCTGCTGTAGCATTACATCGTATGGAATCATCCTCAATTACTTCTCTCGTTGTCTGTGAAGAAGGTTCCAATGAGGTTGTTGGAGTCATCCATCTTCACCAAATTCTCAAGAAGGGAATTGCTTAAAAGTTTTAGATTTCTATAACAAGAAGAATTGCAGAAACAATCATAATAAGAATTGCAGTTCCATAAATTATTTTATTCCCCAAAAACTTTATTAAAATTCTCCCCACGCAAAAACCTACTATTGCTGGAAGTATTCCAATCAAAGATTCTGTAATAATCTCCTTGTTAAATTGGCCCATTCCACTTAGTGCTCCTACTTGGACTATGGAAAAGAACAGAGTTGTAATGTATAAGATTTTGATGAGTTCTGTTTTTTTGATTTCTAAGCTGTCAAGAAACATGACGCATAAAGCACTTCCTGTATAAGAAATACCACTAAACCATCCACCAAAAAATCCTGCAAAGTAGGTGAAAAAAATCTCATCTCTCATGTCTAGATGTATCCGAAGTTTTGAAATGCTATGAATGGCGAGAAGAAGAACGATCAAAGCAACGAAATATTTGATAAATGTATCGGGAAATGCAACAAAGGAAATTACTCCAAGTATAGTTCCTAAACTTCCTGCACCTATAAATGGAAGGTATCTCTTGACTGACATTAGAGATATTCCAACATATGTAGAACGAAGCAACATGAGTGCTAGATTTGGAATTGCAAGGTAGATAATTGATTTCTTGATTCCTATAAACGCTCCGAGGGTTGGAACGGCAAGAAGAGCAAAATCAAACCCGATTGCACCTTCGAAAACCGAAGAAAGAAAGATTATGAGAGTTTTTTCCCATTCGATTGTTAGCATGACTATTTTTTCTATCAGAAAAATTTATAGGTTAAGAATTGTTTGGGCATTTCTGTGAGTAATATTTTCATATTCTTCATTACTTAGCCCTGCATTTTCTAGTGTTTTCACTATTTGCTCATCTGTCATATCATACGGTAAATCAGTTCCAAGCATGATTCTATCATCTCCTATAAGATCTACGAGAAATCGAACTACAGGTGAGTGAAATAATAAACAGTCGAAGAAAAAATTCGATTTCATATATTCAAGAGGAGATTTTTGTATGTTTTGACATTCTTTTCTTACCTTCCAGCCATGCATAAACCTTCCAGCAAGATACGGTGCGGTTCCACCACCATGCAAAAAGATAAATTTTAAATCAGGTAGACGATCAAAAATCCCTGAAAAAATAAGTCTTCCAATACTATTTGCACTTTCTGTTGTAAAACCAACTAAATTGAACAAATAATAATCTTTCATCTCTGACATCCCTGCTGGGTTTGCAGGGTGAACAATGATCGGAACCTTCAAAGATGCAGCCTTTTCGTATATAGGGAAAAAACATTCATGATCTAAATACCTACCGTTTACATTTGTCCCTAAAAAACCACCTTTTAAACCAAGTTCTTTCACACTCCGTTCGAGCTCTGCAGATGAAAGATTTCCATCTTGGGCAGGAAGAGCGGCAAACCCTGCAAATTTATCGGGTCTTTCCTTGATAATTTTTGCATAGGCATTATTGGATACTTTGCATAACTCATTTGCTAGTTCGGAGTCAGCCCAATATACGCCTGGATTTGAGGAAAAAGACAGGATATTCATATCTAGCCCCATTTCTTGCATTTTTTCTAGTCTCAGATCAACATCTGTAAAATTTTGTAGATTCCCAAAATTCAGCCCTTTGACATTTATTTGTCTTTCTCCAGAACTGTTTTCTTTGACTTCTACTCCAAAACGTGGCCCTTCTTTTTCAATTAAATTGACATATTCATTAGGATAGATATGACAGTGAATATCTATATGCATTGTAGCTTCTCCAATTAAGGAATGATTCATCATAGGGTCTAAACATTTTGTCTAGACATTTTTTATAATTATAATGTTTTTGAGAAATTAAGTAACTGTGCATTTTATTTATCGATCATTTCTTTTCTATGCAATCAAGTTGTAAAATAGATAAGGATTTACTAGGAGAATTCTTGAGTACTAAAGAGCAAAAGAAAATTTTCTTAATAGATGGTTCGGGATATATGTTTCGAGCCTATTACGCTATGATGCGTCAGAACTTAAGAAATTCTAAAGGTAATCCCACTGGTGCCGTTCTTGCCTTTACCCGAATGCTTTTGAAAGTTATTCGAGACAAAAAACCTGATTATGCTGCTATTGCTTTTGATAGACCTGAACCTACCCATAGACATTCTATTTTCCCTGAATACAAAGCAAACCGTGATGCTGCACCTGAAGATCTAGTTTCACAAATTCCGCTAATTCATCGAGTTGTTGAAATCCTTAATATTCCTCTTCTTGTAGAGGCAGGTTTAGAAGCGGATGATCTTTTAGGTTCGCTCGCGCACGAAGCTTTGAAGGAAAAATTTGAAGTTCTTCTTATAACTGGAGATAAAGATTTTGCACAGTTAGTGAGTGAGAACATTCGTATATGGGATCCAATGAAGGATGAAGAATATGGTCCGACAGAGATAGAACAAAAATGGGGAGTTGCTCCCGATAAATTCATAGACATTCAGGCACTTATGGGTGATTCAACAGATAATATTCCTGGCGCGCCAGGTATAGGAGAGAAAACAGCAGTTTCGCTGATTCAAGAATTTGGAAGTCTGGATAATCTATTGAATTCAATTACAAAAGTGAAAAGACCTAAGCAAAAACAAATCCTAGAGGAAAATAAAAATTTAATTTTACTTTCAAGGGATCTTTGTAGAATCAAGTGTGATGCCGAACAGAAAAATTCTTTGGATAATTATAGGCTAAAAGATGCAAATATTGAGTTGGGAAGAAAGCTTTTTATAGAAGAACTTGAGTTTAAAAATATTTTAGAACAACTTCCTGGTTATAAATCGAGTGATTCGAAAAAAACAGAAGATACAGAACCTTTTATCCAGAAAAATGAAAAGTACAGGAAAATTATATCAAAATCTGATTTAGAAAGACTTGTTAAAATCTTGGAAAAGAGTACGTCTTTTTCAATAGATCTTGAAACAACGTCTTTAGATCCAAAAGAAGCTGAAATTGTTGGTATAAGTCTGAGTGTTAGTACAGGGGAAGCGTTCTATATTCCTGTTGGACACAAAAATGAACCTAAAAGTGCACAACTTTCTCTGAAATTAGTTATGAAGAATCTTTCTTCTTTCCTTCTTTCTGATGAAAAGGAGAAAATTGGTCAAAATATAAAGTATGATATTTCCGTTTTTAGAGAAAATGGATATGAAGTTAAAGGTAACATTTTTGATACAATGTTAGCTTCTTATCTTATCTTTTCTAACCGTACGAGTCATGGATTAGATCATCTCGCAGAAGAATATTTTGGTATTTCCACGATTAAATATGTGGATATTTGTGGCAAAGGTGCTAAACAGATTTCTTTTTCAGAAGTTTCTATAGAAGATGCAACACAATATGCCTGTCAGGATGCGGATATTACCTTCCGTTTAGCAGAAAAAATGAAAGAACAATTGAAGGAAGATAAACTAAACGAATTATTCTCAGATTTAGAAATTCCTTTGTTAGAAATTTTGTTAGATATGGAGACAACGGGAATAAGATTAAATGTAGACCTCTTGGATAAAATGAGTTTGAAGTTAGAAGTGCAACTAGAAGAGATGACCCAAAAAATATATGAATTAGCCGAAGAAGAATTCAATATTAATTCCACAGTACAACTACGTCGCATCCTTTTTGAGAATCTTAATCTTCCAGTAATGAAAAAAACAAAGACAGGAGCATCTACAGATATTGATACACTGGAAAGGTTATCTCATCTTCATGAATTGCCCAATATCATTCTTCAATATAGACAACTTACGAAACTAAAAAACACGTATGTCGATGCACTTCCAAGGCTTGTATATAAGAAAACAGGTAGAATTCACACACATTTTAATCAAACGATTACTGCAACCGGTCGCTTAAGTAGCTCTGATCCAAATTTGCAAAATATCCCAATTAGAACCGATCTTGGAAAAGAAATTCGTTCTGCATTTATTCCAAGAGATGGGTGGTCTATTTTTGCGTGTGATTATAGTCAAATTGAACTTCGAGTCTTGGCGCACTTTACACTCGATCCAAGTTTAGTGGATGCATTTTCTAAAGGAGAGGATGTTCATTCTACTACTGCTTCGGCTGTATTTGGTGTTTCCCTTGAAGAGGTAACATCGGAAATGCGCCGAATCGCAAAAGCTGTGAATTTTGGTATAATTTATGGACAGGGAGCATTCGGTTTATCTAAAACACTTGGAATTCCCCAGAGTGAAGCCCGTTCTTTTATTGAAAAATATTTCGAACGTTTTTCAAGTGTTCCTGCATTTGTCGATAAGGTAGTCGAAGAAGCTAAAGAAAAGGGATATATTTCTACTTTACTAGGGAGAAGAAGGTATATTCCTGACATAGAAAGTAGAAATCAGAATTTAAGAAGAGCTTCAGAGAGAACAGCGGTGAATTCAGTTATTCAAGGAAGTGCAGCAGATATAATCAAGAAAGCAATGGTTGATATTTTTACCAAATTAGAAATTGAAAAAAAACAAACGAAAATGTTAGTTCAAGTACATGATGAATTGCTGTTCGAATCGCCTCCAAAGGAACTAGAATCCTCCATGGAATTTGCTTCAAGCGAGATGGAAAATGCAATTTCGTTAGAAGTTCCAGTGGTGGTTGAAGTACATACTGGAAAGAATTGGGGAGAGTTAAAATAGTATTTTCCTGCATGTATACCTACCGATTTTTAGTATACGCCTCTTTATTTGTCTTTTATGGAAAGTTGTATGAGTAATTTATATGCCATAGGTGATATACATGGACATGTATCAATTTTAGAAGAATTGTTTGTTTCTGTCTCTTTTCAACAAACAGATAGGATTATTTTTGTTGGAGATTATATTGATCGAGGACCTGATTCTTCAGGAGTTGTAGATTTTTTAATAGACAAAAAAAAAGAATTTCCTGAAATGATTTTTCTTAGAGGAAATCACGAAGACATGTTTATTGATTTTTTTGAAGACACGTATCGGTACCAAAAAAATTTTTTTGAGGAAAAGGTCGGAATAGAAACTTTGAGAAGTTATGGTCATGTTCCTGGCACACCTTTCTCTTTGTCTCTAGAACATCAGAAATTTTATAAAGA
>DFQF01000099.1:0-3734 GCA_002377645.1 Nitrospinaceae bacterium UBA3496 | reverse complement strand
TGATATGGTTTGGATTCGAGAAGATTTTATTGGTGCAAGGTACGATTTTGGCAAACCAGTTGTTTTTGGTCATTCTCCTATGTATGAAATTCTTGATGAACTCCCTATTTTATTAGGTATTGATACAGGTCTTGTTTTCGGAGGAAAACTCACCTGTGTGAAATTAAAAAAACAAAAGATAGTAGAAATTTTTCAAATAGGACAAGAAAATATTGAGTAAATCTTTTGTAGAATTTTGTTTTGAAATTTTGAGGCCCTAATGAAATTTTCGATTCCTTTCAAAGAACAGGAAATCCTTTCTTTTTTTTCCGAAAAACATTCTCCAGTTTTGTTTCGAGAAGTTGTTTCTGCTCTTGGAATTTCTTCCGATGATAGAGGTATTTTTCGAAAAAAGCTTCGCTCTTTGGTAGAGGAAGGAAAGCTTGTCAGGTCGCGGAGAAAGTACTCCATTCCCAAAAATATGCCTGCCGTTCGAGGAATATACAGAGGAAATAAACAAGGATTTGGTTTTGTTATTCCAGATAAAGATGGGATTCAATCTGAGGAAGATTTGTTCGTAGGTCCTCGTTCTTTCCTGAATGCGATAGATGGAGATTTGGTTCTTGCTAGGCAGGAAAAAAAAGATCCAGATGGGAGACGTGCAGGAAGAATTGTAGAAATAATTGAACGCGGTAGAACCCATATCATAGGAAGACTCGTATTTTCCGGAAAACGTGCTTGGGTTGAACCACAAGAAGATAAATTGCCTTTTAAAATTACAGTTAATACAAAGAAAATCAAAAAAGATAATGTGGGAGAATGGGTAGAGACTGAAATCACTTCTTATCCAAATTCAAAGGAAGATGGAAAGGGAGAGATAACAAAATTTTTTGGGTCTCCTGGAGATCCAAAAACAGAGGAAAAAATTATATGCGAAAAATTTGGTTTGTTTCAAGAATTTTCTAAGTCTGCACTGCAAGAATCTGAAGCATGTTCTCCTATAGACGAGAAAAAGAAAATTCCTGAAGAAGTGGAAGATTGTAGGGGGCTTGAAACTTTTGCAATTGATCCTATCGACGCTAGAGATAGAGACGATGCCGTATCTATCGAATCATTGCCGAAAGGAGGATGGCGTTTAGGTGTACATATCGCAGATGTGAGTTATTTCGTCAAAGAAGGTTCTCTTGTTGATATGGAAGCGATGCAAAGGGCTAATAGTGTGTATTTCCCGCATAAAGTGTTTCCGATGTTGCCAAAAAAAATTACAAATCAGATTTGTTCATTAGACGAAAATAAAGTTCGGAGAACGATGAGCGTTTTTTTAGATTTTAATGCATCTGGAAATCAGAAAGGATTTCGAGTCGCACAAACATACATTAAATCTTTTGCTTCTTTAGATTATGAAAGTGTCGGAGAATTTTTAAACGGAGAACCTGTTACTAATCCTGAACAGTCATTGAAAATAAAAGAATTAGAAAAGTCTCTCCTGCAGTTGTCGAGTCTCACTCAAAAAATGCGTTCAAAAAGATTTCAAAATGGAAGTTTAGATTTTGATCTACCAGAAGCAAAAGTTTCTATAGATAAAAAAGGATATCCGACAGGCATTAAACGTTCTGATAGGAATCAAGCACATATGCTTATCGAAGAGTGCATGCTCGCCGCAAATACCGCCGTTGCAGAGTTTCTTGGTACAGTTCGATCAGAGAGTATATACCGCATTCATGAATGTCCTTCCGAAGATAAGGCGAATTCTTTTCGAAATCTTGTTTCAAGGCTAGGGTATCCCGCTCCATCGACAGAGATGCTTCTTAAACCCAATGGATTCCAAGAAATATTGAATTTATTCCGAGGAAAAAAAGAAGAAAGATTTATGAGTCTAGTAGCACTTCGAAGTATGAAATACGCTCGATACCATCCTAACCCAGGACTGCATTTTGGTCTTGGAATAGAAAAATATACCCATTTTACCTCTCCTATACGCAGATATGCAGATCTAGTGGTGCACCGAATTTTGAAAACAAGATTGTTTGAGAAAAAACAAAGACAAAAGAAAGCGAGTTTTTTATCTCTATGCGACAACATATCTGAGCAAGGACGAAAGACAGAAGAAGCAGAGAGAGAAATGATCAATTTCTACAAAACCCTGTTTATGAAAAAATATGTTGGAAAGGTATTTCAGGGACATATATCCGGAACGACATCCTTCGGTATTTTTGCAGAATTGGATGATTTTTTTGTAGAAGGGTTAATTCCATTAGAGTCTATTAAGGATGATTATTATGAATTTTTTCCTGATGATTATTCAGTTATTGGAAAACGAACAAATAAACGTTATCGATTAGGTGATCCAGTTGAAGTCCTTGTAGAAGATGTGGATTTAGATTTAAGAAGGATTTCTTTTGTGTTATCTGATTTCGTAAAAAAAGCAAAGAAACCAAAGAAAAAGGGAAAAATAACGAAAGCACGCATGAAAGTTAGAAAACGAAAAGCAATTGGAAAAAGAAGGAGAAGATAAAAATAGTAGCCAAATTATAAAGAATCGATTATATTTAGTTTCCGATCGAAGGAGCCGGTGGGTTTTCTTCGATTTTTTTTAAATTGTGAAGAGAGGAACTCATGAGCGGAGTTAAAATTATATCCGTGAATAAAAAAGCCAGAATGGAGTTTGCTGTGGAAGATACCTACGAAGCAGGGATGGTATTGACTGGTACAGAAGTGAAATCCATTCGAGATGGACACGTGAGCCTTAAAGAAAGTTTTGGTGACGTGAGGGACGGTGAAGTATGGCTTGTAGATTGTCATATTAACCCATATGGACACGGGAATGTGCATAACCACGAAACCACAAGACTTAGAAAGCTCCTCTTACATAAAAACGAAATTCGACGTTTGATAGGAAAGATTAACGAAAGAGGATATGCGTTAGTTCCGTTAAAAATGTATTTTAAGGCCGGAAAGGTGAAACTCGAAATAGGTCTCGGAAAAGGGAAGAAATTGCATGATAGGCGTGAGGATTTAAAAAAACGCGATGCCAACCGTGAAATTGAACGCGCTCTTCGTGACCGAAATAAAGGAAGATAGTTTTACAGGAGTTCTACGAATGAATATTTTTACTGATTATACGCTTAGCTGGTGGCAAATGGGTTTAGTGAAATATTCCTCTTTCGCTGTCGGACTTATGATAGGTTCGATATGGCCTCTTTTTTTTAAGAGATATCGTCTGTTTTTTTGGATGTTTATCATAGGTTCCTGGATTTATCTTATTCCGTTAGGAATAAAATTAATGTTTTCTTAATCTTCTTTTTTTGTAATGATGGTCTTTTACATAAATTTACCTTGTGTTATATCGCATTTCCACAAAAATTTTGGTCGTCTTTTTGTGGAGAATGTTCATGTATGGGGGCGACCTGGTTTCGACGGGAGGATTTGAAGTCTGAGCTGCGTGTCGGGGACGCCACTTGGCCCCGTTATCAATGTGGCAAAACTATACCAGCAGATAACGAGCTGGCTCTCGCAGCCTAGATTGCGAGCGTCTCTCCTTTTTTAGTCCGTGAGATTGGAAGAGACGACGTTAGCGGACTAGTTTGAATTTTCTTCTGTTCGTAGGGAATTTGAGCGAAATTTAATCGAACTAGCTAGGGTGACTGCACTCTGGCGAGCGCTAACCCCGGCGAATCTTTAATCGCCAGATACACACGTAGACGCTCACGGCTGAAACCTTGCGGACGCGGGTTCGATTCCCGCCGCCTCCACCA
>DFQF01000056.1 GCA_002377645.1 Nitrospinaceae bacterium UBA3496 | reverse complement strand
CCATACATTTTTGTGGTGTTTTTTATATTCCTGAATAAAATTTTCACGAACTTTTAGTATAAATCCTACTCTTTTCAAAAAAACCTCTTTGAAATTTAAACTAAATAAAAGTTACATTCTTGGTGTTCAATATAGATTGTCTGTCAGCTAAGTCTGCAACCGAGATTTTACTCAAATGCTCAAGAAGAACATCTTCAACGCCTATCCATAATTCCCTTTGACTGCATGCATCAGTGTGTATACAAACATCCTCATTATGAATGCATTCAATTGGAGATAATGTGTAATCAAGTAGTTTTATAATTTCTGACACAAACAAATCTTTTGGATTTCTTAGAATCTTATGACCTCCAGCAGGACCTCTGCTTGATTCAATAATTCCTTCTTTTTGTAACTCATTAGAAATTCTTTGAAGAAATTTTAGGGGGACACCCTGGTCTTTAGAAACTTCTTCTGTCTTGATTAGACCTTTATCTTTATTTACAGCAAGATAAACTAATAATCTCAATGCATAATCTATTTTCATGGGTATTAACATACTTATATACTAGCATATTTATATGAAATTGTTGTTTTTGAAGGTTTTACAGTTTCTTAGCTGTAGAAAAAAATATACAATTAGATAATTGGCTAAAAAATTAGATAAACAACAGATAAAAAAATGGCAAAAGAAATAAACTTACAAACTGAAAAAAGGAATACTTTTGGGAAGAAAAATAAATCCCTTAGATCAACAGGAATTATACCTGTAAATATGTATGGTCTTGGAGACTCCATAAGTTTGCAAGTTGATGAAGATACTTTATACAAAACTCTTAAAGAAGCAGGTTATACAACTCCAATAAAGTTATCAGTTGATGGCAAAGATGAAACTTATACACTTGTAAGGAATGTTGATCGTCACCCAGTTACAGATAAACTTGTACATGTAGATTTTCTTAGAGTAGATATGGAAAAAGAGATTGAAGTACAAGTTCCAGTTGTTCTTATAAACCAAGATTCTGCACCAGGTACTAGAGGTGGAGCAGGAGTGGTAACTCAAGGGGTTTATGAAGTAACAATTCTTGCTAAACCATTAGAAATTCCTTCAGAATTAGAAGCAGATTGTTCAATATTAGAAAATTTAGAAATGTACGTATACGCGAAAGATCTAAATATTCCAGATGGAGCAAGTCTTACATCTGATGAAGAAGCTCAAATTGCATGGATTCAGCCTCCAAGAGTTCAAGAAGAAGTTGTTGAAGCAGTTTCAGAAGAGGGTCTTGAAGGAGAAGGTGAAACTACAGAAGATGGTGAAAGCTCTGATTCAGATTCAGATGGCGGAGAAGAAACTTCAGAGTAAAACAGCATCTTAATTTATAATAAATCTAGGTACTGATAAATAATGTTTTTTGAAAATGTAAACGAAGCAGCTAAAGATCCTATACTAGGACTTTCTGAAGAATTTAATAAAGATAAAAGCCCCAGCAAAGTAAATTTAGCCGTTGGTGTGTATCAAGATGATAATGGAAAAACCACTACATTTGAATCAGTACTAGAAGCTGAAAAAATACTGCTTGATATGGATATATCTAAGTCTTATAAGCCTATTGATGGAGATAAAGGTTTTGTAAATAGTTCCATCGAAATGGTAATAGGAAAAAATCTTTTTAGTGAACCAAATTTTTATCCAATTGGATTAAATACACCAGGAGGAACAGGAGCATTAAAACTTGTTTCTGAATTTCTAAATATTTTTTCTCCAAACTCAAAAGTATGGTTTAGTAATCCTACATGGGCTAATCATAAACCTATATTTGAATCATCGGGTTTCTCAACAATGGATTATGAATATTTTGATAAAGAAAACAATGTTGTAGATTTCAAAAATTTCCTAAATAGCGTTCAAAATATTCCAAGTGGCGATATTATAATCCTTCATGGATGTTGCCATAATCCTACAGGATGTGATTTGAGTATAGATCAGTGGAAAGAATTAGCCTTTGTAATAAAAGAAAAAAATATCATACCTGTATGTGATTTCGCATATCAAGGATTGGGCATAGGGGTTGAAGAAGATGCAGCAGGCGTAAGAGCTATGTATGAAATTTTAGATGATATTTTTATATGCTCAAGTTACTCCAAAAATTTTGGGTTGTATAGTGAAAGAGTAGGATGTTTAATTTATAAATCAAATAATGAAAACAAGTCTGAAAAATTACTTAGCCAACTAAAAAAAACGGCTAGAACTATTTATTCAAATCCACCTGCACACGGTTCAGAAATTGTAAAAATAATTCTTAATGATGAAAGCTTAAAGAATCTCTGGACAAAAGATTTAACAACCCTTAGAAATAGAATTATTAGTATGAGAACTTCGCTAAATTCTAATCTTAAAGAATTAGGATGTAGCAAAGACTTCTCTTTTATTGAAGATCAAAAAGGCATGTTTAGTTTTAGTGGCATGAGTAAAGAAGAAGTAATTCAATTAAAAAAAGATTTTTCCATTTACATAGTAGAATCTGGGAGAATAAATATAGCAGGAATTACTACAAAAAATATTGAATATATAAGTAATTCAATCAATCAAGTGGTTAAATAAAAAATTATAAATCTCCATCGAGATCCTGAAATACTAAACCAGCAGGTGGTTTAGGTAGAAAATTGGTTACTTT
>DFQF01000023.1 GCA_002377645.1 Nitrospinaceae bacterium UBA3496 | reverse complement strand
ACATGGCAAGGAGGAGACTATATCAAGGAAAAGACTTTAATCTTATACGGTTTATCTGATGAATTAGAAAGTAAAGAAAGCTATGACTCTCTTCTTGAAGAGGAAGGCAAAGATTTTCTCGAGATAGTAGGATATCCAGACTCTTTCCGGAAGTTTGATGAATTGGGAGGATATCGTGAAAAATACCATCCAAGTGTTGGAGATTTTGCTAAGGAATTTAATAAGAAAGCGTTTGAAGACTCTTTGTTAAAAGTCACTGCTTTTTTTAAGAATAATCTAACAAGGTAGCTTTTATTTTTTACTAAAGAAGTTTTGAGGGGAAAATGGTATTGGACAATCAATTTAAAAAACTCATAAGTAAATGGCCGAGATATGTAAAAACTAAATCTTTTTTGTTCTTCAGTGGTCAGTTAGGATTGCATCCAAAGTCTCTAGAATTGTGTTTAAAGCACGAAGATGTAGAGAATTTGGGACCTGCTCCAAATCATAGTTATCCGTGGGTTGATTCAATCGAAGGACCTATAGCTTCACAGTCTATTTCTGCATACGAAAGTGTTTCTGAAATTCTTGAAAAAGAAGGTGGAGATTTAACTCAACTTGTTCGATTTCACCTTTATCAAAGAGACAAACGTTTTTTTCCTGTTTTTGATTCTATAAGAAAATTTTATGAGCCGAATGATCCTACTCCCAGTACTGCAGTAGGAATGGGTCATTTCGACCCTAATGAGTCTGTTCGATTTAATATTGATGGAATTGCTATGAACCCCGAAGCAGAAAAAAGTTTGGGAAAAAGAACTGCATTACCTGGTTCAATAGAGCATAGTTCTGCCGCGCATTTTTCGCATGTTGTTGGTGCAGGACCCTATCTTTTTGTCGCAGGGCAAATTCCTACAGATACCTCTAAACCCGGTTCTCCTTTGATTAATAATTATGATGATATTCCAGAAGAGGGGCATATTTTAAAAGTTGGGAGAAGTCATGAAGATAGTCGAAATGGTCCAATTGCAGTTCAAACATGGTTTACTTACGATTTGATTAGAAAACACCTAGAGGGTTCGGGTTCTTCTATGGAACACATATTAAATCTCACTGTATACCTTCAGGATATGCGAGATTTTCCAACTTTCCATCGAATTCATGAAACTTTCTTTCCTTCTGATCCTCCAGCGCTCACTGTTCTACAAGTTGCAGAAGTTGGACATAAAGGAGAACGAATAGAAATTGAACCCACTGCCATTGCAGTAGATTCAAATATTAGAAAAGAAATTGTAACTTCTGGAAATGACTCTTTGCCAGCTCATATGAGTCTTGGAACTAGAGCAGGAGATTTGGTCTTTTTGTCTAATATTACTCCTGTTGAAGGAGAAAAAGAAGATGTGTTATCTCAAGCTGAAAGTATCTTTTCTCAGTTGAAGAGTACGTTGTCTATTTTGAATGCAGACTTTTCTAACATTTCTCATCTAACAGTCTTTTTGAAAGAGATTAATGATCTGGTTACTTTAGAGACAATTTTTGAGAAGATTTTTTCAAACGAAAGGCCAGCATTTACTGCCTTGCAAATTCCTTTGCCATCACCGAATGTAGAGGCAGATGTTTCTATGACTGCAATAGTTTCTCTCTCGTAAGTATTTCTTAAGTACTCGTAGGGTTTTACGTATTTTGAATAGGAAGCAAGAATGAAACGTTCAAAACTCACAATTGTTCTTGGAGTTCTCGTTCTATTTGTGTTTTGTTCGAGCAGTATTTATTTTTGGTGGCTAAATAACAAAGATTTTGAGACTACTGACAACGCTTATATTAAGGCTCCTATAGTCCCTATCACTTCAAGAGTGAAAGGAATGGTTCAAAAAATTTATGTGGATGAGCATCAAGAAGTAAGAAGAGGTGATTTGATCGTCCAATTGGATCCAAGACTTTTCTCCATTGCAGTTGAACATGCTAGGGCAGAAGTGTTGGTTGCTCGAAACAAATTTGAGTCAAGTAAAACAAAAGTTAAATATGAAGGAGATCGATTTAAGCCACTTGTGAATGAGAGAAAATCACGTCTCTCAATGCTAGAACAAACAATCAAATCTGCAAAATCACTTTTTCAGCAAAAGAGTAACGAAGTGAAAATTAGTCTTTTGAACCTTAAAAGAACGAAGGACTTACTATTAAAAAATAGGAAATTATTTCATCACAAAATAATATCTAGTGAAATTTTAGAAAAAGTTATTAGTAAACACGATGTTGAACTTGCGACATATAATGCAAGCATTGCTTCTAGAAATGTAGAGAGAAATAAAATCAAAGCATTAAAAGAGAAAATGCATGAATTGAAGGCTTCAGTGTCTTTAATTGATAAAGAAAAATTGTCAACAAAAATACAAATACAGGAATCTCTATCCTTGAAAGGAGAGTTGGAGGTTGCTAAAGCAAAGTTGAGAAGAGCAAAGTTGCTTCTTTCTTATACTTCTATACGTGCTCCTATAAGTGGAGTCTTTAGCAAAAAAAGCGTTGAAATTGGTAGTTTTGTCCAGCCAGAAAGAAGTTTGGGACTGATAGTTCCTCTAAGAGAAATCTATGTACAAGCAAATTTTAAAGAAGGACAAGTTAAGAATCTGAGGATAGGTCAAAAAGTGGAAATTATTGCGGATGCTTATCCTGGCAAGACTTTCTTTGGAAAAATAAAAAATTTTTTTTCTGGAACAGGAGACTCGTTTTCTTTGCTACCTACGGAAAATGCGACAGGAAACTGGATCAAGGTTGTAAGGAGAGTTCCAGTTAAAATCACTCTTGATAATCAAGAGTTAAAAAATACCCCTTTGTTAATAGGAATGTCCGTTTACGTAAGGGTCAAAGTGAAAAATCAATCTCAGTCTCATGTTTCTGTTATGAATTTTAAAATGAAAAAATGATTTGGGTCTTTTAGAAAATGAATGAAACTCAAAGTGAACAATTCATTTCTAATTCTAAGAATCGTTTTTTGATTACTACTGCGACAGTTTTTGGAACTTTTATTTCGGTAATGGATGTAAGTGTAGTAAATGTTTCTCTCCCTCATATGAGGGGCGCATTTGGAGTTGATTTATCGGCTATAACTTGGATTGCTACTAGTTATTCTATTTCACAGATAATTATGATCACAATGACAGGATGGTGGAGTACTGTCCTTGGAAGAAAAAACTTTTATTTATTATCCTTTCTTATTTTTACAGTTGGTTCCCTTCTTTCCGCGACAGCTAGTTCTTTTGCAGAAATCATAATTTATAGATCCATACAAGGAATTGGTGGTGGCCCACTTATTCCCATTTCGCAGGCGATTCTTAGAGAGACGTATTCATCTAAACAGCAGGGTGTCGCAATGGGTCTTTTTGGAATGGGTGTTGTACTTGCTCCCGCAATGGGGCCTGTCTTCGGTGGTTGGTTAACTGAGGAATATGGATGGCCATGGGTCTTTTTTATTAATATCCCATTTTGTGTGATCGGTATGGTTTTAGTAAATATATTCATAATAGATCCTCCGTTCTTGAAACGCGGAATTAAAAAAGTTGATTGGGGTGGCATATGTCTTTTGTCTATTACTTTAGTGGGACTTCAGTTTGTATTAGAAAGAGGACAGGAGGAATACTGGTTTGATTCCGATCTTATTACGATATTGACTGTTATCACTGTTTTTGCAGCTATCATTCTTGTTTTTTGGGAATTGAACACGGTAGATCCAATTATAAATTTTAGAGTTTTAAAAAATTTACCCCTGAGTATAGGGTCGCTAATTATATTCATTTTTGGCATAGCACTTTTTGGTTCTACTTTTTTGATGCCTCAACTTCTACAAAATCTTTTTTCTTATTCTGCTATGGATGCAGGATTAGTACTTCTTCCCCGGGGTGCAATTCTCTTTATTATGCTTCCAACAGTTGGGTTCTTGTTTAATTTTATAGGGGCTCGTTTTCTTATTTTTTGCGGTGCTTGCTTTATGTCGTATACATTTTATCTCTTATCTCAATTAACATTAGAAGCAAATTATTGGGACTTGGCATTTCCTCTTATGATTATGGGTTTTGGAATGCCATGTTTCTTTGTAACCTTATCTGCAGTTTTTTTCAGTACTATTTCGCCTAAGGATACTACTTCTGCTTCGGCGCTTTACAATCTTAGTAGACGTATAGGCGGGAATCTCGGGTATGCTTTATTAACAACATTACTAGCTAGAGATGAAGCATTTTATCGAATTGCTCTTATAGGTTCTGTTAGCGATTTGAATCGTGAATTTTGGAGTTTTAAAGATCAAATCTTCTCGCTATTTTTACATCAACAGAACGCATTTTCTTTGTTGAAAATGCATCCATTAAAAATGGCAGAGGATCTAATTACTCTTCATTCTGGAATTCTTTCCTATAACTCAGTACATTTTTTCTTAGGAGGAATGTTTCTTCTAGTTTTCCCAATGATTTTTCTTATACCAAAAGAAAAGAAAGGGAAATGAGAAAAGAGTGATTTTATATTTTTTTTATAGAGGTTTTTAAAAAAACTTTTAAGAAGTATGATGAAGTTATTCGTGTTTATTTTTTTGGAGATTTCATATAAATGGATAATTCCTTTAGTTCTAAAAGACAAAAGTCTAAAGAACTGTCTGAAAAAGCAAAAAATTTAATTGCAGGTGGAATTACAAGTGAACTACGTTATGCAACTCCATTTCCTATTTTTATATCTAAAGCAAAAGGTTCTCGAAAATGGGATGTAGATGGAAACGAATATATAGATTATTCAATGGGAAGCGCTGCTCTTTTATTAGGTCATTCTCATGAAGCTATTGTCGAAGCAGTAAATTTACAAGTTAATCAAGGTACTTTGTATTCTTCTTTGACAGAAAAAGAATTAGAGTGGGCAGAGTTAATATCTGGTATGTATCGCTCGTCCGAGCGTGTAAGGTTTGTAGGTTCTGGGACGGAAGCTAATATTTTAGCAATAAGGTTGGCAAGGGCGTTTACCGGTCGGAGTAAGATAATTCGATTCGAAGGACATTTTCATGGTTGGGGGGATGATACTAATGTTGGAATTAAGTTTCCATTTGACAAAAAAGTATCCCATGGATTACCTGATAATGTCGTAGATTCATCGATTGTCTGCCCTGCAGACTTGCAATTTGTTGAAGATGTTTTGTCTCAGAACAAAGATATTGCAGCGATTATTCTTGAGCCATCAGGAGCGTCTTGGGGAACCGTTCCTATTCCTGATTCATTTTTACAGGGCCTTAGAAAATTGTGTGATTTGTACGATGTGCTCCTAATTTTTGATGAAGTAATTACTGGATTTAGGTGGAGTCCCGGAGGAATTCAGGAACTTGAGAGTGTTACCCCGGATCTGACTACCCTTGCAAAGAATCTTACTGGTGGTTTGCCAGGAGGTTGTGTATCTGGAAAATCCGAATTGATGGATCTTCTAGATCCCAGCAAGGAATTTAAGGGTCTTCAAGCAGGGGTTTTTCATCGCGGTACTTTTAATGCAAATCCTTTATCAGCTGCGAGTGGGATAGCTGCACTTGAGATCTTCAAATTGGGAGAAGTACAAAAAAAAGCAGATATGTCAGCCGAAAAACTGAGACAGAATTTTTCAAAGATTTTTAAGAAATATGAGATCTCTGGATTTGTATATGGGGAGTCTTCTACTTTTCATGTTTTTCTGGGTTCCCATAAAAAAGAAGACTTTACCAGCTTACACGCTCGTGAGTTAAAGACTATTCCACAAAGTCAAGTTTTAGATTTTCAGTTATCTTTAAGAAGCAGAGGGGTAGATCTGATGTCTTATACGGGAGGTGTCACCTCCTCTGCTCATTCTGAAGAAGATATTGAAATGACAATAAACGCATTTGAAGAATCAATTGTGGAGCTTGTGAAAAATGACAAGATTCCTAGGCTCTAAATTTATTTTTTCATTCTTATTTTTTTAGTTTCTGATTTGTCCACTTTAAGGTTCCTTGAATCGATGGATACTCCATAATCTGTTAGTGCACTTTTAATGGAGACCACACCATTTTTTACATCTTGTAAGACAGCTTTGATCGGTCTTTGGTAAGGATTTCCAAATCCGCCTCCGCCAGCCCCTTCAATTTTAAGGTTTCCGGGAAGTAATTCTATATTTTGATATTGTGGAAGAGTTGTCCACTTACGACTCCCATTTTCTTTGTAAAGTACTTTTGCAATAGAACCAGGTTTTCCTTTTTTTAAACCAAAAGATGTTATCGTTCTACAAGATTCTCCTCTTGTAGAACAGCTAACAGGAGATTTGATTTCAACCTCATAACTTACACTTGTTCCGCCTCTCCATTTCCCAGGTCCTCCCCCGTCTTTTCTTATTTCTTGTCGGATAAAGTGTACTGGATAATCCTGTTCGTAATGTTCTAAATTTGGAATTGTTAAAGCTCCTAAAGTTGGGAGATTTCCAATTAGATCTAACCCATCTCTCCCCATCACTGCACCAGTTCCGGGTCCTCCAAGCCAATGGTAGATTACAAAAAACTCATCCTTTTCATCATAACCAGCAGTAATTGGATATGCAGTTTTTGCCCATGCAGCCGAGACTTTATCAGATAAATGTTTATGTATAGATTTCCAAACACAATGAATTATTTCGTGTGCAGGAAATACCGTACATAATGTAACAGGTGCAGGAAAACTTGCATTCACTACACTTCCTTCAGGTGCAATTATTTTTATGGGTCTATATGACCCTTCATTATGTGGAATATTCGGATCTACCAGGGAAGAAATTCCCGTATATAAAGCAGAATGGGTATTTGATATCGGACTGTTTTTGTATCCTTTAATCTGTGGAGAACTTCCAGAGAAATCGGCGGTGATATTTGTTCCTTTTTTTGTAAGTTTGAGATGTATTGGTATTTCTTTTTCATCAAAACAATCTGTGTTCATAGTTTCTGTTCCCTTGTAAATACCGTCTGGAATTTTCTTTAACTCAGATCGCATCAGTGATTCAGAATAATTTAGCAGTTCCGAAAAACCTTGTAAGACAAATTTCTTTCCTTTTTCGCGAATTATTTCTGTAAGTTTAGAGACTCCTATTTTTGTACTTCCAACCATTGCGGAAAAGTCGTGTCTAATTACTTCGGAGGCTCGTGTGTTTGATAGGATAAGTTTTAGAATATCATCTTCGAAATTTCCTCTATTTCTAATTTTTATAGGCGATATTCTTATTCCTTCATGAAAAATTTCTGTTGCGTCAGAATTGTAAGTTCCTATTACACCTCCACCAACATCAACTTGGTGAGCTCTATTTGAAACGAAACCACAAAGAGTATTTTGTTCGAAAATTGGTGCTATTACAGTCCAGTCAGGTAGATGATTTCCTCCTCCAATATAGGGATCGTTTAATAGAAAGAGATCTCCAGGAAAAATTCTTTTGTTAAATTTTTTAAGAACTCCGCGAACTGCAAATCCTCCACTTCCTGTATGAATAGGAAGTCCATCAGCTTGAGATACTAGTTGACCCGAAGAGTCTGTAATAAAACAAGAAAAATCATGTGCCTGACTAAAAATAGTTGAACGTGCAGTTCTTTGCATTATGATGCCCATTTGTCGAGATATAAGATCTAGTTGATTTTGAAAAATAGCTAGACTGGCAGGGTCAATTTTTTCTTTTTTGTAATTTTTTCTTTTTTGTGTTTTTCTTGTTACTAGTTCTATTTGAAATGCACCATTCTTGTTGAGAGATAGGATATCTCCAGGTTCAACTAAAATTGTAGTTGAAGATTCTTCTATAATAGCAGGCCCTTTAATTTTCATCTGTTTTGTTATATGTTTTCCGTTGAATACTTTAGCATTCTCCCAACTTTGAGTTTTTTCAAAATAAACATTTCTTTCCCCTGTAAAAACTTCTTCTGTTTTTTGAACTTGAGGATGTCTGGGAATCGATGAGTTTTGCTTTTCTTGAAGTGTAATCCTAAATCCTGTAATTTGAACTGGTTCAGTAGGTCTGTTATGTCCATAGCTTTTCAGATGTTCTTCATGAAAAAGTTTTTCTAATTTTTTGGGAGATAGGTTTTTTAAAGAAATGCTATCTAAATTGATAGTAAGTTCCCAAGCTTGGCCTGGGTATTGCATATCTATTCCAAATTTCAACTCTTGATTTTTTGTTTCTGAACCCAAGCTTTTAGTTTCATTTTTTAGATTTTTGAATTGTTTGAGAATATTCATTGCTGTTATTTCGCTTGTTCTAACCATAAAACTTCTCTTTCGATCATATCGTAATGGTCCACAAACCATACCTAAAGCACAAGCTGCAGAAGCTTCTCTTGGAATGAGAATTTTTTTGATTCCACAAATTCTCGCAACACTGGATACAGAGATTCCACCTGCACCACCACCTGCAATTAGTGTTAGGTCTCTAGGATCAGAACCGTGTCGAGAACAAATTGTGAGAATAGAACTTGCCATAAATTGGTTTGCTAAACGTATAGCGCTGATTGCAGATTGATTTATATTCATTTTCAGTTTTTTAGCAACAAAATTGTTGAAAGCTCTACTCGCATTTTCGATTGAGAGTGGAATTTCTCCGTCCAGTAATCCCTTAGTATTAATTCGGCCTAACAATAAATTCGCATCTGTGATAGTTGGCTGTTTGCCTCCTTTGCTATAACAGGCAGGTCCGGGCTCTGATCCCGCGCTTTTAGGTCCGACTCTAATCCCTTTAGCTGCATCTACCCAGATCAAAGTACCTCCGCCTGTTCCTATTGTTTGTACTTCTACAGACGGCAAATTCACGTGATAACCACCTACGGTGGATTGATCTATCATTCCGGGATTTCCATCTCTTATGAGAGTTACATCTGTACTAGTTCCACCCATATCGAAAAAAATGCCGTTTTGTTTTTTGAAAGATTTTGCATAAATACAACCAGTAGAGGCCCCCGCTGCTGGACCGGAGAGAACAAGAGAAATAGGGGTGCGAATTGCCTGTTTTATATCAGTCATTCCTCCATTGCTTTGTACAAGATGAATTGGATTAACATAGCGAATTGCTCTCAGTTGTTTCTCAAGTTCTTTGAGGTAAGAAGTTACAACAGGATAGATATAGGCATTAACACAAGTTGTAGAACTTCTTTCATATTCTCCAATGATAGGTGCGATTTCAGAAGAGAGGAAAATAGGAGTCTTCAATCCTCTTTCTTTTAATATTTTTCTTGCCATTTTTTCATGAGAAGAATTTAGGTAAGAATTGATGAAACATATTGCTAAAGATTCAATTTTTTCTTTTTTGAAGAATGAAGCTGCATTAAGAATGTCATTTTTCCGCAGTTCTGTTTCTTCACGTCCATTCGCATCAATTCTTTCTTCGATTGGGAATCGAAGGAAACGATCTGCTAGTACTGTGGGATAAGCAGCTCGATGATCCCATACATTTTCTCTAAATCCTCTCCTAAATGATAAAGAATCACGGAATCCTTTTGTTGTTAACAGCCCTATTTTAGCGCCTTTATTTGTAAGTAACGCGTTCGTGGCAGCAGTGGTTCCATGAACAAATTTTTCACAATTTTCAAGTAGATATTCTTTTGAAACATCCAAATGCCCAGCAGCTTTTTCTATGCAATCGATTATTCCAAGTTCTGGATTCTTGACGTTAGTTGGCGATTTACTTAAGCATAGCAGATTTGAATTGGTGTCCATGAGTACCAGATCGGTGAAAGTACCGCCAACATCTACGCCTATATTGAATTTTTTTTCCATTCTATGAATTTCCTTAACAATTTTCCCTTGGAACTATTGTAAGGTGAGTCCTCCGTCCATTGGGAAAAGTCCTCCGGTAACATAAGAAGAGGCATCTGAACATAGATATATTACGAGTGAGGGTAATTCTTCAGGCTGTCCTACTCTAGAGGCTGGAATTCTTTTTACGTATGCTTCTAAAGCAGCAGGATCGTTCATCAATGGAGCTCCCATATCCGTATCAAATTGACCAGGAATTATTATATTGGCTCTTATCCCATATTTTGCCCAGTCTACAGCAATAGATTGTGTAAGAACATGGACGGCAGCTTTTGAGGCAGCATAAATAGGTACATTTGGTCTGGCTCTAAAACCTGCGACCGAACCAAAATTGACGATCCTTCCACCACCATTTTCAGAAACTACTTTTTGTTTCATGTGATTCGCTGCGGCATTGCATATATAGAAAGTCCCAAAAGTATTTATTTGAAATGTTTTTTCCATTTCTTCCTCACTCATTTCTAGACAAGGAACACGGGGACATATACCAGCAGCATTTACAAGAATGTCTAGTTTGCCGAAATTTTTTGCAGCGGCATCTATTGCTTTTTTAACAGAATCTGGATTTGAAATATCCATCGCACAAGTTATTGAGTCGCTTCCTAGTTCTTTGATTTCTTTAGAGACTTCGATTAATTTTCTTTCGTCAGTTGCTCCTAAAGCAACATTAGCTCCAAATTCAGCTAAGGCAAGTGCACAAGCTCTTCCTAGCCCTCTGCTTCCTCCACTCACAAATGCGACTTTTCCATCTAGATTAAATTTGTTTTTCAAATCCATTTCAAAATCCTTTTAAAAAAAATTACGAAATTATGCTTGGTTTGGGTCGATCCAGTTTAATTCTAACAAATTACCGTCGGGGTCTTTAAAAAAAACGAGTTTTCTCTCGGGAACTCTCGAAAGAATTTGACATTGTAGTTGTACATTATTTTTCTCTAAATGTTCTACAGTTTCTTCCATATTTTCAACCCAAAAAGTTAAATAACGAAATCCAATTTGTGAATCAGCTAGTTTATGTTCATTTCCTATTGGGCTATTTTCAAAATCAAGTAATTTAATCAAAATGTCACCAAACCTTAACGCATGTAATCTAAGATTGTTTTCACCAAATCCAGCTTGTTGGATAAAGTCTCTAGGAATCTCTGTTGTTGCAACTTCAGTACATCCAAGGACTTCTATATAGAAATTTTTCATTTTATCAATATTATTAGTGGCCAATCCAATATCAACACTTTTTTGTGTGACATGCATCATTTGGTGTCTCCTATTAAATTATAAAAATTAAACCATTGGGATTTTGATTTTTTCTCCGGTTTTTGCTGATAAATCAATAGCCATCGTTAGTTCTACAGTTTGTCTTCCTTCTTGAGCTGTGGTGTGTTGACAGGGATGACCAGTCGCGAGGTGATCAAGCCACGTTCTAGTTTCATTCGCGATGGGTCCCCAATAATCTCCCATAGACCAATCTCCAGAAGAGTTAGTTTGCATAAAAACAAGGCTCGATTGGTGTCCTGGGACATAAGCGTGTGGAACACCTTTGTCTGTATAAAGAAGACTGTCTTTATTATCGGTGTCTAAAAGAATAACACCATCGGTTCCTAGTACTTCGAAACGAGCGCTCTGCCCGTGAGTAGGATATTTTGCTGGTAATGCGTAGCAGATTCCTAGATTGACGACGGCTCCGTCTTCAAAAGTGATAATTGCCCAAGTTACATCTTCTGATTCGTATCCCATCTTCCTGAAAACTTTTCCATTTGCCCTTGCTACAACTTCTACCGGTTTTATTCCAGCTTTAAACCAACAAACCATATCTACATAATAGGTTAGAGCGTCCATAACCATTGTAGCATGAGGAGAACGAATCAAAATTTGTTCCATCTGTGCTCTTGAATTATAGACCCTTGCATTTATTGCAATGATTTCTCCTAATCTTCCTTGATCTACTTGTTCTCTTGCAACCATCCATCTCCTGTCGTGTCTTCTTGAATATCCCACTCTGAGCTCAACGCCTGTTTTTTCTACGGTTTCAACAATTTTATTCGCGTCTTCTAGAGTTAATGCTAGTGGTTTTTCAACAAAAACAGGCTTTCCTAGTTCCAAAGCTTGAATGATAGATTCTGTATGGTCATGTTCAGGTGTAGATACTATTACCGTGTCTACTTTAGGATGTGAGATTATTTCATAATTATCGTCTGTCACAAGGTTGGCGGCTACACTTTCACCAAGTGTTTCAGCCCTCTCTTTTTCTTTGTCTGATATAGCTAGAAATTCCAAAGAAGGATGTTTACTTACCATGTTGGCTCTAAGAGTACCGATACGACCAGATCCTACTACTGCTACTCCTAATCTTTTGTTACGTTCCATTTTCGAACTCCCTATTTAAAAACGTCTATATTCCGATTAATTTTTATTTCCAAGTTGGAATATTTCTTAAATGTTTAGATACTGTATTCTAAAATTGTTCTCATATCATAATCAAATGGGTGAAGAAAAATGTATTTTTTTGCCTTTCAGCATATTTTTCTAAATGTACTTTTTGTGTTTTAAATTGTTTAGGAGGAAAATGATGAACGACAATAAAAGTAAAGAATTAATTGAACAGACAATTAAAGACCGAGGATGGGTTTTGCCAGAGCAAGAATTCTATATAAACAAGGATCCAGATTATCATATTAAACAAAGTGCTTTGTACAATCATGTTATTAAAAGAGAAGGTGCTCTGAGTGAAAAATTCCGGGAACTAATAATTATTGCAGCTCTTTGCGTTAGACTTCCAGGACCAGAAACAGAAGTTTATGTTATGAATCACATTAGAAGGGCGTTAGAACTTGGTGCAACTGAAGACGAAATATTTGAAACCGTCCAGTGTCTTATCTTTCCCTCAGGAGGTCCTTCTTTAATGATGGGGGTAAAATGTTTGAATGCGGTCTTAAACGAGAATAAAAACGATTCCTAAAGTTATTAAAGGAGGGAAAATGGATAAAGGAATTTATGCTATTTGGTACGATCTTAAAGAAGAAGACGAAAAGGAGTATCTGTCTTGGTTGCATGAAGAATATTTGCCTAAAAATGTTTTGAAACGTTCAGGATATTTGTGGGCTGCAAGTTACGAATTGATTGATCGAAAAGCAGATTCTTCAAAGGTAAAATCACATCTGTTTTATACAGATGATTCTGAAATTCCGAATGGAACAGAATTTTTGCTTTTGATTGGCGGACTGAGTTGTGATGTATTTCTGAATCCAAACCCTACACAGATTCTTGAAAGAGAGACGAAAGATACAATTGATATGCTTCAAAAGAGGGTTGGAGAGAGAGCATGTATCTTTACGGAGGTAGATAGAGTGAAAGGACCAGATGCTCACACTAGAGCTGATGGTGGTGTTCCTGCTCCTATAATTCAAATGGGAAGTTATAATTGCTTTACTCCTGAAGATGATTTCGATTTAAGTTCATGGTATGCCCAACATAGATTGCCAGAAATGAAGCATATGAGAGGTGCGGTAGGAGCCAGAAAATTAGTTTCTGCTGCGGGATGGGCTAAACATAGTATTTTTTATGAATTTTCTTCACTGGATAAAGTTGTCAAATATTTCCCAAGGGCGGATATATTGATGGAAGGTGAAAACGACTGGACTTATCATGTTTGCAAGAGACTATTGCATGCACCTGGTTCTCCTACTAGGGCGAAGCGGATTTGGCCTGTTGTAGAATAATAAGTTGGAAATGGAGGGTTGTATGAGTTCTTCTAATCTTAAAATTAATGATGAAATTTCTATTTTATTTACTGGAGATATAGAAATAAATCGAGAAAATCCTGAGAAGGTTTTTGATAACATCATAGATGAATTCGAAAATGTTGATTTTAGATTTGGTTTTTTGGAATCTTCTCTTTCTCATAAGGGTGAACCAGCGCAAGGCAAAATAGTGATGCGTCATGATCCAAGAATGATAAATGGATATATAGCTGGCGGTTTTGATGTTCTTGGTTTCGCCACTAATCATTGTCTAGATTATGGGTTTGAGCCTTTTGTCGATACACTTGAACTTCTCGAAGAGAATGGGATTCAATATACAGGTGCGGGGAGAAATATTGAAGATGCGAGAACTCCTGTAGTCATAGAATCACTTGATACAAAGATAGGATTTCTCACTTATATTCTCAATATCCCAATGGGGTGGGGTGCACAACCAGATAGACCAGGTGTTGCTCCTATAAGAGAAGATCCTCTTTTTGGTCCACCATACGTGAATGAAGAAGATCTCGAATCAATGATTGAAGATGTGAAGGAAACTAAAAAAAATGTGGATATTCTTGTTGCTACATTTCACTGGGGGGCTAGCCAGAGCAGAACTCTTACTCTTTCTCAAAAAGCAGTTGCTCATACTGCAATTGATTCTGGGGTTGATTTAGTCGTCGGGAGTCATCCACATATTATACAGGGAATTGAGGTGTATAATCATAAAGCAATCTTCTACAATTTAGGTAATCTTGTACTTGATCACGATCATCCTATGTTTATGCCGACAGTCAAAGAGTCCATTTTACTGAAATGTACAATTCATGAAGGTGAAATTGCCGATTTGTCATTTTCTCCCACTTACATTGAAGATGATGGTCGTCCAGTTGTCTTGGATGAGAAAGATGAAAAATTTAAAGTAATTCAAAGAAATTTGGAGAAAATATCTGCAAAGTTAGGAACTGAATTTAGACTTGAAGAAGGTAGATTTGTTTTGTCAATATGAAAATTTTATCAATTTTGAAGAGAGGATGATTTTATGAAATTTGGTCTTTGTTATTTTCCAACAGACTATTCAACACCTCCTGATAAAGTTGCTTTAGAAGCTGAGAAGAGAGGATTTGAATCGCTCCTTTTTCCTGAACACACACATATTCCCGTTTCTAGAAAAACTACGTGGAGTAGAGGGGGGGATGTTCCGAAGGAATATATTCACAGTTTTGATCCTTTTGTAGCTCTTGGTTCTGCAGCCTCGGTAACAGAGAAAATACTCCTTGGCACTGGTATATGTCTTGTAATTGAAAGAGATCCTATAATTTTAGCGAAAGAGGTTGCTACATTAGATTTTATTTCTAATGGGCGAGTTCTGTTTGGTATTGGAGGTGGATGGAATAAGGAGGAGATGAAAAATCACGGAACAGATTACCCAGTAAGATGGAAAATCCTCAAAGAACGTATAGAGGCTATGAAAGAGATTTGGAAAGAAGACCAAGCAAGTTATCATGGAGAATTTGTTCAATTTGACGAAATCTGGTCTTGGCCAAAACCGAAGCAAAAGCCACATCCTCCAATTTTAATAGGTGGTGACGCAGATAGAACTTTCCAGAGAATACTTAGCTATGGGGATGCTTGGATGCCGTATCCAAGAAAAGGAGATTCTTTTTCTGAAAAAATCAAGATACTAAATGATATGGCTTCCGATAAAGGTAGAAGTCCTGTGCCTGTAACAATGTTTGGTGTTGATTCTGACCCAAAAGTTGTAGAAGGATTTATTAAAGATGGAGCAGACAGAATTTTGTTTTGGTTATCTTCTGAAGGTGAAAAAGAAGTCTTAGGAACAATGGATAGTTTAGTTTCAATAATGGAAAAATTTTAGAAATTATAAATTTTTTATGTAAATTTTGCTTTTTTCCCAGGGGCTGGAGTCGTGTTGATTCCTCCTCGTTTTAGAAGGTAGTCTCTTCCCCCGTAAGATTCAACTAATTCTCTTTGATCTTTCTTTGCAGATTTGTCAGTTTTTTCTGGATCTAGCATTTCTCTTAGTATATTTTCATATTCAATCAAAGTTTCCTTAGACTCTGGTTCTTTTGATATATCATTTAATTCTTCAGGGTCGTTTTCTAAGTTATAAAGTTCAGGTCTGTAGCCGGCATAGTGGATATACTTATATTGGTCTTTTCTTATCATGTAGGATGCCGAAATCGATCCAGCAGCGTGATATTCACTAAAGATAATACGAGACATGTCTGCTGAATTGTTTGCAACTGAGAACAAAGATTTCCCCGGTCTTTTTTTATCCTCTTCGTTTAATTCGATACCCATACTTTCTATAATAGTCGGATAGCAATCTACAAGTGAAACAGGAGTTTCTACAACAGAATCTTTAGGAAATCCTTCTCCTGACACAATCATTGGAACTGAAACTGATTCTTCATACATTGTAGCTTTTCCCCATAGATTTCTAGCTCCAAGATTATCTCCATGGTCACCTACAAACATAATTCTAGTTTCTTCTTTGATGCCGCTTTCTTCAATCGAGGAAATAATTTTCCCGACGTTCTCATCAACAAAACTGCATAACCCATAGTAAGAAGCGATTGCAATCTTTCTTTTTTCATCATTCTCAAAATGTTCATTGAAAGTCCAGCATTTTTCAAAAGCATCCCACCATGGATGGTCAATTTCTTCTTTGCGTTGTTTCGGTAGTTCAATTTTATTTAGAGGATACAATTCATAAAATTCTTCTGGAACGATAAGGGGATAATGTGGAGAAATGAAAGAAACAAAAAGAAACCAAGGCTTATCGGATTTCTTATTTGCCATATCTTGAATCCATTCACAACTTTTATCCCTTATTTCCCTGTCATATTTGATATATTCGGTTTCTCCGGGCCCAATTTCAAGTGCAAGATCTCTGCTTTGTTTTCTAACAGGCAAGTCTGGTTCGCGAATAGATCCAAAAACATCTCCTTGACCATCTAAAGCGTGCATAGGTGAAATCTGTTGATCAAAACCCGTTGGGTCAGTTGTATTTCTATAATGCAGTTTTCCTATAGAGGTTACACTATTTCCTGATTCTTGAAGTCGGTGCCCCCAACCTTTTACTTTTCCATCATAGGGAGATGCATTATCCCAATTTCCAGTTTCGTGGACGTACTTCCCAGTGGCAAAACTAGCTCTAGATGGAATACAAACTGGTGAATTTGTATATCCATTTCGAAAAAGAGTCCCGTTTTTCGCTAAGAGATCTAAATTTGGAGTTTTTACTATTGGATGTCCATAACACCCAAGTACTTTTGAATTGTGTTCATCTGCCATAATGAATACAAAATTTTTACCTTTTTCAGACATTTGGACCTCAAAAAATTTTTTAAATTTTAGAGTTAGTTTGTTTTAAAGTTTAATTCAATGGTAAATAGATAAGATAACTGCAATCTTAAAACAAAAAAAGCAGTAGTTGTTTTTTTTATCAATATCACAGGATTAAGAGAAAATGAAAATTATCGATTGTGATGTTCACCCAAGAATGAATTCAATGTCCCAGTTGCATCCGTATCTTACTGAAGAATGGAGGCAAAGGATGGGTGTGCAGACTTCAAGTAAAGGTTCAGATTCTAATACCGCAAGGAATGTTTTTACAATTCCAAAACGCTGGTATTTCCATCCTCATGGTGCAGAGAGAAACGATGCTATTCCTCCAGATGGAGGAAGACCGGGTTCGGATCTGAAGTATTTTTGTGAAAAGCATTTAGATTTTTTTGAAATTGATCATGCGATTATGATTTCTGGAGATCTCTTTGGGGTTGGAGGTTTGCCTGATGCAGATATGGCTGCAGCGTTTATATCCGCAAATAACGATTGGCTCTTGCATGAATGGGCAGAAAAAGATTCTCGACTTAAGCTCGCAATTAATGTTGGACCAAGGGATCCAAATCTTGCTGTTCAAGAAATTGAACGTTTAGGTGGAAATGATTCTGTTGTTCAAGTTCAGATTCCAGAATTTGATGTTCTCTTAGGTAATCGACATTTTTATCCTATTTATGAGGCAGCGGAACGTTATGGACTTCCCATTGGCTTCCATGGTGCGGGAGAGTCTGCGGGTGTAAATACTCCAATGAGTCCCGTTGGCATTCCTTCTTATTTCATAGAGGTACATACCGGTATGCCTATGATAGGACAAGCTCACGTAATTAGTTTGGTCGCAGAAGGAGTTTTTGAAAGATTTCCAAAACTTAAATTTGTTTTTCAAGAGGTTGGTTACGCATGGGTGCCAAGTGTCATGTGGAGATTCGATCAAGAATGGAAATCTATGCGGAATGAAGTTCCTTGGTTAACTAAACCTCCAAGTGAATATATTCTAGAAAACGTTCGTTTTACTACACAACCAATTTGTGAAGCCCCAGATAATTTGCAGCATATGCAATTATTAGACATGTTACATGCAGACAAAACATTAGTGTTCTCTTCTGATTATCCTCATTGGGATTTTGATGATCCAAGGAAAATTTTTACAGGTCTATCGGATCAAGTTAAGAAACGAATTTATTTTGAATCAGCGGCAGAATTGTATGATTTTTAGAACTAGATTTTAAATTTAAATTTATTGATAGCATCTTCATTAACTTCTACACCGAAACCTACACCTGATGGCACCTGTACTTTTCCGTTTTCCACTTTAAATCCTTCGACTATATCTTCTGAGTGCCATGATGGAGATTTTCCTGATTCATTAAAAACTATATTTGGTGTAGATGCGAAGAAGTGCGCACTTGCTACGTCGTTCAAAGCACTGTGGATTACGCTTCCACATAAACCTTCTATTCCAGAAACTTCAATACAAGCGGCTACCTTTTTACAGTTAAGTAATCCCCCTTCTCTATTGATTTTTATATTGACAATGTCTGCAGCTCTCCTTCTCAAAACTTCCCCTAAATAGTCTGGTCGGAGAGATTCGTCTGCGCAAATTGGTATGCGGGTATTTTTAGTAACGAATTCAAGACCATCAATATCATGTCCCGGTACGGGTTGTTCAAGCATTGTGATCGAAAAAGGTTCTATGAGTGAACATACTTGAATAGCTAACTTAGGAGTCCAACTCATATTTGCATCTACTACTATTTTCGAATCTTCTCCTGCAGATTCTCGTGCACTTTGTACCCTTTTCACACTTGTCTTGATATCTCTATTCATCTTTACTTTAAAAGCAAAAATTCCTTTTTCTTTTGACTCATTAACTAGTTCTGCTGTTCGTTCAGGTGATTCGAGAGGAAGAATATCAAAAGCGGGCATTTCATCCCTAACTTTACCTCCAAGTAAATTATAGACAGGCGTATTCAATATTTTTCCAAGCAAATCATGTAGAGCGCAATCTATTGCAGATTTTGGGGAGTGATGAAAAGGGATTATCCTATCCATTTTTTCAAGTATTTGTTCCCTTTGGAAAGGATCCTGTCCCTCTACGACTGGTACTAGAAGTTCTTCTAGAATTTTATATGCACTTTTTAATGTTTCTCCGGTAGGGAATGTGCGTAAGGCCGCCGCACCCCAACCGGAGACTCCATTAGCATTTATTCTAACGACTATATCCTCAGAATGCGCGGTCATCCTTGTGGCACTCTTGTAAGGATGATTTAATGGTATTGCTACGGGGAATAAATCAATACGGTCAATCTTTGACATATTAATTTGCCTCGTCTACCAGTTTTTCAAGTTGAGGAGTAGATCGTACGGATGCGTATCGAACTGAACCTTCGCTCGAAGCTTTTAAGCTTCTTTCAGATCCTTTAGGAATTTCGATGACATCACCTTCCCCTACAGTTTTTTCTTCATTATCAACCTTTGCATGAAGAGAGCCAGACAGTATTAGTATGAATTGTTCTCTTTGACTAATTGAAGTTGGTTCTTCCATTTCTGCAGGCATTTCTACAAAACCAAAAGAGAGTCTTTCTCCTTGAATCCAGTTTTGTTGATATCCAGTTCTTTCAGGAGCATCAAGAGAATCTATGATGGGATAGTAGTTATTTTTAATTCCATCAATAATAATTTCGGATTTTGATGCGTCTCTTTCTTGTTCTGCCCATGAACCTGTATCATGTTTTTCATTTATTTCGTCTACTGTGGGAGCTTGTTCAGGGGGAGCTTCGTCTGCAGCAAGTCCTACTACGGTCCATGTATGATCTTTGACATATAAATATTCCATTTTTTTATCTTCTGTTGCGAACATTGAGTGTCTAGCATAAGGAGGTACGTGGACAAAAGTTCCTGGGGAAACAATCTTTCTTTCTTTACCAACCATTGCATTTATTCTTCCTATCAAAGGAAAAATCATAAGTTCATTTGGATGATAGTGGTATTGGGAACCGGTACCAGGTTCTTTTCTTACTTTACAGAAGTACATATATTTGCCCTCTATGACTGGACCTTCGCCTGAGGATAAATGGGGACTAAGATATTTGGCTTCAAAATCTTCAAATCTATGAAACGGCATTTTTCGACTCCTTGAGGAAAAAGTTTACGTACTTTTTTTTAGATAAACAAACCTATATTTTTTATGACTAAAGGTCAACTTTTCGTCATACATATAATTAATCTATGGAAAACTGTTGAACGGTATGTGATGAAGTGTTAGATTTTGAACCAATTTTAAATTTAATCTAGAGAGGAAGAAAATGTCAGAAGGTAATGTTCGTCTCGGTGTTGTTGGGCTAGGTGGTTGGGGAAAGATGCTTGCTAACGCTTCTTCAAGAGCAGGGAATGTTGATCTTGTTCGTTGTTTTGCAAGAACGAAAGAAACTAGAGATTCTTTTTCTGAGGAATTTGGCTGTAAAACGGCAGAAAGTTATTCTGAAATTTTAAATGATGACGAAGTAGACGGAGTAATTCTGACGACTCCCCATTCGACACATGTTGGAATGATTTGTGAAGCTGCCAGTGCTGGCAAACACGTTTTTGTCGAAAAGCCACTTACCCTTACTGTTGAAGATGCAAACAAATCGATTGATGCAACATCAAGTGCAGGAGTTATTCTGCAAGTTGGTCATCACAGAAGAAAGCAAGGTGCGAATAGAAGAATTAAGACGATGATAGAAGAAGGAAAGCTTGGTGAAATCCATCAGCTTGATGCAAATTTGTCGAATGTCGGAGGTCAAAATGTACGTGCAGGATGGAGAAATGATCCAGAAGAATGTCCTGCTGGTGGAATGACGGGTCTCGGTGTCCATATGATAGATAATTTAATTTATCTTGCTGGAACAGTTAAAAGAGTTTCTGCATTTAGTAAAAAACTTTTTGGAAAAACAAATCTTGACGATGTGACAAGTTTTATTTTGGAATTTGACAGTGGTCCACTAGGTTTTATTAATACAACATATGTTGTTCCCAAGATTTGTTTGACTGCTGCATATGGAACGGAAGCTTCAGCATGGAGTGAAGAGGAAGGTTCTAGACTCTTTTTTCAAGGCAAAGACGAAAATACTAGAAATGAAATTCCTGTGGAAGAAGGAGATGCCTTGGCAGAGCAAATTAAAGAATTTTCTGATTGCATAAAGAATAATTCTAAACCAGAAGTTAGTGGTACAGAAGGACGGGATGTAATAGCAGTTTTACAGTCGGTTGTAGAGAGTGCTAATACCGGAAAAGTGGTTGAAATAAAACAATTCATGTAGTTTGACTATTTTAAATGAGGTTTTTTTGTTTTTTGATCAATTTGATGTTTCTCCAGGAAGTGTAGGTAAATTAGAACTAAAAGTAGGAAAGATGCTTACTGGAGCAGAAACGAAATTAACAGTTCATTACATTAGAGGTTTTAAAAAAGGCCCTTTTTTAGGGATTCAGGGTTGTGTGCATGGAGATGAAGCGCAGCCTGTTCGATCATTTTATTCACTTTTAAAATCTTTGAATCCTGAAATTTTATCAGGGACTTTAGCAATTGTTCCAGTTGCAAATCCCTACGCTTTTTCAAATTTCTCAAGGCAATCACCTGACCAACATGAACAGACAAATTTATGGAGAGCTTTTCCAGGCAATGAAGGTGGAACTTTAACTGAAAGGTATGCTTTTTTGTTGCGTTCGATACTTATTGATAATTCCGATTTTTTTGTAGAATGTCATTCTGGAGGAACGTCTGGAAGAATTCAGTGTAGAGTGGATGTGGATCCTGATTTCACAAAACAGGTTGGAAAGAAATCCAGACAGATGGCGTATGCGTTTGCTAGAGGCGGAGCAAGGTTGGTTCATGGTGTTCCTTTGAGTCCTAGCAGTGCTCCTGGTGTTTCTTTAAAAAAAGGAAAACCCTCTATAAGTGTTGAAGTGGGCGGTTCGTACTTACCTGAAAGTGAGGAAAACTTATACGGTGATACTATAGAGAAGGGTTTTCGTAATCTTCTAATTTATCTTCGAATGATCAGTGGAAAAGAAAAAAGAAACAAGATTCTCTATTTCGATAAATCTAAAAGAGTGGAAGTGAATCCTGCTCATGGGGGGTATCTACTTTCCCGAAAAACACAATACTCAGATTTAGGAAAAAAAGTTCGCAAGGGAGAGTTGCTTGGAGAGATGCTTGATCCTCATACTTTAGAAATTATCGAAGAGTTACGAAGTCCTATGGAAGGGACTTTGTTCTATAGTCGTTGTAGTGGTCCAGTTGAGATAGGAAATAAGGGTTTTGCAATCGCAAGCAAAATTGAAATTAAATAATAGAATTTAAATCAAACTTGGAGAACATATGCCATTTTATAATCCCAAAACTATGAAGAGGAATCTTGCGGGAGAAAGTTACAGTACTTCTGAAGGAGTATGGGCAGATGGAGACAAAATGCTTTTTGGTATTATTGACAAACCCGCAGGAACAGGGAGTAGACCTCATAGACATCCCAATGAACAGTTTATTTTTGTGCAAAAAGGAAGATTGAAAGCTATGATTGATGGGAAGCGAAAAACGATACAAACTGGAGGAATAATTCATATTCCTGCAAATTCTCTTCACAGCATGGTTGCTACAGATGATGAAGATGTGATTTTTATTGTTGCTAAAGATAATTCATGGGGGATAGAGGGAATACCAGAAGACCAAAGTATTTTTGGAGCACATCTAGGAAAGTCTGCGAAGAAAGAAGTAGTAGATAAATATACTAAAATTGCAAAGAAAGGTGAATCTGCAAAGAGCAAGAAGAAAAGTAAGAAAAGTAAGTAGAATGTTTGTTTGCACTTACTTGTTTTTCAAGTATAGTTTCTAAATCAATTTTAAAAAAAAAGATATTTTAATTCATAAAAGAGGATCTAGGAATGGTAACGCAGAGAGATGAAGTAAGACTTCCACCCCAAATATCTGGGAGGGAGAGAACTGTAATGTGGATAAGGGATAATGTTCCGAGCTTTATTGCAGTTATCCTAATTTGGGAAATTCTTGTTTGGTTTGCGGATGAGCCAGCTCTTTTTCCTAGTTTTGGTATTTTCCCTGGAACTTTTGGTAGTTCAATTTTACAACGTGCGTATGAAGTAATTTTTCTGAAAGCAGGGGAAACGTCATGTATTCTTTGTGTCCACGCCTGGCATACATCTTATAGAATAATTATTGGGATAGCGATAGCTTCCGTTGTGGGAATTTCTATAGGTATTGCTATGGGTATTTCTGTTTGGTTCGAGAAATTCATGGTTCCAATCATGAGTATGTTACTGCCTATTCCAGCACTAGCATGGAGTCCAGTATGTGTTCTTTGGTTTGGCCTTGGAAATGGGACTATGATATTTATTACTGCTTTTGCCGCCGCCTTACCGGCGATTTCTGCTACTTGGACAGGTGTGAAAACAGTAAACCCTGTTTGGACAAGGGCTGCTAGATCAATGAATGCAAGTGGAATGGTTCTTTTCCGGAAAATTACTCTACCTGGTTCATTGCCGTTTATTTTGTCTGGTATTCGTATTGGTCTTGCTCGTGCATGGAGAGCTGGAATTGCTGCAGAAATGGTTGCTGCTAGTGACTGGGGACTTGGGTACGCGATCTTTGATAGCCGAGAAGATTTGGATATGAGTTTTATGCTTGTTGGAATTGCAACTATCGCTCTTGTTGGTTTTATTATCGAAAAATTTATATTTGAAAGAGTTGAAAGAGCGACCGTAATTAAATGGGGAATGATGGCAGAGGTAGGATCAGGCTAATACAAAGAAGGCCATCGCTTTAGCCGTTTATTTTAATACTATTTATTAATTGAATAACTGAAACAGATAGGGGAAATAATGTCTTCCAAAGTAAGCATTCAAAATTTAGAAATGGAGTACACATTAAAAGATAGGCTTGTTCATGCATTGACGGATATTAATCTCGAAATAGAAGACGGCGAATTCCTTGTAGTCGTTGGTCTATCTGGTTGTGGCAAAACTACTCTTTTAAATATTCTAGGCGGTTTCTTTAGTCCAACAGGTGGTAGTATTAGTTTGGATGGTAGACCAATAGAAGAAGCCGGTAGGTTAAACAGAGCAGTTGTTTTCCAGGAATATGCACTTTTCCCATGGAGAACTGCTCTTGGAAATGTTGAATTTGGTTTGGAAATGAAAGGAATAGAAAAAGAAGAGAGATTAGAGATTGCGATGAAATACCTTGAATTGGTTCATTTGGAAAAATTTGCACATTTTTATCCGCATAATCTTTCTGGTGGGATGAGACAGCGTGTTGCAGTTGCAAGAGCATATGCATATGAACCAGAATTTCTGCTTATGGATGAACCTTTTGGTGCGCTAGATGCGCAGACAAGAGAAGACTTACAATCACTGACTGTGGAAGTATGGAAGAAAACGAAGAAGACTATTTTTTATGTTACACATAATTTGAGTGAAGCAGTTTTCCTTGCGGATAGAATTATTGTTCTAGCAGGGCAACCAGGTGTAATTCATAAAGAGATTACAGTCGATATCCCAAGGTCAGAAGATTTCAAAAGAGATGTTTTTGACCCACGATTTGTAGAACTTGAAAAAGAGACTACCGAGGCTGTAAGAGGAAATTAAAAAATGATTTCCACATTTTTGATGCTCCCAGATGTAGTCTTGGTACTTCAAGGATTTTTGTGTTCTTCTAATGAAACACCCTACGCTTCTGATTGGTAAAATGGTTGAATTAAACCATATGCCAAATGATGGAAGCGCAATGCTGGCTGTATTTTGTGATTTAGATTTTGAAGATCAAGCAGAATTTAGGCCTTGGCTTTCTGAAGATATGTTTCCCGCACGTCTTAATATTGGTTTCCAAAGTTGTGCAAGTTTTAACTTGTGTCAGGGGCAAGGTTCTGAATTTGTTACTTTGTATGAAACTCCAAGTCTCGGCTGTTTGTACGATGCACCATATCAAGAACTGCGACGCACACGGAACCCTAGAGATACTGCATATCATAAAAAATTCCAAAATCCACTGCGCTACACACTTTCATGGATAGGTCCTGAAATTTCAAAAAACGAGAGGGGTTTTGCCCCTTTTTTGTGTATTGAGAGATTTGATCCAACAGTTGAATCGATTGAAGAATTTAATGCATGGTTTGTTCGTAAGTATCTGCCAAGCTTTTTGAATTCAGGAAATACAGTAGGGCTAAGACGCTTTATTGCTGTCGAGGGGGCGCATAAATATTTTGTCATACAAGAATTTTTAGATCTTGAAACTTTTAGAAATGACATTCAATTAAATCAAAAGACGAAATTTGGAATGAATATTTCAGGAATTTATCAAAGAATTATTCAAAGTCCTTGACAGTGATTTGCTTGGGTCAACATCGAAACTATTGTGTCCACCTCCTTAATGCATTTAATGAATGTTCGATAATTTCATGAAACTAATCAAAAGGTATAGGTGTTGAAGTTTTGTTTCTTCGAAAGCAGAATAACAGCTTCCTTGTTTTCAGATGTCTAAACGTTTGAGAGTTCGGGTGTTAAATTAGAAATTTGATAATCAAAGCAAGACCCATCAGTAAGATGATAATTTTAACAATTGTGAAAAATATTTTGTCAGTAAGAAACTTGTATATTTTAGTGCCTACAACAAACCCAAGTAGTACTGGAATAAACATGATAGCAGTAAGTCCTATGACTTCTGTACCTACGAGCCTTGATTGAAGGAATATTATTGTGGTTACTCGTAGAATCACTTGCGTGCTACTTAAGATAAATAGGTATCTGTTTTTTGATAAATTCATTCCTGTCAGATAAGAGGCAATAACGTGTGATGGCATACCGACAGTTCCTAACATTAATCCTGCTATTCCTCCCATTCCAATCGAACGTTTGAAAGTGCTTTCTTTTTTTTTCGTTTCTGATTCATTAAAGTGATCCCAACTAATTTGAACTATTAAATAAAGTCCCAAAATAAATTTCATCAAATTAGGATTCATATTTAACAAGATCGTCAGTCCAATACCAAGACCTATGAGGCTGAAGATAAAAAAAGGAAGGAAAATTGAAAATCCCTCTTTTGCAGCTTCCCGAGTTCTCCAACAGTTTAATAAACTGGTGACTAAAGTTGGTATCGAAATGACTACGATAGCGGTAGGAACATCCCAAAATAGAGAAACAGTAGGAGTTGTCAGTGTTGCAAAACCGAACCCTCCTACAGCTTTAAGACCCGAACCAATAAAGGCTGCACAAAAAACAACGAAATATTCCATTTTTCCTCTGTATCTACGAAAGATTTAGATAATTTTCTATGGTATATTTGAAAAAACATACTTTATTGCATATTGTAGTATTCATCAAATTCTTTGTGGTTTTTTTATAATTAAAGGATTTATTTTTGTCTGTCTTATTAGAAAAAGTTCCAGATAGTCATAAACATCTACTTCAGACTAGAGCCTTGCTTTACTTGGCTACTACGATGAAAGACGGGTCTCCTCAAGTGTCACCCCTTTGGTTTAGTGTAGATGACAATTTTATACTAGTTAATTCTGCAAAAGGGAGAATTAAAGATAAGAATATGAGGAGAAATAAAAAAGTATCTGTGGCAATCGTCGATCCTGAAAATGCTTTTTTATGGATGGGTATCCAAGGGAGTGTATTAGATATAACTGAGGTAGGTGCCGATGACCATGTAGACTTACTTGCAAAAAAATATCTAGATATGGATTCTTACCCAAATAAACAAGAGGGTCAAATTCGTGTGATTTACAAGATTAGGGCGGATAAAGTTTATACTATGGATCCACCCCCAGCTTTTTCTTAATTTTCTTATAGGAGTAATGCAATGAAGTTTTCAATCTTTTTCATCCCTTCTTGCGCTGAAGGAGAATCCTATCAAGACGAGTATGACAACCTAATGGAGCAGTGCGTGTTAGCCGATGAATTAGGTTTTGATGCTGCTTGGGTTGCTGAACACCATTTTTCTAGAGTAGGAATGTGTCCAGATGCTCTTATGGTTGCCTTGGCAATAGCGCAGAAAACCAAAAAAATAAGGGTTGGTACGGCAATCAGTATCGTTCCTTTTCACAATCCTATTCGTCTTGCAGAACAGGCAGCCTTAGTAGATGTTTTAAGTGGTGGTAGGCTTGATTTTGGTATTGGAAGAGGTTCTCAACCCAAAGAATTTCAGGGTTTTAATATAGATCCTTCTGAGAGTCGAGAACGAATGCATGAGGGAATCGAAATTATGACTAGGCTTCTTGCTGGAGAGACGCTAACTTTTCACGGGAAGTATTACAGTTGTATTGACACAGCAATATATCCGAAACCAGTACAAGATCCTTTGCCAATTTGGATATCAGGTACTAGTCCTGAAACATATCAATATGCAGCTGAAAAGGGATTTTATGTTATGGCTTCCGCTGGTCATAAAGGGGCAGAACATTATCTTGAAAAAATACAATTATATAAAGATGGTTTATTAGCGCAGGGAAAAGATCCCGAGGAATGCGAATATCTTTTAGCGCATAATATTCATGTTACAGATGATCCGGAATCAGCTTGGAAAGAAATTGAACCAGCAGAATCCTGGTATCTTAATTATAGGAGTGAGGTGAATTCAATTGAAATGCCAATTGAGCAGAAAGAATCTTTAAAGAGAAATATGAGTTATAAATTATCCATACGTGAGCAAATTGAAGGAGGAGGGGTTATAGGTCCTCCGGAGAAAGTAATAGAAGATATTGAGCGTTTAGAAAAAGATTTTAAAATAAATCATGTGATGAATTTTTTGCTTAGAGGAATTAATCAACGTGATGCAATAAAATCTTTAGAAAGATTTGCTACAGAAGTAATCCCCCACTTTAAAAAGAAAGAAGTTAAAAGTTCTGCAAATTAATTATTAGGAGGTTTCTATTTTATGTGGATGTCATCCTTACGTTTAGGTGATACAGAAGAACCGGCTAAGTCTATTTTGGAAAAAATTAATGAGCAAAGAGGTGCAGTGCCAAAACTTTTGCTTACTATGGCACGGAGACCTGATGTGCTGAATGGTAGACAGACAATGAATATGGCAGTACATGGAGGGAATTCTACGCTTGGGAAAAGAAGGGAAGAACTAATTTCCTATTATATAGCTACTATTGGTGGTTGCTATGGTTGAACTCTTAATCATGGCCAAAATTTCCGTGATGAAAGTGGCGATCAAGTAAGTTTGACAGATGTTGCTGGAGTTGTAATGGACAGAGACAACTCTTCCATTTTAGATGATTCAGATAAGGCGATGCTAATATTTGCAGAAAAACTCACTTTTGACCATCATTCAATGTCTGAAGATGACCTCAATAAATTAAGAAATGTAGGTTTTAGTGATGAAAATATTTTAGATATTATTGCTTCAGTTTCTTATAGAAATTTTAGTAATCGTATTAATATATCCTTAGGTCTAGATGCTGCTCCTTTAAAGGGCCCTCAAGAGTTAATGGATGTAGTCGAATTTTCGAGGAAAGCTAACGTTTAGGAAGATAACTTCAAACAGAAAAGGATGGGAAGAATGGCTGAATTAAGTATTAGACCTCTACATTGTGGAACTATTCATACCGATTATTCAAATATGGTTTATTGGACCAATTTTGGAACGAAAATTGATATTCCTTCATTTATTTATTTAATTGAGGGAGCAGATCAAAAGATCGTAGTAGATACAAGTTATTTAGATCCTGAACGTGGGGGCGCGCCTTGGCCAGCTACTAGAACTCCAGAACAGGATGTAAAAAAACAGATTGAAAGTGCTGGTTGGAAATGTGAGGACGTAGAAATTTTGATTCTAACCCATTTGCACTGGGATCATTCTCAGAACTGCGATCTTTTTCCTAATGCCGTAAAATATGTTTGGGCTAAAGAATTGCAATACGCAATGTGTCCAGTTAGTTTGCAAGCCAAGCCGTATGATTCCCCGATCCACCCAAATACAAGATGGCCTGTTTATGCCCAACAAAATATTATTTTTGAACCTATTTGGAAAGATGAATTCGAAATTGTTCCAGGTGTCATGTATTTCCATACTCCTGGACACACTCCTGGACATTGTTCTGTCGCAGTTGAGACAAAAGTTGGTACATATGTAATTGCTGCCGATGTTATACAAATACAGGAAGGGTTAGATCGACGAGTTCCTGCCGGTCAAATGTCAAGTATGAGTGATGCTATTAATAGTATAGATAGATGTATTTCTATTGCTTCTAAAGAAGAATATATCTTGCCGGGGCATGAAATTACAGTTCTTGAGCATGATGTTTATCCTTATGTCTAACTGTCAACTTTACTATCCTATGGAAGGTTAATAATGGCGATGAGTGAAAGGGGCAAAGCCCTTTACGATCAGATGTTGGCTGCAAGAGGATTTATTTATCCCGCATATGAACTTCTATGTGAGGTTGACCCTGATCTCTTGGAGCATTATGAAGAATTGAAGAACCATATAATGAAGAAAGAAGGTCCTTTCCATGAAAAATACAAGGAACTCTTCATAGCGGTTGCGAGTGCTTCTCGCGACCCTTCCGACTTGGAAGGTATTCGTAATCACCTAAAGAAAGCACTTCAACTTGGTGCAACGGTAGAAGAGGCTACTGAAGCTCTAGAATGTATGTTGCCTCCATGTGGAATGACCGCATTAGTTGCAGGATGTAATCAATTAAAAGAAGTCATTGACGAAGGCTATTAATCTAAAATGTTTATTTAAGTTTGGGACCGTTGCAAACTTCTTTTGCGGCGGTCGCAAACATTGATGCAGCATGAATTAAATTTTTTGCTGGAACTCTTTCATTAGGCAAATGCGCCTCAGATATAAACTCACCAGGTCCAAAGAAAACTCCAGGAATCCCATTTTCTATGAATAATCTAAGAGCCCCTGGAGATTCTATTCCAGGTAGAAATTCGTTTTCAGTTCCTCTTACAGCCGGGACCACTCTTTTCATTAGTTCTACAACTGGTTCTTCCTCTAAGATTTCTGTTACTTCTCTTGCACCACTTGGGATTATTTCCAGAGTGGCATCTATTTCAGGGTCTTCTGACTTTAGTTCTTCTATAATTTCTTCTAATTGTTTTTTTACTTCAGATGATTCTTGTCCTGGAATCATTCTTACGTCGAAAGTAGCGCTTGCTCTTCCTCCGACAACATTGACAGCTGAACCTCCTTTAATTGTGGAAAATGTCAGTGTACAAGGACCTAGAAAAGGATCTGGTTCCGGGGCAATACGGTTTGCTTGAAAAGCGTCAATAATTTTAGCCAATTTTTCGATAGCATTGATCCCTTTTTCAGGAACGCTTACGTGAACTGATCTGCCACGAACTTTGATTTCGAAGAAAATGCGACCCTTAAAAGAACGGATAACATTGTTGCTTGTGGATTCTGTATATAAAACCATGTCACCATTTAGTTCTTTAAGAATTCCGTTGTTTACCAGAGATTGTGCGCCATAAAAATCTCCATGTTCTCCGTCGGACAATAGCACCCATGTGAGTATTCCAGGGAGTTTAATCTTTTGTTCTTGGATAGCTTTAAAAGCACCGATGGTTGATGCAAGAGCTCCTTTCATATCGGCAGCTCCTCTTCCCCAAATTTCATCTTCTACTAACTTCCCACTAAATGGTGGGACTTTCCAAGATTCAATTTCGTCCGGATGAACCGGAACAGTATCCATATGTCCGCCGATGACAAAATGTCCTGCATCGGGATTTCCGTCACCTGTTTGTATAATGAAATTTGGCATTCCTTTTTCATATTCATATGTTTTGATATTGCTGATTCCAATTGATTGCAGTTCTTTTAGAATCTTTTCAGCCACATCAGAACAATCTCCTGGAGGATTCTCTGCGGGGATTTGTATAAGTTCTTGTGCAAGTTCGACAACGTAATTTTCATTTACCTCAATTGCATTTATTTCTTCTGCCATGTGTTACTCCTGAAATTAAAAGAATTGTTGTAATTTTTCTGGTGTCTTTAGTCCACTACCTGTTACTGGAATAACAATAATATCTTTTTTAGAGATTTTATTCGAATCTAAAAGTTCTTTTAGACCTAAAAATGGAATTGCACATGTAGGTTCCATTAAAATTCCTTGTTTTGCAAAATATTTTAAAATCAATCCAATTTTATTTTCTTCAACGGCAAATAATTCCCCGTCTGTTTCATGAACAGCCTCAATAATTTGTTTCCAACGTACAGGTTTGCTTACACTAATTCCATCAGCCAAGCTAGAATTTAATCTTATTTCAGGGATTTTTGTAAGTTTTTGATCCCAAATTTGGACTAGTGGCGCACAATTTTTGGTTTGAACAGCATAAATTTTTGGTAATTTATCTGAATAACCTGCATCCATCAGTTCCTTAAATCCTTTGTAAGCACCTATAACTAAGGAACCGTGACCTACTGGAATGATAACTGAGTCAGGGACTGTTTGTTGCATTTGTTCCCATAATTCAAAAGCCCATGTTTTAGTTCCATGATTAAACCAGCAGTTCCAAAAATGACTAGCATAGAAACAATGTTTAGTTTCTCTTAATGCAGCTTCAGTAGTTGATTGTCTGGGACCTTTTATTTTTTTTAGATTCGCACCAAAAGCTGAGATCTGCATACATTTAATTTCCGAGGTGTTATCGGGCACGTACATGTCACATTCAATATCTGCAAGTGATGTGTATGCAGCTATTGATGCTGCGGCGTTTCCCGAAGAATCGCCTAAAACTTTTTTGATTTCCCACTCTTTTAATTTGCTTGCTAGTACAGTTGAACCCCTATCTTTGAAAGAACCTGTTGGAAAAAAGAAATCTAGTTTGCATTGGATTTCCATTTTTGCGAAAGGAAAATCCCTCAACGGAGTCATTCCTTCTCCAAGGCTAATCTTATTTTTTATATTCTTCAGAGGAATAGATTCTTTATATCTCCAAAGGCTCGATTCTCTTGAACCAAGCAACTTTTTTGGAAAGATATTTTCTATTTTTATATCTAGAGTGCCACCACATTCGCATCTCCATCGTGGTTCTTCATCAGGAAACTCAACGTCGCAGCTTGTACACTTTAGTGATGACAAACTGTAAACTCCCTATAAAAAATCTCTAGGTATTTGCTAAATAGAATAAAAGATATTTTCATTTGAACATATTTTGATAATATTTGTTATGCTTGCAAATCATATATTTTTATAACTATTAGACTTTTTTGTGAGGGTGAAAATGCTTTCTCGGTATGAGAACGAATTTTTAAAATCTTTAGATGAATCTGAAAAATATTGGGCTGATGCTGCAGAAGACTTATTTTGGCATAAAAAATGGGATGTAGTTTTAGATAGTTCAAATCCCCCTTTTTATCGATGGTTCCCAGGTGCGCAAGTCAATACTTGTTATAATTGTGTAGATCGTCATGTCGATGAAGGCAGAGGAGAACAAGTAGCTCTAATATATGATAGTCCTATTACAGGAGCACCAATTCAAAAACTAACATATCGGGAACTTTTAGAACAGGTTTCGAAATTTGCGGGTGGTTTGCAGGAAAATGGAGTGCAAAAAGGAGACCGAGTTTTAATTTATATGCCTATGGTTCCGGAAGCAGTGATTGCTATGCTCGCTTGTGCAAGGGTTGGAGCAGTACATTCTGTAGTTTTTGGAGGGTTTGCTCCAAATGAATTGGCTACTCGTATAGATGATGCTAAGCCAAAAATGATAATCTCTGCTTCTTGTGGAATTGAACCATCTGGAGTGATTCCATATAAACCTTTACTTGATGAAGCATTAAATCTATCTGAGTTTAAACCTAAATGTTGCGTAATTTTACAAAGAGAGCAAACTTTAGCGACTATGAATAATGCCTTAGATATCGATTGGAATGATTTTATCGATATATCAGAAATGACCGACTGTGTCTTGGTTGACTCTACAGATCCTCTCTATATTTTATATACATCAGGAACTACCGCTCAGCCTAAAGGTGTAGTTAGGGATAACGGTGGTCATATGGTTTCTTTGAAATGGTCGATGAAAAACGTTTACAATATCGAGCCTGGTGATGTGTTTTGGGCAGCATCAGATATAGGATGGGTTGTAGGACATTCTTATATCGTATATGGACCGCTTCTTCATGGATGTACTTCCATTTTATTTGAAGGAAAGCCAGTAGGAACTCCGGATGCAGGAGTGTTTTGGAGAATAATTTCTGAGCACAAAGTAAAGGCTTTATTTACTGCACCTACAGCTTTCCGTGCGATAAAACGAGAAGATCCAGATGCAGAATTAATGAAAGATAAAGATCTCAGTTCGTTTGAGACTTTATTTCTTGCAGGTGAACGTTCTGATCCTGATACTGTTATGTGGGCAGAACAAAAAATTGGTGTTCCCGTAATTGATCACTATTGGCAAACAGAATCAGGTTGGCCAATGTTAGCAAATAGTATCGGCATAGAGAAATTGCCAGTTAAATATGGGTCTCCTACTAAACCAGTCTCTGGTTTTGATTTCTCAGTATTAGATCCTGAGTGTAGGGAGGTAGAAAGAGGAGAAATGGGTTCTCTCTGCGTAAAATTACCTCTTCCTCCCGGTTGTCTTTTGACTTTGTGGAATGCAGATGACAGATTTATTGATTCTTATTTAAGTGAGTTTCCTGGTTTTTATAAAACTGGGGACGCAGGTTATATGGATGAAGACGGTTATGTTTTTGTAATGTCTCGTACTGACGATATTATTAATGTTGCTGGCCATAGACTTTCTACAGGTGCTATGGAAGAAGTCTTATGTTCACATCCTGATGTTGCAGAATGTGCTGTAGTAGGTATTCAAGATAATTTAAAAGGGCAAGTTCCGATGGGGTTCCTTGTACTAAAATCTGGCTCCGAAAAGACAAATGAGGTAGTTATTGAAGATGTAATAAAATTAGTTCGTCATCAAATAGGTGCTGTAGCTGCTTTCAAGGAAGCTATAGTAGTTAAACGTTTGCCAAAGACGCGTTCAGGAAAGATTTTAAGGGGAACTATGTCTAAAATGGTAGACGGTGAAACCTATAAACTTCCTGCCACTATAGATGATCCGTTAATCTTAGAGGAAATAAAGGCATCTCTTACTGCAAATGAAAAAAAATAGTTTTTATTTTCTATCTATATTGGTTGTAGGAATTATTTTATTTTTTTATGCGAAAATCATTTATGTATTTATGGAAGAGGGGTGGCAACTCCTTTTGTCCGGTAATCTTGCAGAATTAAAGGAATATATCCTTTCATACGGTTTTTGGGGACCTTTTGTTTCATTTCTTCTTATGATTTTACAAACATTAATAGCACCACTTCCTTCGTTCCTAATTACTTTAGCAAATGCAATGATCTTCGGTCCTGTCTATGGTTTTTTCCTTTCAATTTTTTCTGCAATTTTTGCTTCATACGTTGCATTTTATATTTCTGCTTGGTTTGGACGTCCTTTCTTATGTGCTTTAAAGACAAGTCGTAAAATTGATGAATTCGTAACACAACATGGAGGAAAAGGGATTTTTATCTTGCGGTTATTTCCCATTATTTCTTTTGATTTGGTCAGTTATCTTGCAGGTCTAACTTCGATTAATCCCCTGAAATTTGGCGTTGCTACTTTACTAGGAATGGTTCCAGCGACTCTCGCATTTTCTATTCTTGGGGCATCATTTGCTGCAGCAAATGTATGGCTCACCGCAGCAGGTTTTCTTCTTCTTCTTTTGTTGATTATTGTCGGAATTTATGGGAAAGAAAAATTTTATTAAAGTTTTCTTAAAAATTTATTTCTATGTCTTTCTCTTTTTGATAATTTTCGAGGATTTCCTTTTTTCTTTGTGTCGATTTTTTGATTGTGCAAAGGAGTTTCCTCTGAATAGTGTTCTTCTGTAATCAAAGTTGACAATAAGATACGATCTGCAAATTGTTCAGAATAAAAGAGAGTATTTACATACGGTTCTGCATTTTTTCTCAATTCTTTGTCCGAAGTCACCAAAATTGACCCCTTATATTCATTTTTTACCATTTTTACAATTAATTCATCTGCAGTTTCTCCCCTTGAAAACGTTATGCTAATGCCCCTAGGAGGTGTATTCCTTTTGTCAAAATGTTCTTTTTGACCATCAAAAACAATAGTTATTGGATAAATATCTTTTTTGCTGGAACGATAAGTATTTAAAAGTCTTACAAGGCTATTTCTCGAAGATTCTAAATCCCGGTCTAATTCTTCTGCTATTAACGGGATTGTATGAATTAGGTTGTATCCATCAATTAATATTTTCACTACTTCTTTCCAGTTGGGTTAATTTATAGTTGTCTTGAAACTCCAAGCAGAAAAAACGTTTACATAGTAGCATAATCCTAGATTAGGGAGACCTATTTGATTTTTTTTTTTATTTTTTGCTTTTAGATAATTTACAGATTGATGTATATTTTCTCAACATTTTCTATTTCATAATATGTTTTGGAGGAAACTGATGCCTAAACCTTCTTATCACCCTAATCCTATTCGGGGTGGGGGTAACGATGCTTACACTGGTGTTGATCATGTGCTAAGCGAACCTTGGCCGGAAGAATGTCATAATACACGTCTAGTTGCTCATTCAGACTTAAACGGATGGGGAGACGCTTTTCAGATACAGGTTGGTGGAGGAATCTGCTATGTAGCTGCATCGGGCGTAAATGGACATGATGGGATGACTATTCTTGATGTGAAAGATCCAAAAAATCCTAAAATTATTAATCAATTGGTTGATAGCCCTGCGGCAAGAACTCATAAGGTTCTTCGTATTAATGACGAAGTTCTTCTTACTAATAGTGAGATTCGGCCAGCTTTCAAGGATGATCCTGAAGTAGTTGGTGGTTTGCGTATTTTTGATAATACAGATCCTTTCCATCCAAAATTTGTGAATTATATCGAGACAGATGGATTTGGTATTCATAGACCTATTTATGATAAAAATAGACAATTGCTTTATAGTTCCGGTTTTAAAGATGGCTTCGATGGAAAAATTCTTTTAGTTCATGACATGAAAGATGCATGGGCTCCTGAACTTATTGGTTTAGGATGGATTCCGGGACAAAAACATGGCGAAGACCCATCTTGGGATGTAGATATCGTAGGAGATGGCGCGTGGATACATGAAGGAAACCCATTCGGAAATTATGTTACTGCTGGTTATTGGGATGCAGGTATCGCTATGTTTGATTTGACAGATCCTTCTAATCCAGAGTTTATGTGGCGTCAAAATCCCCATGAATCACATGGCTGGCCTGGATGTTACCATTCATTTTTAGTTCCTCCAGGTTCAGAGTTTGCCATTGTCACACATGAAACTACAACGGTGAATTGTGATGATCCTCCTGCTTTTGTAACTTTTTATGACATGAGAGATATTCATAATCCGACCATTTGCAGTACTTTTATGCCACATGAAATTGATCCTATAGAGATGAGACCTATAGATAAAAAATGGAGCCAAACTGGGTCGCGTTATGGTGCACACAATATATGGCTCGGTATGGAAAAAGATGATCTCATGTATATTTGTTGGTTTAACGCTGGACTTAGAATTGTAGATTGGTCTAATCCATTCAATCCTAAAGAAGTAGGGTATTATCTTCCAGAGGGCAATAAAGAAAGATGTTGTCCCCAGAGCAATGACGTACAGGTCGACAAAGAAACAGGATTAGTTTATATGGCAGATAGATGGGGATTAGGTTTACACATAATTGAATATACAGGTTAAATTTCACTCTAATTTATAGGGATCCGAGAATTCAGCTTGGGTCCCTATTTATTTTTTTGCAAGCGATTCTAAAAACTTCTTCTACAGTTATTGACTGCATACAGAGATTATTCTCGCATTTCGTATTTCTATGATTAAATGCTGTAAGGCAAGGTGAACAGGGTAGCCCTGCGTAAACGATTGTAGTTCTATCTCCTAACGGAGACCATATTTTTGGCGAACCTGGTCCAAAGAGAACGATACTCTGAATATTAGTAAGAGTTGCAAAGTGTGCTGGTCCTGAATCACAAACAATCAGAAGGTCACAAAAATTAAAAAGATCGACTAATTCAGTGAAATTCGTTTCTCCAGTAAGATCTATACATCTGGAATTTTCTAATTCTTCGATAATTAATTTAGATACTTCTTTATCTTTTTTTGTTCCAGTGAAAATTATGAAATTGTTTTCGTCCTGAAGTAATCTTTGACCAAGTTTAATATAGTTCTCTGATGGCCAGCCTCTGATAGGTAATTCTCCAGCACTAGGGGCCATAATGATGAATCGGTTTGAGCGAGAAACAGACATGTTTCTTGCTTTAAATTTTCTCCAGATATTGTTTAAATTTTCTTCTGTAGAGGAATGGATTGGTAGTTTGATTTCACCTTCTTTTTCTATTTCGGCAATTTCTGGAGAATGTTTCTCCGGATCTTTTAAAACTTTTGGAAAAGAAAGGAATGTTTTGCTAATATGTTGAGACCAGTTGAATTGTAATTCGTGTGTAAGTAATCTTCCTCTATAAAGTCCTTCCATCTTATACTTAAAAAAACCTACTTTTTTCTTTGCATTTGATAGAAATGTTAAGATAGACGTGATTCTAGTAAAAAATTCAAGGTCAAAAACTACGTCGAATTTTTCTCCTCTTATCTTAGACAAAATCTTGATTGCGTCTTGAAAAAGAACAAGAAAGGAATCGTCCCTAATAGTGTAAACATTCTCAGCATCTATTATTCCAAGTATATCAACACTAGGTCTATTTTTTTCAAAGATCAAGAAAGATATCTCCGACTCCGGATACTTATTTTTTATATATCGCATTGCTGGATAGGCTAAAATTGCACTACCCATTTCAGAAAGTTCTATGAATAGAAATTTTTTTGGTTCTTCAAGTAAAACTTCCTTTTTCCAGAATAAACTGTTGATTTTATTGTAGATAGATAGAATGAAACAGATTGGAATACCTATCCAATAATCTATTCTTCTTGCAGGGGTTATATTCATATTTTTACAATTCCTAGTTAAGTACTTTTTTTAATGCTTCCAAGAGTTTTTGATTGACCTTGCCACCAGTTTCCTGCGCTTTTTTTACCTCTATGAAAGAGCGTTTATATTTTTTTTGTTGAAAATAAATTATCGCACGGTTTGCGTAAATTTGCCCAATTTTATTATTTATAGAAAGTGCACGATTATAGTATTTGAGAGCTTTGCTATTTTTAAAACTTATTTGATAAGCATACCCTAGGTTGTAAATAAAGTTTGCATTTGTAGGTCTCAATGAGATTGCTTTTTTGAAAACTGCTACAGCTTTTTGATTTTGTTTCTTTAAAAGGTACACTCCGCCAAGATTGTTAAAGGAATCGCTGTTTAAGGGATTTGATTTTATTGATAGAAGATAATCATTAATAGCACGTGTGTATTCTTTTCTGTGTTTAAATAGCTTTGCTCTATTAAAGTAGGCATCGGATAGAGAGAGGTGATTTTCTCTTGAAAGCATTTTTTTGTCTGAAAGATATAGTCGAATAGAAAGATTGTAGTCCTTCATTGCTTCATTAAATTGGTTCAATTTGTAGAATACTATTCCCCTGTGGTTATAGGCTTTTGGAAAAAAAGGACTTATTTTAATTGCCTTATTAAGATATGGGAGAGCTTCTTGGTAATTTTTCTGTTTGAATTTTAGAAACCCTAGGTTGTCATATGCGTGTGGAGAAATTTGAACATTTTTAACGCAGTGACTCCAAAGACTCATTTCGTTTTCCCATATTGGAACCTGTACAAAAAAATTCCAAAAAGACAAGAAAAAAAGCATAAAAGAAATAAATACCCATTTCAATCTAGATTGAAACGTATGTAGTATGCATCCTATAAAAATAGAGATTCCGAACATAGACATATATACATATCTATCTGCTACGTTTGACCAATCTTGAAATGTGAAATTTATAAAGCCAGATACAGGGAGAATACCTATGCAAAAAATACCCCAAGAAACTGGCAAAAAAGGAAATTTGTTTCTATATCTCCAAATAAGATAGGAGATCAAGAGTGGAAAAATCCAGGATAAATGGAACCAGTATTCTGACATTATACGAATTGGTGTAAGTCCATATGTAGGTGCAAGAGAGAAAGGAACAATTATCTTGAAAAGATAAAAGGAAATGCTGGATAGATAGATAAATGGCTTTATCCAAAAAGAGTAAAGCTGTGTATTGCCTTGCCCTGAAGAAGTTACAAGTACAACGAAAAGTACAGGAAGAAACCACGGCGCTATACGAAAAAAGGAAAATTTAATTTTTGTTTTGTATATATAAGATTCAAGAATGATTATAAATAAAGGAATAACTGCGGAAGAGGGTTTGGAAAGAAGGGCAAAGATAAAACAAAGGTAGCCACCAATGTATCTAAAAGAGAGAAATCTTTTGTATTGAGTTTCATGGTTTATTGACACACTATGCAGATAAAAAATCACTGATGAAAAACCAAAGAAAGTTGCAAGCAATCCTCGAGTTTCAGATATCCAAGAAACTGTTTCTGTCTGGAGTGGATGAACTACAAAAAAAATGGTTGCTGATAAAACAGCAAAACTATTTTTAATGATTTTGGACAGAAGAAAGAAAACTAAAAATCCATTCAGTGTATGAATAGCAATATTCGAAAAATGAAAAACAAACGCATTCATATCTGCAGAAGAAAAAAAAGAACGGAAAATTTCTATACTTCCCCAGAACGTGTAGGGTACAGGAACATACATTCCAAGAAATTGGTTTTTCCAAAAGAATAAAATCGTCTTAAGAGATGGAGGATTTAAAAAGGAGTTTTCAACAATATTTTTTCTGTCATCCCATACAAAATCAAAATTCAATGCTTGGGAATAGACTAGCCCTGATATAATTGATAAGACAACGAGTGCAGGCCAACGTTTTGAAAAAAAGACATTTTCTTTTAAATTCGACATGCGATATATCTCAAAAAAATTTACTTTATTCCTAAGGAATAGATGTTCTATATAAATTATTCGAATATTGTATCAGATTTTTGATATTGGTTAGCACACACATTGCAATGGTAAAATAATTTCATCTCATCCTAATCAACTAATTCCTTGTATCTGCATGGTATCCATTTATTTCTAAGTATCATCATATATTCTGTTTTTGTATTTTCCAGAGTATACTTTCCAAGACAAAGCCCCAACCTATTGAGTTTAATACTCGTTTTTGATCTTCTTTCGCATCCCCAATTGCTTGTTAGACCTCCCATTCCTCTGCATACACTATGGTAAAAATCATTGAGTGTTATAAGAGTGTCAAAATCATGGTCTTTTTTTGTTTTTGGTACTTTTATGTATAGTCTTTTAAGACCAGTCGTTTTTGGGAAGGCTTTTGAAAACCAACCGAAAGCCTTTTGCTGATTTGGGTGACCCACTTTTCCATCTAAGAATATTCTCCCCAAATTGATCATGGCATAAGTATTCCCCTGTTTGGCAGATTTACGGAACCAGTAGATCGCTTTCTTGTAGTTTCGGGGTAGTCCCAGTCCAGTGAAGTAAATTTCTCCTAAACTAAATTGTGCGTGGTCGTCGCGGTTTTTTGCCAATTTAATTATGGGGGGAATAATTTCTTTCAGCATATGGAGATATCCTGCTGGAATCTCTCCTTTTTTAATTCCATATTCTCTCATTTTATCTTGAACTTCCCAAAGCTTAGAATGTAATTCTTTGTTTACATTTTTGAGATTTTTGCTTTCTACGATATTGATGGTAGCGAATAAAAAAATGAGAGAAAGAGATCCTATTTTAAGTATTTTAGTCCTCGTTTGAGAGAGTAGTTAAAGAAAGAATAATTTTTAAGAATGAATAAAATATGAAATCTTTTTGATTGTTATGTGAATGCCCTTAAATTTTATGTTAGGTTTCCGATGTCAAATGTAAGGTCTATCTATTGCAAAAAGTTGCGACTATTTGTAATTTATGTTTTAGGCGAAGTGCCCGGGTGGTGAAATGGTAGACACACAGGACTTAAAATCCTGCGAGGGCGACCTCGTGCCAGTTCGACTCTGGCTCCGGGCACCAAGCTGTATTATTTTTTGGAGTTCTCAGTTATGCCTTCCCCTGAAATTATTACAAAAGACTATTTAATCGACTCTCAAGATCCCGAAATTAAATTACATGTTCGAGAGAAACGTCTAAAGGGAAAAAGAAAATTTACAAATTCAGAAACTTTATTAATGTGTCATGGAAGGATTGGTGCAGGCCCAATAGCATTTGATCTGCCAGTGCCGGGATATTCCTGGATGGATTACCATGCAGGGAAAGGTATGAATGTATTCACACTTTCAGTTCGGGGTTTTGGTTTTTCTTCTAGACCAAAGGAATTTTTAGAGGACCCTTTAAAAAATCCTCCTGTAATAAGAGGGAAAGAAGCGATAAAAGATATTGCTTCGGTTGTGAATTTTATTCTCAAAAAGAAAAAGATAAGAAAAATAAGTCTTTTAGGTCGTTCATGGGGGACTACTCTTTCTGCTGCTTTTGCAGCATCTAATCCTAGCAAAGTACATAAATTGGTTTTATATGCTCCTTACTATTCATATCATAATTCAAAAAGAGCAACTTCTTTTGAAAATCCTAAGATTCCAGGTAAATGGGATGAAAGAAAGGGTGCATGGAGTTGGTGTACGGAGAAAGATTTGAAGAAAAGATGGTGGGGACACATTCCGGGAAACAAACATTTTCAGTGGAGAGACAAAAAAATCGTAGAGAAGTATTTTGAAGAGATGTTCAAGACGGAGACTGAGCAACATCCTAAAAATATACCAGCAGTAAGAATTTCAAATGGTTCGTTGCTGGATGCCTATGATCGTGTTTTAAATAAACCCCTTTATAATGCTTCCAAGGTAACGTGCCCCGTTCTTTTGATCTATGGAGATTACGACGGGGCGGCCAATCATGAGGAAGCTTGGGGACTTTTCCAGAAATTAAAAAATAGTAAAGGGAGAGAATATATTGTGTTCAGTGAAGGTACTCACTATATGGAACTTGAGCACAGAAGAGGGGAATTCCTCTCTACCATTCATAATTTTTTAAATTCTTCTTAATTTATTCATCTATTACGGCAGTTACTGTAACCTCGAGAAGAAGTTTTGGATGTGCTGCTAATGTTGAAATTTCAACCGTAGTTGTTGTAGGTCTATTCTCCCCAAAATTTTCTTCCCAGATTTTATTTAAGACATCTTGATCTTGCATGTTTTTTAGGTATCTAGTTGCAGAGACTACATCCTTGAGAGAACCTCCAGCGGTTTCTAGACTCTTTTTTATTTTATTCATAATTTCGTTTGCTTGCCCCTCCATATCATCAGGAATAGATTCGAATTCTTCTGGTCGGTGTGGATGATGGTGATACATAGGGGCTGCAGTTGTTCCTGCAAGATATATTGTTGTTCCACCTTTCACTTTAATAATGGGAATAAAGGGGGCCCATATATCTGGGGCATCTTTCCAATGTAATCTCTCTAATGTTTTCGGCATAGTTTTCTCCTTAATTTTGATTTTTCTGGGAAATTTCCCCAAATAATTTTTATCTGATAAGATAAGTATTATTCATATTACTATATTTATCTGTTTTTGTGTTTTCTTTGGAGGTAAAATGGATTTCCATTTGAGTGAAGAGCAAAAAGGGCTCCAGAAGTTAGCTCGTGACTTTGCTAGAGATGAATTGATTCCAAATTGTGCTGAACTTGATCGTCTTCCTGATGGAGAAGATGTGTTTCCCTGGGATCTTGTAGAAAAGGGTTCTAAATTAGGATTTAATAATTTAGCTGTTCCAAAAGAGCATGGAGGGCATGGTGCTAGTGTATTAACTCAAGTTCTTGTGATTGAGGAATTGTCTGCTGGAGAAGCTGCTGTTTCGAAGGTCTATAGTCATAATTGGAAGGGTATTTCTGGAATTCTAGCAGCTGCATCTGAGGAGCAGATTGCAAGAATCCTTCCTGATTATGTAAAAGATCCAAGATATTGTATTGGAATAGGTCTTACAGAACCAAACTCAGGCAGTGATAATTCAGTTCCTTACGATAAAAAAATTTCAGCTGGACCCATGCTTTCAGCTGTCCGAGACGGAGATTTTTACGTTCTAAACGGTATGAAACATTACATAGCACTTTCTGCACAGTGCAAATATATTTCTATTCTTGCAAGAACAGATAAAACAGTACCTTGGACAGAAGGGGTTACTGGGTTTATGGTTTTTCCTCCCCAAGATGGACTAGAGATAGGACGTCTACATGACAAAGTAGGTCTTCGTTTATATCCGCAGAATGAAGTCATTGTAAATAATCTTAGAGTTCCTGTTAGTGACCGTTTGGGAGAAGAAGGTAAATTTCACTCTAGTAGAAAGGCTGTGGTAAATATTGGAACGGTGGAGGCAACTGCGACTGCATTAGGAATAGCAAAGAGATCTTATGAACTAGCTCTTGAATATGCAAGAGAAAGAGTCCAGGGCGGGAAGCCGATAATTGAACATCAAATTATTTCTACGCTTCTCCTTGAAATGTTTACTCGACTTGAGGCTTCACGTTCTATGCTTTGGAGGTCTGCTTGCAGTATAGATAATGGAATTGATGATGATCCCAAACTAGCTCGTGTTACGAAGGCATTTACTGTAGAGGCTTTAAATTATATTGCAACAAAAACTGTAGAAATTTGGGGTGGTATGGGCGTTATGACGGAAGCTCCAGTTGAAAAAGTATATAGGGACGCAATTCAATTGTTTCATATGGGTAGTACCAATCAGGTTAATCTTATGAAGGCTATGCCTGATCTTTAGAAAAAAAGTGGAAGATTTCAAAAGGAGAAGAAATGAAAGCGTATGAAAAAAAATTAGGAAGAATTTTTCAATTGCAGTTTGAGAAAGGTGATGATTTTCATCCTATTTTAAATGCGTTCGTAAAAGAAAAAAAGATTATGGCCGGAACTGTTTTTTTAATGGGCGCACTAACTCAAACAGAAATGATTTCTGGTTTTAAGACAATGGATGGATATGATGTTGATCGAAGAAGTTTTGATGATTGGAGAGAACTGATAGCTTTAGGATTTATAAGTTGGCCAGAAGAGCCACCCCCTGCATTGCTTCCTCATGAAATAGAAGATTGGGAAAGCCCAAGCCCTTATGTTCATATTCATATGGCTTTAAGTGGTGGTCCGGGAAACAATGAGGAAGTTCTGTGTGGACACTTAAATGGTGGAACTATTAAAGGTGGTATGACTCTTGAAATTTATGAACATCTGCATATCTAGAATATTTAATAGATGTCACTTTAGTGCTTTAATGTAATAAATTTTATGCTTCGCAGAAAATTCAGTGTCTGAGTCTATGAACGATTCTCATAACAAGTCAGAAAATTCTCTGAGTTTTCTAAAGGTATCTATGAAAATCTCCTCTCTTTTAAAGCGATGATTGGTCTAAGTCGATGGGGCAAAACATATCTTGCAATTGGTTAGATAAGTGTCACTTAGTAGAATTAGTTCCCAATGGGTAGGAGTAGAAGTCATCCTGAATAATTATAAGACAGAAAGGAACTTGTGGCTGACATAACTCGTGATTTGGCAGAATTCGCTAAAGAGACTAATTTAAATAATATATCTGACAAAGTTGTTCAAGAAGTTAAGAAGTCGATCCTTGATACTTTGGGAGTTGCTATAGCAGGTAGAAAAACTGTTGTTGCAGAAAAAATTATAAATTATGTGGGTAACGCAAAAGGGATTGGTAATTGTACTGTCTTAGGTGAGTCTTTTAAAACTATTCCAACATTTGCAGCTCTAGCAAATGGAACAATGGGACATGCTCTAGATTTTGATGATTCAAATAAACTTCTAAATGGTCATGGGAGTGTTACAGCTTTTCCATCATCTTTAGCTCTTTCTGAAATAAAACAAAGCTCGGGCGCACAATTTTTGGAAGCCTACCTTTTAGGTTTTGAAGTAGCTTCTAAATTGGGAGCAGTGTTGAATATGGAGTTGTATGAGAATGGATGGCATCCAACTGCGGTACTTGGTTCCATTGGCTCTTGTGTTTCTTCTATACATCTCAGTGAAATTTCTATTGATGAATCCTGTTTTGCCTTAGGAATTGCATCCTCACATGCTTCTGGGTTGCGTGCTAATTTTGGGACTATGACAAAACCATTTCACGCTGGAATGGCAGCAGAATCAGGTGTTCGTTCTGTTGAATTAGCATCTCTTGGAATGACTGCTAATCAAAATATTTTGGAAGCTGATTCTGGGTATGTAAGTGTTTTTAGTAAATTGCAGAAAATAAAGGAAGGAGATTTTATAGGTAGTTTAGGCAATCCATTTTGTTTTGAATTCCCCGGAGTAGATATTAAACCTTACCCCTGTTGCATGTCTTCACATAACGCAATTGAAGGAATGTTTTCGATCATCAGAGAAGAAGACTTGAAGATTGAGGATGTACAATCAATTGAGGTAGGTTTGCTAGAAAGTGGCTATCTTAACTTGAGTTATCATAAACCAAAAACTGGGTTGCAAGGAAAATTTTCTGCAGAATATATCCTCTCAAGAGTCCTTAGAGATGGTAATTTAACAATAAAAACTTTCACAGACGAACAAGTAAACGATCCGTATATTCAAAAATTTATGAATAAAATTGATGTGAAGGTTGATAGTGAATTAGAGTGGGAACACCCTCTGCCTAAACCAACTTTGTTGAAAGTTGTTTCAAAGAATGGAAAGTTGTATGAGAGAACTGTTTACACCTCTCGGGGGAAAGCAGAAATGCCTTTGTCTCTAGAAGAAGTAGAATTAAAATTTAGAGACTGTGTAGATGGTCTTCTCGACAATGAAACTGCGAATAAAGTTATTGATATGGTGAAAAATATTGAGAAAGAAGCAAGTATTGTGGACTTAACGGCATCACTTTCTTCTATAGGCTAATCCACATTATTTTCTAAAAAAGGGGTATTTGCCTTGGCAACTTTTCGAACTGTAAAAAAAGTCGGTGTTATAGGAGGTGGATACGTAGGTCATGGAGTTGCACTTCAATTTGCCCAATTTGGTTATAGAGTATTGGTTTTCAATCGTTCAAAAGATGGAACGGAAAGAGCAATAGAACTACTTTCTAAGAGTTTGGAACTTAGCACACACATTGGGTTGTTTTCTGACAGTAAAAAACAAGAGATTCTTTCGTTGATTTCTTTTGAAAATGATTTTAAAAATGTAGTCCAAGAAAGCGATTTCATAATAGAGTCGACAAGTGAAAAACTAGATTTGAAAAAGAAGATTTTTTCTGAAATGGATTCTATTGCATCTCCTGATGTGATTCTTGCGAGTGAAACTTCAGGTCTTCTGCTTTCTGAAATTGTAGAAGGACTTCAAAATCCAGAGCGATGTATTGTTACTCATAGTTATACTCCTCCATTTTTGATGCCAGTCGTAGAAGTTGTTCCAGGTGATAAGACGAGTGATGCAACTTTGTCTAAAACAATTGAGATTCTAAGGGGGGTTGGTAAGACACCCGTGGTTTGTAAGGAGACAATAGGTCATATTGGGGTCAGATTAACAACTGCTTTGAGAAGAGAGGCTTTTCATATTATACAGGAAGGTTCGGCGACGGTTGAATCAGTAGATAAAGTTTTTAGATCTATATCAAGACTTTTTCCTGTTTTGGGAGTTTTGATGTTGTCCGATTTTTCAGGAACTGATGTTATTTCTGATGTGCATAAAAATATTCAGCCTCACTTGAATCATGAAAGAGTAAATTCGAAGATTTTAGAAGATTTCTTAAAAGAAGGTGCCCTTGGAGTAAAAAGTGGGTTAGGCTTTTATAAATGGGAAAAAGAAGATATTAACGAAATAATGTTGGCAAGGAACAAAGAACTTGCTCGATGGATTCATGACGCTAATGATCCAAATTTTCCAGAGATGAATGATAGAAGTTTGCCATGATACAAATTATTGGGAGAGTCATAAATGGTTGATTATAATCTTGATGAGAACCTTAAAAATTGGCAGTCGAAAGTTGCAGAATTTGCAAGAATTGAATTGAAGCCGAATGCGCAGGAATGGGATCGGCTGAATGGAATAGACCCCTCCAATCCATTTCCATTTGATACTTTAAGAAAAGCATCAAAAGAAGGAATAAGAACATTGACGGTTCCTAAGGAAATGGGTGGTGAAGGTTTGGGTATTTTTGATCATGTAGTTTTATTAGAAGAACTTGTAGCTGGGGAAGCAGGTTTTGGTGCCGTAATACATCAAGGATGGAAGCTTGCGAAGATGTTATGTGAACATACGACTGAAGAACAAAGAAAAGAATTCTTGCCACGCTTTATGGATGTGGACACAAGTACTATGGCAATCGGAATGACTGAACCCGATCATGGAACTGATAATATTCGTCCCGCAAGCAATATTGATGGAGGGATGAAATTATCCGCGGTACAGAACGGTAATAACTGGGTATTGAACGGGAAAAAACATTTTATTGCTTGTGCTGCAATGAGTAATATCAATTTTTTATGTGCTAGGACTGATTCGAATGTTCCAGTTAATGAGGGCGTAACTCTATTTATTATGCCTGATGAGTTAGATGGGTTTACAAGAGGAGTTGTGCACGGAAAGATGGGATGCAGGTTACTTATGAACGGCGAGATGATTTACGAAGATGCTGAAGTGCCTGACGAATGGAGGTTAAGCGAAGTTAATGATGGTCTTCCCTATATGTCAAGAGTTTTCTCGAGGCACTCTCCAACAACTGCAACTTTTGGATTAGGTATTGCACGTGCAGCTTATGAGGATGCTATCGATTATGCCAAAGTTCGTGTTCAAGGTGGGTCTCCCATAATCGAACACGATGAAATTCGTCAACGTATAGCAGATATGTACATATCTATTTCTGCTGCTAGAGATGCAATTTGGAAGGCTGCGTGGCATGCAGACAATGCATCTGAAGGAGAGTATGACCATAAAGAGGGAATGAGAGTTAAGATTTTTACTGGCGACATGGCTCCACAAGTTTGTTCTAGTGCTATGAATATCTTCGGTGGGAATGGCTACATGACAACTCATTCTGCAGAAAGACATATGCGAGATGCTATGATGTGTTATCACATAGATGGTCTTAATGATACCGGTAGATGGAAACTAGGGAGGCTAATTGCTGGAGAAAAATTTGCAGGTTCTATTTAATCTGGAGAAATTTTGAATGAAAGCTATGGTTCTAAAAAAGTGGGGAGAGGAATTATCTTTTGAGGAAATTCCTGATCCTGAACCTAGGTATTCAGAAGTAATTGTACGTGTATATGCTTGTGCTCCTGATCAATTCGATGTGACCATTAGAGATGGAAGGGCAGGAGGAAACTTGCCGCTCATTCTTGGACATGAGATTGCCGGAGAAATTGTTTCAGTGGGAAAAGGAGTGGAACATTTTCAAGAAGGAAGCAAGGTTGTAGTTCACCCTTATCTTACTTGTGGACATTGTAAATTTTGTCAAGTGGGTAGAAATACTTTGTGCCTGAATTTTAAGGGATACATTGGTGCACATACTAATGGTGGTTATGCAGAATATGTCGCAGTACCTGAAGAAAATCTATGCTTTCTTCCTGATGGCATCGATTTTGCTTTGGCAACCACAATTGTAAGCCCAGTAGCAACTCCTTTGAAGGCTCTTAAAACTAGAGCAAAGATTCAGCCTGGGCAAACTGTTTTGATAGTCGGTGCATGTGGAGGCGTCGGGATTCATGCGGTTCAGATTGCAAAAGCATTTGGAGCAAACGTCATTGCTGTGGATATTGATGATCAGAAACTTTCTTCTGCTAAAGATTTAGGGGCAGATCATATAGTCAATAGTGCTAAAAAGGATTTTGCTGATGAAGTTCTTGAAATAACCGAAGGAATAGGCGCGGATGCTGTTTTGGAATTGGTTGGCACAGATTTGACTTTGCCTAAAAGCTTTAGTTCGGTTTCACGGACAGGAGTGTTAGTGGTTGTAGGGTTCCAACCAGGAAAAATTTTCGAATGCGATCCTACACGTTTTGTAGATGATGAAATTTTAGTTACTGGTTCAAGATATGTGAATAAAGCAGAACTAAGTGAGGCGGTTGAATGGGTCGGAAGCGGAAGAATAAAGCCGGTGATTTCTGGTACTTATGATCTGAAAGATGCAGAACAAGCACTTCAAGACCTTGCTTCTGGCAAAATTTTTGGAAGAGCCCCAATTCAAATTATAAAAAATTAATTTTTAAAGGAGGAATACAGTATGGCGAAAGTTTTAAGTGTTAAAAATCTTCCTGTGGATCAAAAATATGAACCAGGATTTAATCTTACATTTGGAATTACAGATGATACAACAGGTATAGAGACTGCAACGTTGGTAAGGACGAATTTTCCACCTGATACTGTTAGCAAACCCCATTATCACGAAAATGGTGATTTGATGTGGTATCACATGTCTGGACCAAAGGCTATTTGGAATATAGGTAAGGAAAAAATAGAACATGTGACTGAACCAGGGGATTTTATTTATATCCCTAGAGGTGAAATTCATAATACAGTGAACAACAGCAAAACAGAGTCTGTTGAAGGAATTGGGGGTTACGGCGGTTGTGCAAACCCTTATAAAAGTGGAAAGATTTTTGTAGAGATTTAGAGTTTTTATAACAGTGGTGGTTTTAAATGACCACCACTGTTATTAACGTTTTCATTTTAATTTTTTGATGAATCTGGCTGAGGGACAATTCGAATATAAGGTAGTGGAGTTTCCCATCCTTCGGGATACTTTTCTTTGGCTTCTTCATCGGAAACCGCTGGGAGAATAATAACATCATCTCCCTGTTGCCAGTTTACAGGTGTTGCAACTTGTTCTTTGGCAGTTAATTGACAGGAATCAAGAAGACGAAGGATTTCATGGAAATTTCTTCCTGTGCTCATTGGATAGGTTAACGTTGCTCTGACTTTTTTGTCTGGCCCTATCAGGAAAACTGAGCGTGCAGTTGCATTGTCAGTGGCAGTTCTTCCTTCTGAGGAATCTCCATCCTCTGTTGGTAGCATGTCAAAAGCTTTGACGATTTCTAGTCCCGGGTCTCCTACTAATGGATAACTCACTTCGTGACCCTGTGATTTTTCAATATCCTTAGACCATTTTTCGTGGTCAGATACTCCGTCCACACTAATACCTAGAATTTTGCAATTTCTTTTTTCGAACTCGTTTTTAAGTCCAGCCATAAAGCCTAACTCTGTAGTACAAACTGGGGTAAAATCTTTTGGATGAGAGAAAATAATTGCCCAACCTTCACCGATCCATTCATGAAAATCAATAGTCCCTTGTGTGGTTTCAGCAATAAAGTTTGGTGCTTCGTCATTTATTCTTAAGGTCATTGTTGTCCTCTTCATAATTCAAAATAATTTATTTAAAAATGGTTATTAGTTTTTTTTTGCTAATAATTCCATTAGACTAATTTTATGTCAATGAATACTAAATCATATATTCATTCAGCAGCCAATATTCTTGTTCATGTTCCTGAGTTGGTGCGTTTTGGATCTAAGTGCCATCGGGAAATTGAAGATTCAGGAAATGGGTTCCTGCAAAAATTGAATGAAAATCTCCGTAATTTTGAGGAAGTAGTTTCTTATCCACCAAATCAAACATTTATTGGCAATTTGAAACCGGAAAAGCTCCAAGAAAAATCGAAGCCTTGGTTTGAAAACCTTCTAAGTTCAGCAACTAGAGAAGGAGTTTTTGGTGAAATTATGGATCAATCGACCTTTTATATGCTTTTGAAATCTGCAGATGATTTCGATCTTTTTTTCTTGGATTCTTCTTTTATTAATTCAAACAATAATTCTAGCAATACTGCAAAGAAAATTTTTAGTGATAAGTTCTTAGAAAAAGGAAGTGAAATTGATGAAATTTTAAAAAATATAGATGTGAATAACTCATTGCCGATTGAGAATGATGGAAAAGTCATAGGTTGCTTTCGTTCGGATCACGACAAGGATGAGTCTTTAGATGCGAAAATTTTATTGGAAAATCTATCTGCAAAAGCAAGCGGTGCATTTGCCCTAAATCGTCTATTGATTCAAGAATCAATTGATCCATTGAATGTGGAATATATTATCAGTTGTTCAGAAGAGGCTATTGGTGATCGCTATAATCGAGGTGGAGGAAATCTGGCAAAAGCGATTGGAGAAATGGTAGGTTGCAAAAATGCGGCTGGAATGGATATCAAGGCTTTTTGCGCGGCACCAGTTTATGCACTTATTCATGCTGCATCACTAATTCAATCTAAGGTCGTAAAAAATGTTGTGGTAGTAGGAGGTGGTTCTTTGGCCAAGTTAGGAATGAAGGCTCATTTTCATATGGAGAAACAAATTCCTATACTTGAGGATTTGTTAGGTGGCGTAGCATTCTATTTGTCTTCTGATGGTTCTGATGGGACTCCTTATATTAATTTGGAAATTGTTGGCCATCATCGAATAGGAAGCGCTTCTTCGCCTCAAGAAATGGTTGAATCATTAGTTTATAGGCCTTTGGATAAAGCAAATCTGTCAGTATTCGATATTGATAAATTTTGTGTCGAGCTTCATAATCCTGAGATAACTGTTCCAGCTGGTGCAGGCGATGTCCCTCTTGTTAACTATAAGACTATAGCAGCTCTTGCAGTTATGAAAAAGAAATTGGCAAAGGAAGAGATTGAAGATTTCATTCTTGAAAAAGGTATGCCAGGATTTTCTCCTACTCAGGGTCACATTCCTGCTGGTGTACCTTATCTAGGGTATGCTATTAAGGATCTGAGAGAAGGAATTCTTAAAAGGGCTATGGTTGTTGCAAAAGGAAGTCTGTTTCTTGGTCGCATGACGAGGAGTGCAGATGGAGTTTCTGTTGTTGTTCAAGTATAGATTTTAAATTTGGAAAGGAGGTTTTATGGATGATCGCAAAGTTATTGTCCTTGGAGAAAGAGACGGTATCCCTGGACCTACTATTGCTGAATGTCTTGAGGCTTCAGGAAGAGAAATAGTTTTTCAGAAAACAGAATGTTTTGTTTGAACTTCTGCGGGTGCAATGGATCTGGATAATCAGGCAACTATTAAAAAGCTTTCTGAAGAGTATGGTTCGGAGAATTTAATGGTTGTTTTGGGGATGCCAACTGACGGATTGAAAATAGCGGTTGAAACTCTAACCAAAGGAGATCCAAGTTGGGCAGGGCCATTGGCGGGAGTCTCGTTGGGACTTCCAGTTTATCATGTTCTTGAAGAAGAGATTAGGGATCTAATTCCGCCTGAAATCTACGAAGAAAAATTGAAAATGATGGAAATAGTTTTGGATTTAGAAGAAATTAAATCGAATTTGTCAGAGATGCGTGCAAGCAATTCTTAAAATACTTCGGAGGAAAATAAAGTGCGTTTAGAAATGGGCTTGTTCCCTGTTGAAGATATTGTGGAAGGAGATGAGACTACCTTTTCTGATGGCTTGTTGACACTGAATTTTAAACAACTTCGGGATATGGCAATGGAGGAAGAAAAATTTGAAGATGTTAGTTTTCATATAGCTCTTCCAGGTGACTCAGTTAGGATCACGAATGTATTAGATGCAGTTGAACCAATCCATAAGATAAATGGAAATTCATCCGAGTTTCCTGGTTTTTTAGGCCCAGCAAGAACAGCAGGAGATGGTTTGACTCATAAACTTTCAGGGATGTGTGTCTTGAGTTCAACGTTCTTTTTAGGTCCTCAGACGGGCATTATGACTTGCCGTGAAGGTATTATTGATATGTCAGGACCAGGCACAAAATTTTGTACCAACTCTGATACCTTGAATCTTGTAATTAGATTCCTCCCTCTTTCTAGTGCGACGAATATTGAGCATGATGATGCAGTCAGGCTTGTAACTCTTAAAATTTCTTCATGGCTTGCTAGTTTGACAAAAGATATGTCTCCAAAGGAAACAAAAGTATACGAACTAACAGATGTTGATCCTTCACTTCCCAAAGTTGTTTATGTAGATCAAGTAATGCATCAAGCTCCTATGGTGCAAACTTTTATGTATGGGAAAGATTTGGGAGATTCTCTTCCTACTCTTATCCATCCAAATGAAATGTTGGATGGAGCGGTCGTTGGGGGAAATTATAAAACTTCGCAGAAAGTTCCGACTTATCTCCATTGCAATAAGCCATTAATTCTTGAATTGTATAGTCGTCATGGAATAGACTTGAACTTTGTTGGAATGATTCTCACCAGAGGTCATAGAGATAATCAAGCTTTGAAAGAGCGGTCTGCTCAGTATGTTGCAAAGCTTGCAAAAATTCTTAAAGCAGATGGTGCAGTTTTATCATTTGAAGGCGGCGGAAATTCTTCTGTTGATTATTGGTTAACTGTTCAGGCTCTAGAGCAAATGGATATTACAGCTGTTCCAATCATCTACGAAGTTGGAAGACCTGGAACTGATGAATTTCCTTTAGTTTACCATGTTCCTGAGGCTAATTCGATCGTTAGTAAAGGCGCAAATGGAGATAAAGTTGACGCTCCTGCGATGGAAAAGGTAATTGGTTCAGAAAAAATATTTTTGTATGGTGGACAAGAATTTGACGCACGTGGAAATCTGAAAATAACTAACTCAGATTATTACGCAACGGAGTGGGCATTAGATATCAATGGTTTTGTTGGCAAGGATTTTTGATTCTAACTCAATTTTCAGAGTGGAGGCTTAAGACACTATGAGTGAAATTAAAATTGTACATTTCCTGAATCAATTCTTTTCTGGTTCTGGAGGTGAAGAGGTTGCAGATGAGCCCTTAAAATTTCATGATCAACCAATTGGTCCAGGAGTGCTGCTAGACAAAATACTCGGGAAAAATGGAAAGGTAATAGGTACGATTTCTTGTGGAGATAATTATTTTTTTAAAAATGAGAATTCTGTCTATGAAGAAATAAATAAATTTTTTAAGGCAAACTCTCCAGATCTCTTGATTGCAGGTCCTGCTTTTAATGCAGGTCGCTATGGACTTGCCTGTGCGAAGTTGTGCAAGGAAATTTCTTTGCAAAATGATTGCAAAGTTATTACTGGGATGTTTGAAGAAAATCCAGGAATTGATGCTGCCAAAGGAGATGTTCTTATAGTTCAAACTGGATCGTCAGCTGGCGATATGGAAAGTGCGTTAGATAAGATTGTTGAAATTGGTTTGAAACTGGTATCAGGAGAAAAATTAAATTCTGCACAAGAAGAGGGATATTTCCCTTCAGGAGTTAGGTATAATATTCAGCTTGAAACTTCCGCTTCACCTAGAGCAGTTGACATGCTTCTTAAAAAAATAAAAGGAGTTCCTTTTGTATCAGAACTGATTGTCCCAGTTTTGGACAAAGTTGATCCTCCTGAACCTATTTCTGATTTAAAGAAAGCAGTTATCGCAATTGCATCTGAAGGAGGAATGGTTCCACCAGATAATCCTCACAAGATACCTGGTTCTAGAACTAATAAATGGGGGATGTATTCTTTTTCAGGAAAGAAGGAACTCGAACAGGATTCTTTTATTTCTATTCATGGTGGTTTTAATACGGTTTTTGTAAATGAAGACCCTGATCGCATTATTCCATTAGATGCACTCCGAATTTTTGAAGATAATGGAGAGATTGCTAAAGTATATGAGGATTTCTTTAGTACTTGCGGTAATGGGGGAGCTTTTGGACATATGCAAGAAATTGGACAGTCTTGGGCTAAAGAACTAAAGAATGGCGGAGTTGCTGGTGTGATTTTACCTGCAACCTGAGGCACAGGAACACGTAGCGGAGCTGCGTTAGCAAAAGAACTTGAAAGAGAAGATATTCCTACCGTACTTATCACATGTCTCCCAGATGTTGCAAAAGATATAGGTGCGAATAGGATAGTAAATAATAAAGCTGGTCATTTTCACCACCCTTTTGGGGATCCAAGCATGACAAAGAAGGCCGAAGAAGCCTGGCGGTTAGGTGCAGTAAGGGTGGCACTTAAAGCGTTGCAAACTCCCGTAGAGGTCCCAACCGTTTTTGAATACTAATATTTTTTTTTTTGCTCATATCCATGTATGATAAAATATAAATAAAATACATTGAATTAGTTTTTGGGAGATCTTTATGGTTCTAGATTATTTAGAATTAAGAAAAAGGACTCAGGATAGGGATAAGTCACTTAGAGAGAAAGTGATGAGTTTGGAAGAAGCCTCAACACTTGTGTCTAATGGAGATCATATAGCACTTGGTGGTTCAACGGCGTCAAGAACATCATTTGCTCTTCTTTGGGCACTCATAAGAGCTAAGAAAAAAGATTTGACTTTTTCAAGAAGCATAGTTTCTACGGAAGGAGATCTGATTTTTGCTTCTGGAATAGGAAAAGAGATTCAAACTAGTTGGTTTAGTCAAGGAATTGTATGGGGTGTTTCAAGAGTAATGAGACATTTTACAGAAAATAATTTGGCGACCTATAGAGAATGGAGTCATATGTCCATTGGGTTACGTTATAGGGCGGGGGCTATGGGAGTTCCATTTATGCCGATGAGATCAATGATGGGATCTGATGTTGCTGATCAACTAGAAAATCTGAAAGAGATTCCTTGTCCTTTTACAGGAGAAAAAATCTTATTGGTTCCCGCTCTAAACCCTGATGTTGCGCTTATACATGTACAACGATGTGATGCATTTGGGAATGCACAATTAGACGGATTGACTTTCATGGATCTAGATATGGCTATGGCCGCAAATCGTGTAATCATAACTACTGAACGAATCATTTCTAATGATAAAATAAGAAGATCTCCTGATTTGACGAAGATCCCTTTTTTCACTGTTGATGGTGTAGTTGAGGTCCCATATGGTTGTGTTCCTCATGAATGTTATGGGGTCTATGAACCCTTGTTTTCGCATATGGATTATTATGCCGATCTTACACGGAAAGACCCTATGGAAGGGGTTCAAGAATATCTGGAAAAATTTTATTACTCTCCAAAAAATTGGAATGAATACCTTGATTTAATTGGAATAGATGAAATTCTCGATGCAACTCAAAGAGGGAGAAGTATTTATGACGATTAATTCTAATTCTTTTACCTCTTCAGAACTCCTCTGTATCATGAGTTCGCGTGCTTTAAAAGATGGCCAAGTGGTTTTTGCCGGTGTGGGTATTCCTTTATTGGCTGCTACACTTGCACAAAGATTGCACGCGCCTGGATTAACCATTCTCTTCGAAGGCGGAACTATAGGTCCACATATTGTTCCTGGAGAATTACCGCCGACAACCAATGAGCAACGTTGTACTAGAAAAGCCAATATGTTGGTCAGTATTACGGAAGTTCTTCTCTTGTTGCAAAGAGGTTATGTAGATGTTGGATTTATGGGAGGAGCTCAAATAGACAAATATGGAAATTTAAATAGTTCTTTCATTGGAAGTGCTGATAATCCTTCAGTGAGATTACCCGGAACTGGGGGTGGAAATGATATTGCAAGTCTTTCGAATATGATTGTTGCTATGCCACAAGAAAAACGTCGTTTTGTTGACAAAGTGGATTTTATAACAAGCCCTGGATACATTAGTGGTGGGAGCACTCGAAAGGATTCCGGTTTGATCTCTGGCGGAATGTACAGAATTGTCACAGATTTGGCGATTCTTGGGTTTGATGAAAGTGGAAGGATGCAGGTAGAAGCGTTACATCCTGATGTAACTGCAGAACAGGTAAAAGAAAATACAGGTTTTGAACTTGTGATTCCCGAGAATATACCAAGAACAGATACTCCAACAGAAGAAGAGTTAAGTGCTCTAAGAATTTTAGATCCTGATAAAGTTTACACCGCTTAAAATTCGGAGAAACATTGGTGCAACAAGAAAAAGAGATTCTTTTAAAAGAAATAGAGAGTAGGTCGGAAGAAATAATAGATTTGCTTTCTGATTTGGTTAAGATTCCTAGTGTTACTGGGGAAGAGGGTGAGATCCAGAGATATATAGCAAAGTTTCTAAGTGAAATGGGTCTTGATGTTGATGTTTGGGAGTCAGACTGGGAGGAATTAAAAAAACATTCTGAGTATGTGCCTGTCACAAGGGGGTATGATGGAAGACCAAATGTTGTTGCAGTTTTAAAAGGAACAGGAGGTGGAAAATCTCTTCTACTTAATGGTCATACAGACACTGTCCCTAATGGTCCTCTAGATTCGTGGCAATTTGATCCACTTTCTGCAGAAATTTCAAATGGTCGCCTTTATGGAAGAGGTTCTTCCGATATGAAGAGCGGAGTTGCTGCAATCATTATGGCAGTCAAAAGTATTATGGAATCTGGAAGAAAATTAAAGGGCGATGTTATTTTGGATTTTGTAGTTGATGAAGAATTAAGTGGTCATGGCACATTAGATACTATACTCAGAGGCTATACGGCTGATGCAGGAATTTGTTGTGAGACTAGTGAAAATGCGATTCAACCTGCATGTATCGGAAGAATATGGTTTGAAATTATAGTTCGAGGTAAAGCAGCAGGTATACAAAGAAGATATGAAGGTGTAAATGCTATTGACTTAGGTTATAAAATAGTAAAGGCAGTCTCAGCACTTGAAGAAGATAGGTTGAAGACGATCGAGCATCCACTTTATCCAAAAGTAATTGATGCGATTCCCTGTATGATAGGTTCTATGGAAGCTGGAAGTTTTCCAAGTGCTTTTCCCGATACTTGTATATTGAAGGGAAGCTTAGCTACAGTTCCAGGAGAAGATCACAATGCTGCAAAACAAAGCTTAATTGATAAAGTTAATACTGTAGCATTTGAAGATTCTTGGATGAAGGAGAACCCTCCCGAGGTAGTCTTTACAGGCTATTATGCAGAATCTGCAGAAGTTGATGTTGAGCACCCAATCGTAAAAACGGTTGCTAGTTGTTATCAAAAAGTCACTGGCAAAATTCCAGAAATTTCGGGAAGACAAGGTGCAGCTGATACGAGGTTTCTAAATGGTTTTGCAAATATTCCAACGGTCATTTTTGGGCCGGGTCCAACTACACAAATGCATGCAAATAACGAGTGGGTTTTGGTAGATGATGTGGTTGATGCGACTAAGACACTAGCCCTTTCGATACTTGATTGGTGTGAATTGTCCATGTGATTTGGAGAAATTTATGAAGAGTAATGTAAGATTTGGTATTGCTATGCGAAATTTTACTGCATACCCAGAACTGCCTGATCCAAAGAAATTATTAGATTATGCTGTCAAAATGGAAGAATTCGAATTTGAATCTTTGTGGGTTTGGGACCATATACTATTAGGTGTAGAACCACATTTCCCGATAATCGATTCATTAACATTATTAACTGCAGTTGCCGCGAAAACAACAAAGATTAAACTTGGCACAGGAGTTTTAGTTTTACCTCTTAGGAATCCTCTGGTTTTAGCGAAACAACTTGCAAGTATTGATCAGATTTCTGAAGGACGTTTAATAGTTGGAATGGCATCTGGTTGGTATAAGCGTGAATTTGATGCTGTAGGAGTTCCTTTTGAGAAAAGAGGAAATATTATGGATGAGAATATTGAGATAATTACTCGACTCTGGACTGAAGATATGGTTTTAGGGGAATACGGTGATTATAATTTAAGAAACTCGGTGATGTTTCCAAAGCCAGTTCAGAAACCTAAGCCTCAAATTCTCATTGGAGGTTATGTTAATAGAGTTCTAAAAAGAGCTGGTGAAAAAGGAGATGGTTGGCTCACATATTTTTATACTCCGGATAGCTTTCTAAAGTCTTGGAAAAAAGTTTGTGAGTATGCTGAAAATGCTGGTAGGGACCCAACTATATTAGAAAGTACAAACCAACTTCCTATAGCTATTGGTGATTCGAGGTCAGAAATTTTTGGTCCAATGCAAGAATGGTTGAGGACTGAATGGGACTATGCCGATTGGAGTGATTCTACAGCTGAAAGCGCAATTATTGGGAATGTAGATGAATGTATTGAACAGATTCAAGAACATATCGAAACTGGCCTAGATCGTATCATTTTTGTCCCATATAAATATGATCTAAAACAGATTGAAGTAATTTCGAAAGAGATTATTCCTCAATTAGAACAAAAATAATTTTTTAACACTATTTTTTTGATTGGAGTTGCAATTGGTTATTGAAAAAAGTTCGTGGGACAGGTTCAAAATTTATTCAAACAATATGTTTGAAGCTATTGGTGGGACACCTTTAGTTAAACTTAACAGTGTAGGTTCTGATCTTTCAAGTGATATCTTTGTGAAAATAGAATGGTACTCGCCAACCGGGAGTCTGAAAGATCGAATTTATTACAATATGATTAGTAAAGCTGAGGAGAGAGGCGAATTAAAAAAAGGCATGACTGTTTTAGAATGCTCTACTGGAAACGCTGGTATAGCATGTTCCTTTGTTGCAACGGTAAAAGGTTATTCATGTACAGTGGTTATGCCTGAAGGAATGAGTGTTGAGAGAAAAAAAATTATGCGTGCTTATGGGAGTGAACTTATTTTCACTCCAGGAGGAGAAAGCGATGTAGATTTAGCACTTCAAAAACTAGAGGAAATTCGTTCTAAAGATCCCGAGAAATATTGGGTTCCTGCTCAATTCGACAATTTAGACAATAATGAAGCTCACTATTTAACTACTGGTCCTGAGATTTGGGAACAGCTAAACGAAAAGGTTGATGCAATCATAGGTTCTCAGGGAACAGGAGGATGGATTAGCGGGATAGGTAAATTTTTGAAAGAGAAAAAAAATGATATTGAGATTTTTGCAGTTGAACCATCAGAATGCCCATTGTTAAGTAAGAGACAATGGGGGACCCATGGGATTGAGGGTATTGGGGATGGATTTGTCCCAAAAGCTTTGGATTTATCAATCTTAAAAGGTATCGTAACTACCTCGACTGAAGAATCGTTGGAAATGGCTAAAAAGCTTGCAAAAGAAGAAGGTATTTTCTGTGGGATTTCATCTGGGTGTAATGTTATCGCTGCAATTAAACTCGCACGTTCAAGGCCTCATCTTAAAAATATTGTTACAAATATTTGCGATACCGGCCAAAGATATTTTACAACAGAACTTTGTGGAGAAGAAAAAGAGATTGAAATTCCGGATCGTACTCACATTATAGACGAATATAGTAAATCCGAACTCGATAAATTTTCAAAAGATTGGGCAATTATTGATTAAATTTCGTTGTTTTTGATTAAGAGTTTTTTTCCGATCCAGTTCTCAAATTTTATAATTATTTTATTGATCATCAACCAAAAAAGATAGCGAATTGTTATAGTTAGGACTTAGAAATAAGCTTTGTTTGACATTCTTTGTGTTTTTTAGATGAGTTACCGTGTTATTAGAAAAGATATAAATAGTTGATGACGGGGACGAAAATGAACTCAAAGATAATAGGTAAACCATTGCCTATAATAGATGCTGCTGAGAAAGTATCAGGTGGTACTGCTTATATAGATGATTTGAAATTAAAAGATATGTTGGTTGGTTTAGCATTAAGGAGTCCTCATTCCCACGCAAGAATTTTAAAAATTGATACTTCAGATGCAGAGAATCTGCCCGGTGTGGCCGCCGTCCTTTCAAAAAACAATACAACAAATAAAAAGTTCGGAATTAATTTGAAAGATGAGACTGCTTTCTGTTGTGACAAAGCTAGATATATAGGAGATGAAATTGCTGCAGTTGCGGCAGTTGATAGAGAAACTGCGCAGGAAGCAATTTCTTTAATAAAGGTTGATTATGAAATTCTTCCGGCAATTTTTGATCCATTTTCTTCGTTGGAAAAGACTTCCCCTATTTTGCATGAATCTAATTCTCAAAACATAGCTAATGCGTTTCATATTAAAAGAGGGGAAGTAGACAAAGCATTTTCATGTTCGGATGAAGTTTTTGACGGTGATTTCCATACTCATTTGGCTCACCAGGCTTATTTAGAACCAACAGGATGTGTGGCTGATTCTCACCCTAACGGAAAAATAACGATATGGGGATGCCTGCAATCTGCATTTTTGATTCGAACCTTTATGCTTTCACCAATTTTGAATATGAAAGCGGATAATTTTCGTGTTATACAAACAAAACCTGGAGGAGCATTTGGTGGAAAATTAGACGTAAAAGCTGCATTGATAGCGGCTATGCTCTCTAAAGAGGCTGGAAAACCTGTCAAGTTTCTTCTTAGTTTAGAGGAAGATTTAACTTGTATGCGTCCAAGAATGCCGGTCCATATTTCCTTAGAATCTGCATGGAAAAGGGATGGGACTCTTTTGGGAAAACGTGTAAAAATTGTTGCAGATAATGGTGCATACAGTTCACTTTCACCAGCAATCATGAGTTCTATAGCATTAAGAACAGATAATTTATACAAAACTCCTGCATCTGAGATTGAAGGAAAACTCGTTTATACTAATCTAATTCCATCTGGTCAAATGAGAGGATTTGGTAATGTGCAAGCAACATATGCATGGGAAAGTCATTTAGATGATATTGCGGATAACCTGCAAATAGATCCTGCGGAACTTCGAATAAAAAATTACACAGCAAAAGGAGATGTTTCTCTACATGGTTGGAAAATAGCAAGCTGTGCAGTAGAGGACGCTACTAAATATGTTGTAGATAAAATCAAGTGGAAAAAAAAGAGGCAAAAAGGAGGAAAGGGAATAGGTGTTGGATTGGCGAGTTGTATTCATGTTTCAGGCAATAAAGGGTTCTCTGTGGAACTTGGACCAGATGATACTGATCCTTCAAGTTGTGAAATTAGAATAGATCGAGAGGGGAAAATTGAAATGTGGTCTGGAGAATCTGATTTAGGACAAGGGGCTACTAGTGTTATGGCTTTTATTGCTTCGGAAGTCCTGAATATTCCAGTTGAAAATTTCAAAGTCCCACCTACAGATACAGGTTATATGCCTTTTGGCATGGGTGCATTTGCTAGTAGAACAACCTTGATAGGGGGAAATGCAGTTAAAATTGCTGCAGAAGACTTAAGAGAAAAACTATTGTCTGTTGCTTCTGAATTTTTGGAGGTATCTGCAGATCAACTTCACATTTCTAATGATGAAGTGATCATTTCTTCACTGCCGAACCGAAAAATATCTCTTGTAGAGTTAGTGAAGAAGAAAGGCAACGTTATAAAAGGAAGTGGGACATGGTTGGCGGGAGGAGAGGTTCTTGATGAGAACAAATATGGAAATCCATCTACTACATATTCTTTTAGTACCCACGGGGCAGAAGTTTTTGTCGATATAGAAACTGGAGAAGTTAAAGTTTTGAAAATTTTCTGTGGACACGATCCAGGAAAGGTTATTAATCGCTTGGGTGCGGAGGGACAAGTAGAGGGGGGAACAGTTCAAGGAATGAGTTATGCCCTAATGGAAAATTTAAACCAGATAGATGGCTCAATTCAGGGGAGCAATTTTCATAATTATCTGATAGCAACTTCGATGGATGTGCCTTTTATAGAACACGATTTTTTTGAATCTATTGATCCCTATGGTCCTTATGGCGCGAAGGGACTTGCTGAGGTAGCAATAAATCCCATTACTGCTGCTATTTGTAATGCAATATATCATGCAACTGGCGGTGCTAGAATAAGAAAATTGCCAATTACACCAGAGCACGTTCTCGAGGCAATAGCAGGTATAAAGGAATAAATTTTACGTTTTATGATTCTTTTCATTAAAGAGGGTTAGATTATGGAGAATTTTCATTTTGGATATCTTCTTCCTACAAGAGGAGTCGTTGTATCTGCAAAAGGCGGTGCCCCTGATATGACTTCAATAGTAACTTTAGCCCAAAAAGCTGAAAATCTTAATTTGGATTCTGTATGGTTAGGAGATAGTGTACTTGCAAAGCCGAGAATGGAAAGTTTTACAACGTGGGCTGCAGTTCTTGCATCAACAAAAAGAGTTCAGGTTGGTACTGCGGTATTACTTGCTGCTTTAAGACATCCAATTATGTTAGCTCAGTCATTGACAACTCTTGACTGTATGTTCTCTGGGAGAGTCCTTCCTGGTTTAGGAGTAGGCCGGGAAGATTTGAAAGATGAATTTGAGGCACTTGGGGTGAAAATTTCTGAAAGGGCAAAACGTTTTTCTGAAACTATTGAAATTGTGAAATTGTTAATGAGTGAAAGAAATTGTAATTTCTCTGGTAAACACTTTTCTTTTGAAAATGTAGACCTAGAACCAAGACCTTTTAGTAAAGGAGGCCCACCGTTATGGATTGCTAGTAATTTTGTTCAATCCGGATTACGTCGTGTTGCCCGTTTAGCTGATGGATGGATAACTAATTCAATTACTCCGGACATTTACCAGCAGTGTTGGAACGCCATACTAGAGTATGGTGAGGATTACGATAGAAAGAATCTAGAAGATATTCCTCAATGTCTTTACGTAACGATGAATATAAATCCAAATGGTGAAAAGGCGAAAAAAGAGGCTGGTGATTTTCTTTCAAAATATTATCATAAAACATTTGACGAAATTCAAAAACAACTTCTCGTTATAGTCGGGGATGGAGATCAGGTTGAAGAAAAGCTTCGTTCCTACAGTGATATAGGTGCTTCTACGTTTATCATTCGTTTTGCAGGAGGAAGTCAAGTAGAGCAGATGGAAAATCTTGTGTCAGAACTTATACCTCGTTTTAAATAGGGATGATAAAAGATTATGGTTTTAGAAAATGGAATTGGTGTTACAAAGGAAGAAATAAAATCTAGATTGGAAAAAACTCGTGTTTTAATGGAGAAGGAGAAAATAGAGTTTTTGATCGTAATTGGACGTTCCTTTTACGACAGAATGGGAAGTCTTGCGTACCTGACAAACCACTTCCCTCCGTTCCCTCCTGGCGCTTTTAGTCCTACAGTTCGGGGTATGGGGCATGGTGTCTTATTGTTACCTTTAGATTCTAATCCCTTACTGTTAGTTGATCACAGAAATTTTCGAGAGGATATGGTTCACATCGATGATGTACAAGTAGAGACAAATTTCTCTAAAGCTATTATTGATTATTTGGAACAAGGTCTTCAAAAAAAAAATGGGAGAGTTGGAATTGCTGGTGAAGATATAATGCCTGCAACCATGTATATTGATCTAAAGCAAAACTTAGATAACGTTAATTTTGTAAACTCAAATTATATTGTAGAGCAATTGAGATCCGAAAAGACTCCAGTGGAAATCAAGTATCTTAGAAAAGCCGCAAAAATAACCGAATTTGCGTATAAAAGTATTTTTGCTGCAATCAAACCTGGAGTAAGGGAATGTGATCTTTGTGCGGAGGGACATGCTGCAGGCATGAAAGCCGGTGCAGATTTTGTTCGTTATGTGAGAGTTCACAGTGGTCCTTGGTCAAGTTGGGGTTCTCGTTGGCCACAAGCAACACAGAGAAAAATAGAGTCTGGCGATTTGATACGCTTTGATTATGTTGGCGCAGTAGAAGGATATGGTTTTGACGTTAATAGGACTTTTGTTGTGCCGGGAAAGAAGATTAATGCGAAAATTTCAAAAATGCTTGAATTAACGGTTGAAGTTTTACGAAGTGCAGTTTCTGCAGTTAAACCAGGAATTGCAGTTTCCGATATACATAAAAAAGCCAGTGAAAAACTTGATGAAGAGATTCCGGAAGGTAGCAAATATCTCTTTCCGATGGCTGGTCATGGAATAGGGTTGGAGACAGTAGAAAATCCTATAATTCGTCCGGATAATGATGAGAAAGTAAAGAAAAACATGGTGCTTTGTATAGAACCTCAATTTGTGATTCCTGAAGTAGGTGGAACGAATATAGAACAGATGCTATTAATAACAGATACCGGCAATGAAATTCTTACGAATACTCCCGTAAGAACTTGGGAATAATTATGAAATTGAAAGCATAAAAATGTTTGTGAGGTTCTTATGAAGAGATTTTTAAATCCAGTTTCTGTGATAGCCATTTTATGGTCATTTTCTCAACTTTACTGGGCTTTTTTTGGTATGTTACATGTCTTTATTTCGCGCCCGATTCATCTAAGTTTAGCGATGTCAATTGTTTTTTTGACGAAGCCTTTCAAGAAAAATGGATCAATACATTTTTTTGATTATATTTTAGTTTTTTTAAGTATTGTTATTTCTATGATGTATTTTAACGACTGGAGTTTTTTGAATGACCGAATAAGAGATGTAGATCCAGTACCTATTCGTTATATTTGGGCAGGATGTATCTATATATTATTAATTATTGAAACCTCACGTCGATTGTTAGGTTGGGGAGTTACTTCAGTTGCTGTACTTGCCTTATTTTATAATTTTGCTGGACATCTGATACCAGGAGATCTCGGTCACAGATTCATTGAATTGCCTACATTTATCGAGTTTCAGATTTTAAGTGTTGAAGGTTTACTTGGTGTTCCACTTGGGGTGAGTGCTGAGGTAGTTTTTTATTTCATTCTATTTTCTGCTGCCTTGGATGTATCAGGTGGCGGGAAATTGTTTATAGATCTTGCGATCCGACTTACAGGACGATTTAGAGGAGGACCAGCAAAAGCAGCTATAGTGAGCAGCAGTTTGATGGGAACAATAAGTGGCAGTGCAACTGCAAACGTAGTAGGAACTGGTATTTTTACGATCCCTCTAATGAAACGTCTCGGATTTACTCCACATTATTCGGGTGCTGTAGAGGCAGTTGCTTCTACAGGCGGGCAACTTATGCCACCAATAATGGGTGCAGGTGCTTTCATTCTTGCTGATATGACTGGCACACCATATTTGCAAGTTGCGGCGGCGGCGGCACTTCCTGCGGTTATCTATTATGTTTCTCTTTTCTTGATGGTTGACTTGGAATCCAAAAAACTCGGACTGAGCGGTCTTTCAGAAGATGAAATGCCTGTATTAAGAGATTTGCTTGTTGAGCGTGGTTTATTACTTCTCCCCGTTGTATTAATTGTGGGATATATGATTGCCGGATTCACTTTGATGTGGTCGGCTACTTCTGCCGCTATCGGTGTTGTTGTACTTAGTTGGTTTAGAAAATCTACTAGACTTGGGTTCATAGGAATTTTTGAAACACTAGAAAAAGCAGGAAAAATGACAATTGCTGTTGCGATTCCCTGTGCAATTGCGGGAGTGATTGTTGGAGTAGTGGATGATACGGGAATCGGTTTAAAATTTTCTGGCTTAATTGTTAATGTATCTAAGGGGATGCTTTTCCCAGCATTATGTATGACGATGTTTGCCTGCATAATAATGGGAATGGGAATGCCAACTGCAGCAGCATATATAATGTCAGGAACTTTGTTAGGGCCTGCTCTATCGAAGTTAGGACTTCCCATTCTTGCATCTCATATGTTTATCTATTATTTTGCTATTTTGTCAATGTTAACCCCCCCTGTTGCACTTTCTGCGTATGTTGCTTCCGGTGTGGCAAATTCCGACTTAACTAAGACTGGGTGGAAAGCTTTTCAACTTTCTCTAGCCGGATTTTTGGTTCCTTTTGCTTTCGTATACAACCCATCTATGCTCTTTATTGGAAGTTTGTGGGAGACGATTTGGGTTACAATCACTTGTATTTTGGGTGTTTCTTCCCTCGCAGTATCTATATCTGGAGTCTTGTTTAAAACATTAAGATACTGGGAGAGAGTTTTATTTTTCGTTTGTGCAGTTTTACTTGTAGTATCAGAGAATTTAACTGATTTTATAGGAATAGGACTTTTGGTCAGTATATTTTTAATTTTATTTATTAGAAATAAGAATGAAAAGTAGCATGATTCGTTTTTGAAAGTTGATAATCATATCTTCTTATCTTATGATTGTTGTATCGAAATAATTAATTGGGTTTCATTTTCCTCATAAGTTTCTTTAATTCTACTTTTGGGAGGGGCAAAATGTTTCTGAACTTGAAGAGAATGTTTGCATTTGTAGTAGTATTCTTATTCATTGCTTGTTCACATGTAAGTGCTGCTGACAGACTTAAGATGGGAAGTTGGAAAAAAGGAAGTGGATGGCATGTGTATTCAGCAACCATGGCTAATATTGTTAATAACGCAAAAACAGGAGTTTCGATAGACCCACTTTCTAAAGGTGGTGGAGTTGGAAATCCTATCAATGTAGGGACAGGAAAATTTGATTTAGCTCTTACTTTTAGTGTAGCTGCTAGTTGGGCTGTTCAAGGAAAAGTTGCATACAAGAAAGCCTTTACTAACTTAAGAGGTTTAGTTGGTGGTCTTGATCAATATTACCTTGGAATCGTTACAACCAACAAAAAAGTTTCTAGTATCAACGATCTGAAAACAGTGCCTGTGAATTATATAACTGTTCCACGTGGAGGTTTAGGTCAGTGGGCTACTCGTGCAATGTTAGGAGCACATGGAATAACATACGCGCACATAAAGAAGAATGGCGGGTCTGTTACTCATACTGGTTTTGGTGCAATTAAGAGTAGAATGGCAGATGGTCAGGCAAATATGTTAAGCCATACGGTAAATGCAGGACATCCTGCACTAACATCAATAGCGATCAAAAAGAAACTTAAATTCTTAGGGGTTGAAGATAAGTATAGAAACAAATTGCTCGATATTGGATTTTTGAAAGCAGATTTGCCAGCGAATACCTTCCCTGGTCAAACTTCATCTAAGAAGACTTTTGGATTTACTACTTGTGTTATTGCATCAACTAAGATGTCAAATGATGTAGCATACAAAATAGTTAAATCATTAATCAGCAATATCAAAGATCTTCGAGCTGGACATAAAGGTTTGCGTAATTTCAAACCAGAGAAAACTGGATGGAAAGTTTCGCAAATGGGTGCTCCAGTGCATGCAGGTGCCGCAAGATATTATAAAGAAAGAGGTTGGTTGAAATAAATTTTACATTTTGGCATCGTCCTCATTTTTAGGGACGGTGCCAAAAAAATAAAGTTTTTTTAGTTTCTTAATAAAAGAATTATTCAGTAGTTTTTTCAATCAGGAGTTTCCAATATGATTGGACAAAGTCTTCGAGATTTTCTGAAGATGGTAGAGGAAGAATTTCCTGAAGAGTTTGTCCGAGTCACATTGCCAGTAAGTCGTGAAGACATTACTGCGACTGTTTTTGAACTCGAAAGTGTAGGGAAGAGTCCAGTTGTTTTTTTCGAAAATGTCAAAGGATTCAACTATCCTGTTGTTACTAATATAGCGGGGAACAGAAAACTTCTAGCTGCAAGCCTTAAAGTTAATCCATCTGAACTACCGACTACATTCAAAGATCGTTGTCAGGATTACAAGCCTGTAAAAGTTGAAAATGATCCTCCTTGGGAAGAAGTTTTTTTTGAAGGAGAGGATGTTGATCTGAATAATTTGCCGATCCCTCTTCATTTCGAAGTTGATGCAGCTCCGTATATAACAGCTGGACAAATTACTGCACGTGATCCTGAGACAGGTGTGGACACAACTGGCTTCCATCGACTAATGTTAAATGGAAAAAATAAACTTGGGGTGTCTCTTCATTCTAGACGAAGAATGTATCATTTTCATAAAAAAGCTGAATCTCGAGGAGAGTCCTTACCAGCGGCTATTGCAATCGGTATTCATCCTATTCATTATATGGGATCTATGGCTTACCATTTTCCTCCTAATATTCGTAAGTATGAAGTTATCGGAGGTCTGTTTGGTGAGCCTTATAAAGTTTCGTCTTGTTCTACTAATAATTTGGAAGTTCCCTTTGGCGCAGAAATTGTTTTAGAAGGTGAGATCTTGGCAGGTGTTAATGAACCTGAAGGGCCATTTGGCGAATTTACTGGGTATGCATCTTATAGGAGTACTCAAAACGTTTTTAATGTAAAAAAGGTACAGATGAGAAAAGACGCTATTTTCCATAGCATAGCTTCCGGTATGTCGGCAGACCATATTCTAATATCTTGTGTGAGTAGAGAAGCTGAAATTTTAAATTCTTTGCGTCGAAACCTTCCTAATGTGAAAAATGTTCACGTGCCGTCTGTAACCGCAGGAGCACTTCTGGCAATAGTTTCTATGGAAAAAACAGCAGAGGGGCAACCTCAGCAAGCAGTTATGGCAGCATTGGGAACGGAGTTTTATTGTAAATGTGTAGTAGTGGTTGATGATGATGTAGATATTTTTAATTTGTCTGATGTAGCGTGGGCAATTATGACGCGAACACGTGCCGAAAAGGATATATTTTTTATACCTGGTGCGATGGGCGCAATTCTAGATCCCACATCTGACCCTGAAAATCATACTCTAACTAAAGTAGGTATTGATGCTACAAAACCTAAAGGAAAAGATTTTGCAGAACGGTTGTTTGTATCCGAACAACAAAAAGAACGTGTACGTGAAATATTACGTTCTTCCGGATTGCAAATTTAGTAGTGTCGATTAGCTTTTCATTATGAAATTATAGTTCGAGTTTCAATTCTATAGATCGGAGATTATATATGAGAACAAAGATTGAAGCATCATGGATAGTTGCCTTTGATGAGGGTGACCATAAATTAATTAGGGATGGGGTTGTTGTATATGAGGATAATAAGATTCTTTTTGTTGGAAAATCCTTCGACGGAGAAGTCGACGATGTCATTAATGCCACAGGAAAGCTAGTTTGTCCTGGATTTATTGATACTCATGTACACTCTGGTCATAGAGCTTCACATAGATTGATCACTGATACTGGACGTCCTATGTATTATGGACAACCCTTTTTGGAAATATCGGTTCCTAAAGAAGGGAAGGTAGTTAGCGGTGACCCAAGATATCTTAAGCATGGTGATAGTGAGAGTGAATCCGCTTTTCGTCTAAATGCCATTTTTACTGTTGCAGAACTTTTAAGAAATGGAGTCACGACTTTTATAGAATATGGTAGTCAATTGCGTGTACAAGAAGCATTGCTAGGTGAAGTGGAAAGATTAGGTACTAGAGCTTATCTGGGTCCAGGTTATGATTGTGGGCGTTGGGTAGGTGACAAGTCGGGACAATTGAAAAGAGTTAGAAATGATCAGCTTGGATTAGACGGGTTCAATACAGCTCTTAACTGGATAAAGGAAAATAATGGGACAGTTGAAGATAGAGTTCGGGGAATTTTAGTTCCCCGTGAAGTAGAAACATGTTCTTTAGAGGTTTTGAAACTAACTAGAGATGCTTCAAATGAATTCGGCTTCCCTATGGCAACTCACGCTGCGTATAGTGTAATTGAGTTTTATGAAGTAGTTAAGGAGCATATGAAGACCCCGATCGAACTTCTGGATGATTTAGATATGTTAAGACCAACATTAAATATAGGACATGGGAATTTTATTTCTGACAATTCGAATTTAAATTATTCTTCACATAATGACTTAAAGCTTATGGGTGAGTCTGGAGCGTCTATATCACATTGTCCTATCAATATAATGAGGAGAGGTCGTAAGCTTGATAATTGGAAGAAATATGAAATGGCTGGTGTAAATATTTCGATAGGAACGGACACATATCCACGTGATATGATTATGAATATGAGGAATGCTTCATACCATGGAAAAGTAATGGGAAATTCATATTTTTATGCAAGTGCGGGCGATGTTTTCCGTGCAGCTACTATAGGTGGAGCGATTTCAGTTGGACGAGATGACCTAGGAAGACTTAAGCCGGGTGCAATAGCAGATATCTTGATAATTGATATGACAGGAAGAGGGACTTTGAGATTTGGTCCGGTAAGAGACCCGATCAAGAGTCTGGTTGAATGTGGAGTTGGAGATGATGTCCAAACTGTTATTGTCGATGGTAAAACAGTGATGGATAATGGAGTTATTCCTGATGTGGATTTGTCAAAGGTTGCTCAAGAAGCACAAATTGCTGGGGAACAGGTTTGGAATACTCATCAAGATTGGGATCCACTTGAAAGAACACACGTAGAAGCGTGTCCGTGGTGTTATTCAATGGATGATATTTAGAATAATTATTTTTCTTCTTGAGAAGAAATATATCCTGGGATTTTTATTGTACGAAATTCTTTTTCTAGAGAACCTAGAGGTGCAGTAGCATCTAACCCCATTTTGGATGTGATGCCATTATTTGCGGATGGATCTAGTTTACTTCCCATAACTCCATCTATAACAAAAAGGTCTTTATGGGCTTGAAACCTTGTGGCAATAGCCCAATCTATTTCCTTTAAATCATGTATGTTGATGTCATGATCGACAACTGTTACATGTTTAATATCGTAATGAGAAGATAAGGCAGACATAAGTATATTCTTGACTTCTCCTTCATTGATTTTTTTGATTTGTACAAAACAGTGAAAACGACCCGAAGATGAAAGAGGCAATGATACATCTTGAACTGATGGGTTATTTTTCCTCAAGTCATTTAATAAGGCTACTTCTCGAGGGATAGAACCCATTAGAAGATGATCAAATCCAGCAGGTAGGACAGAGTAATAAATGGCATCTTCTCTCATAGATATAGAACGTATGTTTAAAACTTCTCTTTTGCCCGATGGGCCATAATATTTTGGAAACTCACCAAATGGACCTTCTTCATGTTTTTCATCGGGAAGAATTTCTCCTTCAATAACTATTTCTGAGTCAGTGGGGACGGCAATTCCTGACCAGGGTCCAGGGGTAAGAGATATCGGTTCTCCTCTGACAGCACATGCAATATTGATTTCATCTTCGTCTGGAGAAAGTACTAATTGACTTGCTAAAAGTAGGATTGGGTCTAACCCAATTGATACTGCAACTTTCAAAGATGATTTTTTATTTCGATTTAAAATTGATTTTAAGTGTCTTGGGAGGACGAGTAGTCCAAATTTGTTTTTGTCTATTACCTGCATGCGATGTATAGAAACATTCCTTATTCCAGTTTCTGGGTCATGTACAAAAAAAACACCTGCTGTTATATATGGCCCTGCATCATATTCATGGTAAGTTGGAATAGGAAGAGTACCCGTAATGTTAATTTCCTCAGTTGTTTTTTCTAAAAATTTAGCATCCGTTTCTAATTTGGGTTCTATTTTTTTTTGTTGTTTTTCTATCAATTCTTTCAAGAGATCTCGGGAATTTAAACCTAGTTTTTCCGAATACCATTCTCTATTACAGAGTATATTTGATATGATAGGCACATCAGGTCCGTCAGTATTTCGAAAAAAAACTGCACTTTGCCCATCAAACTTTTTAGAAATTGCAGCAACTTCCCATTGAAGTTTTACTTTTTTTTCTATCTTTTCGAATCTTTCTTTGTCTTTTAACGAATTTATCCAACTTCTTAATCCAAATTCAGACATAAAGGCATCTCCTGTTGTATAATGTAACTTTATTATATTTACTTTAGATTAAATAGTCTTTTTTCCATTTTTAAATTGGCGTTTAGATTTTAAATTTCTATCAAAACTTGTAAGGAGTCAGATTGTGAAACTAATAAGATTTAGTTTTCAAGAAAATAATAGCTGGGGAGTCTTAGAAGGTGATTCTGTTTTCTCTGTAACGGGGAGCGTATATGGAAATTTTGAGAAAGGTGAAAAAGTTTGTTCATTAAGTGAGGTCAAATTGTTGGCTCCCGCAGAACCTAAAATTATGGTTTGTGTCGGTGTTAATTTTAAAAATGCGACAAATGCGGATGGAGATACAGTTGCTGTTGAGAGAAGTTGTCCTAAATGCTTTTTTAAACCTGCAAGTACATTGTCCGATCCATTTTCTGGGGTTGAATATCCAGTTAATGCAAAAGATCCTCATTTGGAAGTGGAACTATGCGTTGTAATAAAGAAGAAAGCGAAAAATTTAACGATAGATGAAGTTTCAGATTATGTACTTGGTTACACATGTGGCAATGAACTTGGTGCAATGGACTATATAAGAGAGGACAATAATGTAACCCGTGGTAGAGGTTTTGATACTTCTGGTCCACTTGGACCGCACCTAGAGACAGAACTTGACACATCTAATCTAGCTCTTACAAGTAGAGTTAATGGAGAGGTTGTGCAAGAAGGAAATACCGATATGATGATTTTTAATCCTTTAGAAGTTGTGCAACACGTCACTTCATTTATTACTTTACAACCGGGTGATGTAGTATGGACTGGAACACCAAAAGGAAGATCCCCTGTAAAAATAGGAGATAAGATGGAAGTAGAGGTAGAGGGTATTGGAATTCTAGAAAATAAAGTTTTGCCATACTAAAAAAACTTGATTAATGGGTAGAGAAATTTATCCTTTTTTCTTTTTAGGGGGAAAAGATGGCTCGTTTAGAAGAAATTAGCACAGAAACCATGACTGAAGAACAAAGAGAGGTTTACGCAAAAACAAGGCCTGGTCAAACAGGAACCGTACATGGACCTGCAGGACCATGGCAACGTAGTCCGCAGATGTACGAGCGTCTTGGGTGGATGATTCCATTCATGAGAGATCATAGTGAAATACCTGGGAAAACGAGAGAATTTGCTATTCTGCTTACGGTAATTTTATGGAATTCGATGTATCCATTTAAAAGACATCATGCTGCGGCTATAAAAAATGGTGTTGAGCAAGACCTAATAGATGCTTTAGAGAAAGGTGAAAGGCCACAGTTTAAGGATCCTAATGACGAAACAATTTATGATTTTTGTGTTCAGTTACGAGAAAATAAATTTGTTTCGGATGAAATATATAATAAAGCTTTAAATTTTTTAGGTGAAAAAGGATTAGTAGAGTTTGTGGGTTTAATTGGTTTATATACTTCGATTGCATTTACTGTAAATGTATTTGAGGTTCCAGTGATTGATTGAATTTTATGGAAGAAAACTATTTTGGCAATGACTAGATTTAATTTCAACGGCAAGAAAATTATTGTTACAGGTGGTACGCGTGGAATTGGTGAAGGAATTGTTAGAGCTTTTTTGAAATCTGGTGCTGAGGTGTTTTTTTTGGGACTTAATGCTCAGAAGGGTGGAAAACTTGAGTCTGAGCTTTGCTCTGAAAATTTTAAAGTTTCTTTTTTTCGATGTGATGTCACGAAAGAAGATGAAGTCAAAGAAATCTTTGATAAGATTGTTTTTCATGCAGGTAATATAGATGTTTTGGTGAATAACGCAGGAGGTTGGGAAAATCAGCAGTCGGTCTTAAAAACATCTTTAGACGAATGGGAAAAAATTATCTCTAGGAACTTAAGAAGTGTTTTCCTGTGTTCAAAACAAATTATTCCTGTTTTTCAATCACAAAAAAGTGGCAGAATTGTGAATATAAGTTCAATAGGTAGTCTTACGATTGTAAAATCTGCCTCCTCTCCGCCATATATTGCTGCAAAAGCAGGTGTAAATGCTCTTGGACGTGTACTAGCTGCCGAATTAGCTGACTATAATGTTGCAGTGAATACTTTGGCCCCATCCACGACAGAAACCGAAAGACTTGTTAGAGTCAGAAGTGAAGATCAAAGAAAACAAATGGCTGAAAGAACTTTATTTAGGCGTCTCTCAACAGTAGAAGAAATAGCGAATTGGGTTTTGTTTCTTGCTGCTCCTGAATCTTCTTATTTGACTGGGCAAACTATTAGTGTAAATGGTGGAAGATTAATGATCTGATTTTTTAAGACAACAAGCCTCTTTCTTTTGAAGAAGAAAGAGGCTTGTTGTAATTTATTTGAGTCCTAAAATCTTTGCAGGATTTTTCTTGATCATAGTGTCGATATCTTTTTTAGAAATACCACAAAAATTCATCATATTAGCAAAAACTTCCATTCCAATTGCAGGTGGTGGACTAGTGTGATTTCCTCCATCCGTAATTAATGTACAGTGTTGGGGTCCTACTGCTTTGATCATTTCCGCAGCTTCTCTAGGATGTTTTCCAGCGAAAAGTGGATTGCAGGCATTGTATGAAATATTATGCAAAGCACCCTGCGCCGCTATCTTTTTGACCCAATCATGGGTAAATGCAGCATTTCCGTTAGGGTGTTCAACCATTAACTTAACTTTTTTACTCTTCTTTTTTGCAGCTTTAAATAAATTGAATGTTTCTTCTGGGGATAGATGTCCATTTGAAAGAATTAGATCGTATTTTATTACAGCTTCTATAATTTTATGGAGATCATCCGTTAACTGTTTAGTGCCAGGGTTGTAAATACTTATGGGCTCCACTTTTTGGCCAAACTTAAAATGAGTAAATAGATGTCCTTGTTTGGGTTTGCTATGTTGGTGAAGCGAATCCATCGTTGGCATTTGTATAACCTTAACTCCTTCCCCAACTGACATCATTACACAGCGGTAGTTAATTCCTCCTTGGGGATGATTACATGCATGTAAACTAAAACAGTCAATATCTGGAACAGCTCTATTTGTTAAAATGGCTTTGTGTGTAGTGGGTCTGAAATGATCTTTGAATACAATTGCTCTCATCCCCATTTCGACCGCAACTCTAGCAATATCTATAGTGTCTCCCCAGCGTTCTACACAATCCGGTCCAGAGTGTATATGAAGGTCACATGATCCAGTAATATCTACGTTCTTCTTTTCAAGATATATATTCGTCCATTTTTTTTCCATGTTTCTCCTCCAGTTTTGTGATATTTTGAAAAAGAATTCCTTCAAAGTGAAAAATGAACATATTATGTTGAACTTCTTATCTTCCTAGCATTTCACTTTTTTGGATTTATATGTATTATTTGTATGACCTAATGCATTATACAATAAAAAAACTGATTTACAACCCGATTGTAATCCTTATGTGTTTGAGGTGCGATAGGCGTGGAGTTGGTTCTTTTCTTTTTATTCCATTTTATGGAGTATATGTTGGATTTAGCAGGAAAAATTGCATTTATTTCTGGAGCTGCTCAAGGAATTGGTTTGATATCTGCT
>DFQF01000024.1:8813-9202 GCA_002377645.1 Nitrospinaceae bacterium UBA3496 | reverse complement strand
TAGAGAAATTGTCGGAGACATACAAAACTGACGTTTTAGTTCCTACTCAAAATGGAGGGGAGGCTTTCAAAGTCTTTACGAATCGACAGATAGATAAGATTCCTCAAATTCAATCTTTGTCTAGAGATATTCGTTTTGCAATGAAGGTTGTATCTTCAGTTCTTCCTTTCAGAGTGAACGAATATGTGATTAACAATCTCATTGATTGGAGTAAAGTACCCGATGATCCTATTTTTCAGCTGACTTTTCCTCAAATTGGAATGCTATCGTCCGAACATTTTGATGAGATTGCAACGCTGATATCCAAGGAATCACCTGCTCCCGTTCTAAATGAGGCCATTAAAAAAGTTCGTGGCGATTTGAACCCTCACCCTGCAGGTCAAATGGAA
>DFQF01000024.1:0-8508 GCA_002377645.1 Nitrospinaceae bacterium UBA3496 | reverse complement strand
GTCAAATGGAACTAAATGTTCCAGCCCTTGATGGAGAAATTTTGCAGGGAATGCAACATAAGTATAAGGAAACGGTTTTATTTTTTCCAAGTCAAGGTCAAACGTGCCATTCCTATTGCACATTTTGTTTCCGATGGGCACAGTTTGTTGGTGACAAAGAGTTAAAGTTTGCTTCTCATGAAGCTAAAAATCTACATGAATATTTGTCTCAGAATACCGGTGTTACCGATTTGTTAATCACTGGTGGTGATCCGATGGTTATGAAAACCAAGAATCTTGAAGAATATCTTCAACCGTTGGCTGAGGATCCTCGTTTAGAACATGTTCAAACTATTAGAATAGGAACAAAGTCTTTGACTTTCTGGCCGCAACGTTTTGTTAGTGACAAGGATTCTGATGATTTGATTCGTCTTTTAGAACGTTTAGTAAAATCAGGAAAACATGTCGCCCTTATGGCTCACTACAATCACTGGCATGAAATGCAAACAGAAATCGCCCGAAAAGCGATAAATCGAGTTCAGGAGACTGGAACAATTATTCGAAGTCAAGGACCTGTTCTAGCTCATATAAACGATCATGAAGATATTTGGGCACAAACTTGGACTACTCAGGTAAAGCTTGGAATTATTCCTTATTACATGTTTGTTGAAAGAGATACTGGTGCTCGATGTTATTTTGAAATTCCTCTTGTAAAAGCTTACGAGATATATAGAAAAGCATTGATGCAGGTTTCTGGATTAGGAAGAACTGTTCGTGGGCCAAGTATGAGTAGTGAACCAGGAAAGATCGAAGTTCAAGGTGTTTCTAATATTAATGGGGAAAAAGTTTTTGTGTTGAGATTCATTCAGGGAAGAAATCCTGATTGGGTCCAAAAACCTTTCTTCGCTAAGTATGATGAAAATGCGAAGTGGTTAAATGATTTAACTCCTGCCTTTGGTGAACAAAAATTCTTTTTTGAAGATGAGTTCAGCGCTATGAAAGAATCCATTAGTTTAAAAACAGTGTAAATCCAACTTTTTATATCCAAGAATCTGGGCAGCTAGCTCAACCAGGCAGAGCAACGGACTCTTAATCCGTAGGTTGTGGGTTCGATTCCCACGCTGCCCACCAATTTAAAAAAATTTCCAAAACTATTTTTTGGTATTTAATTTAATTAAGAATTTCATAAAAGTCAGCGGCTAATATACTTGTTGTCGGTCCTATTGAAAGCGCTTTATATAGAAAGATTTAAGTGCATCTGAAGCATTGTAAATGGGCGTATGTCCCCGCAGTAATATTTGTGTAGATCGTTCGTATGCGGCACTAGGCATCGATATATTATCATTTTCGTCCTGCTTGCCTTCGATGGTTGCTTTTAGAATACCTGCCGGATTTGCCATTTTAACCTCATGTTCCGCTAAGTCTTGACCGAGTACCGAGATGTTTTCAGCAATTTCTTGGGCTACAGTGCCTGGTACTAAACAGCCGGCTGCAAGGCAAGCACCGCCGGTAACCGCTAGTGACTTATGAGCACCTTGAGGTGTGAAGTAACGCACTCTAATATTGGCACCGAGAGTTTTTTCCTTTTCTGAAGGCGGCGAGATTATACAGGCTTTTGGAATAGTTTCGCTGACAGCTAATTGTTCAGGGGTTAAGTACTTCCCATCAGTCCCTGTGAGACCCATTTTTATACCTGCTTCTATCCAAATCCGTTGCAACTTTGTCTTGAAAACTGGATCTGCATCCAAGTCTTCGGGTGACTCTGCTGCCGTTTTACTGAGATCAGTAGCACGGATAATGACCATAGGGACTGCGAGGTCTAAACAGGAGGCTTCAATGCCGTCAAATATGTCGACCACATTTCCTGTGGGGAGCAATTGGCTTGTCTTGGATCCGACTGGATTTAATAGAGCTAATTGTACTCCAGGCCATGTACCCAACACACCAGGTATTTCAGTTGAGGCATCCATAGGTTCACCTGTTTTCGGCATGTCAATCAACGCATGTGCAACTACACCAGTATTAGTATTATGAATACGGATTTTTGATCGGCCTGTTTTCAGCGATATCAAACCCATTTCTTCTGCAAAGATTGGCAGTGCTGCCGACATGTTTCCACAGTTAACACTCCAATCAATTACTGCTTTTGTTGGCGCAAGTTGAGCGAGCGTGCTGTCGATATCTGCGTCGTCTCGTTCTGACGATTTTACAATAAAAACCTTACAACTTTGTGGAATTCCACGCCCAAGCCCAGAGATTTGAGTGTTAAAATCCAAATTTCCTTTTATTGGGACGCCCATAATACGTTTTAGAATTTCTTCCTGTAGTTTGAGATCGCTTGGTAAATGATCTGCTAAAAGAACGACACCCGTCGTAGTGCCTCCTCGCATATGGTAGACGGGTATTTCCAACACGCCGTTAAGAAAACGTGGTGACATATCCAGTAAATGTGTATTCTGAACGCTTGTAATAATTTTAGAATCCTCCAAAAAATGACGACTGACATTTAGTTGAAAGTCGTCATTTTCACGTTAAGCTCACTTTTTTTTCACTTTACTTTTTTTATTTGGAATAATTGGAAGTAACAAATAACCGGATTGTTTCGGGCCAGAATAAAGAGTTGTCCTCCCATTGAAAACCTCATTAGAACGGTCGATAGGATGGTCATGAAGAAATGGTCCACATCCACGAGATAGAACATAATCTCCTACAGCACGACCTGGTCGATCAAAGTCTTGTCCTGAAATATTTAAAGCAATACGAAATCCCTTCGGCAAAACGATACATTGAGGCCAAATTTCTATATCTAGTTCGTAAATTTTCTCTGGGCTCAACGGTTGTTTATCATCATGCGTATGATAAGGACGCCAAGGGGTAGAATTTTTTTGATCGAGTTTACGGTGTGATGCACGAAGACAACCCTGAGCAAGAGGTGTTTTAGGATCGACTGTTCCTTGAAAGTAAACTTCTTTTCCTTTAGGTGAGAAAGCTTGCATAGTAACAAAGAGATCTGCATCTTTAGTAGATGAAGAAATATATAGCTTAGCAGCTAATGGTCCAGTTATTTCTGTTTCTTCTTTTAAAGGTGGAGATAAAATGGTTATTCCACGTGTTTTCGCGCGAAATGTTTTTGATCGATTTGATTTAGGAGCAGTCCATTCAAGTTTTCCTTTTCCTCCAACGTTTAAAAATAATTTTGTCCACTTTGTGCTTTTCAATGGCCAGCTACTTTCTTTACGTAAGGTAACTTCTTGCGTAAATGGTTTCCGAAGATTTATCCATACTTTCGGTTCTTTTTTCCAGCCATTCTTTTTGCCCATCAGGTAATAGTCAAAAAAACGTTTTTGTAATTGCATGCCATACTCTAGATAAAACCATTCTTCGTGTCGTCCTGGATGACATTCCAGCCATTTTTCTTTTGATGCCGCTTGTGTGAAAGCTTCAAAATTACCACGAGGATGAAGACCAAAACCAGCCCAACTTGCAGCGCTTAGGAATGGAACTGTTACTTTAGACCAATCTGGTGAACGTGATTCGTACCAGTCATCATTCATCTCACGTACGAGAAAATTCTCAAGTGTATCTGCTCGGTTTTCTTTTAATTTTTCTTCAGATAGGTTTGCTGGGCCAGTTGCTCTTGTTTTCATCCAATGATCTCTTGGACCCTTTGGGTTTCCATGTTGAACCGCTTCTACTTGTCTTGGGTACCAAATCTCCATAAATTTATTGGATAAGATCCCTCCGTGACGTGCCCAATCTCTGTAGTGATCTGCAGCTCCTTCCCATGGAATCATTGCAGTCAAATGTTTAGGTTGTAGTGCGGCAACTTGCCATTGATTAATTGCATAATAACTGACGCCATTGAGGCCTACTTTCCCGTTTGACCATCTCTGACGCCCAGCCCATTCTATTGCATTTGCGTAATCTTTTGTTTCTCTAGGAGAGAAAATATCAAGATAACCAGGAGAACGGCCTGCTCCTCTTGAGTCAAATCTCACGCATGCATATCCCCAGGGAACCCAAATCTCAGGATCTACGGTTTCCCAGGTCAACCAACGGTGTTTTGATCCATCTAAGATATTCGGGTGCATTTTAACTAGTGAATCCCATAGTGGTTTATAATGTTCTTGGTATTTGACTCCTTTACCGTATGGACCACCTGCCATTACGATAGGAACCTTTTTCTTAGTATCTGGTCTATAAACGTCACAACGCAGTACTAATCCATCGTCCATTTTAATTTGTAAGTCTCGTTCTATGATCATCGAACACCTCCCCCTTTTTTTTGCGAAAAACTCTAAGCCAAGAACCGAATTTTTTAGTTATTAATTAAAGATTATATTTTATTTTTAAGAAATTTAATAATTTTTTTCATTTCTTTTTATTGAAGACAGTATTTTTAAATTTTCTCTATATTTAGATACAGTCCTTCTAGAAATAGGAATGCCCATTTCTAGAAGAAGTAAAGATATTTTCTGATCACTAAGAGGTTTTGTCTTATCTTCTTTATTAATCAATTCACGAATTATATTTTGTATATAACGTGTTGAAATTTCTTCTCCACTTAGATTTGGGATCGAATTATGGAAAAAAAATCTAAGAGAGAGTACTTCTTTTGAAGGTGTTTCTAAAAATTTTCCATTGATTGTTCTGCTAATTGTAGAAATATGTAGCCCTGTTTCATGTGAAATATCTTCCAATTTCAAGGGTTTTATCTCTTGGATACCATTTTCAAAAAAATTGTTTTGATTTTTTGCGATTACAGTTCCTACTCTTAAAAGAGTATCTTTCCAATTTTTAACGCTTTCAATGAAATCCTTAGCTTGTCCTAATTTTTCTTTAATATGTTTTTGGTCTTTAAGGTTTAATTTTCCTAGGTCTTTCGATATTTCAACATATTCTTGATTGCAAATTAGAGGTTTTATCCCATCGGACTTAAATTTTTCTTCATTTAATTTAACATTCATTTTTTCATTTTTGATAGAAATCAAAATATCTGGAATTTTCAATTCCTCTTTATATTCTACAAAGTCCTCAGCAGGATTTATTTTCAGTTTCTTAATTAGTTCAATAGATTTTTCAATTTCTTCTATTGATACCCGAAATTCTTTAGACATAGACTTTAATGATCTTCTTTTTAATTTTTCCAAGTTGTTCTTTATGAGTTTTTTTGCAAGGAGAATGGTTTTCTTAGGATAAAGATCATTTTGCAAGCGTTCTATTTGAATATTTAAACATTCGGTTATATTTCTTGCAGCGATCCCAGAGGGTTCTAGATTTTGTAAAATTTTTATTGCATCTACTAAATATTCAACAGATATTTTTTTTTCTTTTGCTATTTCTTTTAAATTAAAATCTGTTGGGAAATAGCCATTCTGATTAAGATTATAAATTAGTTCTATAAGTATTGTTTTTTGTTCACTGGATACCTTCAATTCCCCAATTTGATTTTCAAGGAATTCATAAAAATTAATTTTTTTTGCAATAATTTTTTCCCGATAATTTTCTTTGTATTCAATTTCATAATTTTCAGTTTTAAATTCTTCGTTTTCGGTACTGTTTTCTTCTAGAGCAGGATTATTTTCTAGCTCATTTGTAATCATTTCTCCAATTTCTGTGCTTGTAGATGATAGAATACTAATTCTTTGTATCATTTTTGGTGTGATAGAAAGTTTTTGTTCGATTTGTTGTTCAATTTCAAAATTGTTTGACATAATCGCACCTTGAACTCGTATTATTTTATGTATTACAGTTATGAATTATATCTTATTTATGTTTCCTCAGTAAATTTTTGTAAATAGGAGAGATTTTAAAATGAAAATCAGCTTTCAGGTAGCAAGTAGTGAAGTTAATACCCCGCGACTTCCAGCTATACAAGGTAATTTTGAAGAAAATTTAGATGTGCTAGCCAAACTGGGATACGATGGCGTAGAGGTTTCAATGCGCAAACCAGATGAACTGGATTTAAATTTAATTCAAAAACAAGCAGAGAGTCGTGGGATGGAAGTAGCCGCTGTTCATACTGCAGGAATTGGTTTCCAAGATAAAGTATGGCTTTGTCATCCTGATAAAAATATACGAAAAGTAGCGATGAAACGACTAAAAGGATGTTTAGATGCTGCTTCTTTTTATGGTGTAGAAGTAATTATAGGGTCATTTAGAGGCATGCTAAGTGATGGTGAAGAGCGTGAAGAATCATTAAAGTGGATGCATGATGCTTTTAAAGAATCCTCAGATTATGCTGCAAGTAAAGGGACTAGAGTTTTATTTGAGCCTCAACATAGGTTTAGTGTTAATTTTGGTTTTACTACACAAGATGGAATACAATTTATTCAAGAAATAAATAGTCCTGGTATTGGGATTATGCTGGATACTTTCCACATGAATGTTGAAGATACTTCGTTTGCTGCAAGTATTTTCGATTGTAAAGATCATCTTGGGATTCTACATATTGCAGATAGTAATAGAATGTATCCTGGTGCTGGTCATATTCCTTGGCGTGATTTAATAAGTGCTTTGCAGGTAATTGATTACAAGGGTTATTTGTCTTTGCAAATAAAAATGGATCCTGATTTCGAAACAGCTGCGAAACGTGGGATTGATAACTTAAGAAGTTTGATGTAATTTGGATTGGAAACCACTTAGTTATAAGTTTTACATTCTAATTTGAAAGGATAGCCTAATAGATGATGAAGAGAATTTCGTTTTATCTCACTTTTATTTTTGTTACTTTGGCAATGAGTGTTTCTCTTTTTGCAGCTGAAATCATTTTAAATATTACTGGTATGACCTGACCTTCATCGTGACCTGTAAGGGTTAAAAGAGTTCTGGAAGAACTCGATGGAGTGAAAAAGGCACGTGTATCTTTTCAACTTAAAGAAGCAATTGTCGAATTCAATGAAAAAAAAGTTAATGCAAGAAAAATGATAGATGCTCTGGTTTCTGAAGGGTATGGAGGGTCTTTAAAAAAGAGATAAACGAAAATTAATTTTTATCTTTTAATTTTATTCATAATTATTTCAGAATCAAGAGTTAAGATTTTCAAGAATTCTCTTATATACATGAAGAATTTTTTTCCTGAAAAAATTAAAATTTAGGTTTTGAGGTTTGAAAATTTTTAAAAAAAAGTTTTTTCGAGTTTTTAATATTCTAATTTTATCTTTCGTTTTTATTTCTGAATTCACCAATTTTGCTTTTTCAGAAACTAAAATCGATAATCTAAAAAAATATAAAGCCGCTATCTTAGTCGAGGCGGAAACTGGCAAAGTTCTCAATGAGTTTAAATCTAACGAGAAGATGATCCCTGCGTCTATTGTGAAAATGATGTTACTTCTTTTGGCTTACGAAGCAGAAAGAAAAGGTACTTTTTCATTTGATGAAAAAGTACATATAAGTCTTGATGCAAGTAGGATAGGTGGCAGTCAAGTATATCTCAAAGAAGGAGAAGTTTTTACACTGAGAGAACTGATAAAAACAGTTGCTATCTCTTCTGCAAATGATTCTGCTCATGCAATAGCTGAACACATAGCAGGTGATGAAAAAGAAATGGTCAAGTTGATGAACGAAAGAGCAAAATCGCTGGGAATGCATAATACGAAATTCTCAAGTGTTCATGGTCTTCCTCCAAAAAATTCTTTAAGAGAAGAGGATTATACAACTGCTTTTGATACGGCTATTTTGGCTCGGGAATTAGTTAAGTTTTCAGAAGTTCTTAATTTTTCTAAGAGGCAAATAGATTCGTTCAGGGATGGGAAATTTGTTCTTTACAATACAAATCGGAAATTATTAAAAACATTCAAAGGGTTAGATGGTTTAAAAACTGGATATTATACGAAGTCCGGCTACAATCTATGTGCGACTGCTAGAAGAGGGTCGATGAGATTAATTTCTGTAGTTTTTGGAGCTTCTAACAAAAAGGCAAGAGACAGAGAGACAAAGAAACTCTTACTTGGAGGTTTTAGAGTTTATAAAAAGCATAGTTTGTTTGTGAAACATCAATCAGTTGGTGAAGCAATTCCAGTCTCATGGGGGAGAAAGGATAAAATAAGAGCAGTCACTTCAGAGCCAATTTCTCTTGTTATTAAAAGAATTAGATTGAAGGAATTTAAGACTCAGTTCGTTTTGCCTAAATCTTTAAAAGCACCTTTAAAGAGAGGGCAGAAAATTGGCGTTTTGAATGTAATGATGAATGGCAATCTTATTGCTTCTACCTCTTTAATTGTTCCAGAAGAAATTCCTGCAATGGGTTGGATAGAATGGTTGATGTCTAAATAACTATTCTAAGAAAATCTTTTCCTTTGTTGTTCATTAATTCTTTGTTTGACTAACGTTATTTGTTATGTTACATCCTCCTTATTATTTTAACTTGAATCTTTTATACGACTAGGGCGTGTTGCGTCCTTTATTATTTTGATTCTCATTATAGGAGAATATAAAAATGACTTTTGAATCAAAAAATAATGAAACAATTGTTTTACACGCTGGACATAGAAGTGATCCGACTACCAATGCTGTTGCTGTTCCTATTTA
>DFQF01000094.1 GCA_002377645.1 Nitrospinaceae bacterium UBA3496 | reverse complement strand
AACTCTAGGAATTGTAGGAGAAAGTGGTTGTGGAAAAAGTATAACTACAAAATCTATACTTAGGCTTATTGATAATCCTGGTAAAATCTTGGATGGAACTATGACGCTATATGATAAAGATCATGAAAATCCTCAAGATATAGCAACATTAAACAACACAGAACTAAAAAAAGTAAGAGGTGGAAGAATTTCAATGATTTTTCAGGAACCTATGACTTCTTTTAGTCCAATCCATACAATTGGAAATCAAATTACAGAGGCTATAACTCTCCATCTGGATCACACCAAGGAAGAAGCAATGGAATTAGCTGAAGATTGGTTAGTAAGGGTTGGAATGAGTAACCCAAAGCAAAGACTAAAACAATATGCATTCGAATTAAGTGGTGGACAAAGACAAAGAGCTATGATCGCAATGGCATTATGCACCAATCCAGATATTCTTATAGCTGACGAACCAACAACAGCTCTAGATGTAACAACTCAAGCCCAAACACTTGATCTTCTAAATGAGCTTCAAGAAAAAAATGGAATGTCAATTATTATGATTACTCATGATTTAGGAGTTATTGCTGAGCTAGCAGATGAAGTAAATGTTATGTATTTAGGAAAAGTTATCGAGAGTGGTTCAATTCGACAGGTATTTAAAACCCCAAAGCATCCTTATACTCAAGCTCTTTTGAGCTCAATACCTTCATTGGCTACAGGACATAGAGAAAGACTTCCAATCTTGGAAGGATCTATCCCTCATCCTCAAGCAAGGCCTAACGGATGCCCTTTCAACCCAAGATGTAAAGATTTTATAGAGGGAACTTGTGATAAAGTCTTCCCAGAACAAGAAAAAATAGAAGAAGGACATTTAGTCAATTGTCATCTATATAACAAGTAGGTATTCATGTCATCAACAAAAACATTAAGTGAAAATATAATAGAAATAAAAAACCTTAAAAAGTATTATCCACTTACATCAGGGATAATGAGAAAAGTAACTGGTGTTGTTAAAGCGGTTGATGATGTTTCGTTTGTAATCCCAAGAGGAAAAACAATTGGTTTGGTTGGAGAGTCTGGATGTGGAAAAACAACTATTTCTAAGTGTATCCTAAGAGCTATAAATCCTACAGAAGGGGATATTTATTTACATAATGATGATGGATCGCATAATTTAGCAGTTTTAGGTGAGAATGAACTAAGACCATTAAGAAAAGAAATGCAAATGATTTTTCAAGATCCATTTTCATCTCTAAATCCACGAATGAACTTATTTGAAATAGTAAGTGAACCACTATTATTAAACGGGGTAAAAAACAAAACTGAAAGACAAGATAGAGTAGAAGAGCTCTTAGAAAAAGTAGGCCTTAGATCAGAATATATGATTAGGTACCCTCATGCTTTTAGTGGAGGACAGAGACAGAGAATTGGTATAGCTAGGGCTCTTGCTTTGAATCCTTCATTAATTGTTTGTGATGAGCCAGTTTCAGGATTAGATGTTTCTGTTCAGGCTCAGGTAATTAATTTACTAATGGATCTTCAAGATGAGTTTGGATTGTCTTATCTTTTTGTTTCACACGACCTCAGTATTGTTAGACAAATTAGTGATGAGATAAATGTTATGTATTTAGGAAGAATGGTAGAGACAGGAACCCCTGAAGAAATCTTCTCTTCACCAAAGCATCCATATACAGAAGCATTGATTTCTGCTGTACCTCAAGCCGATCCTGATGTAGTTAAGAACCATAAAACTTTGATTGGTGAAATTCCAAATCCCTCAAATCCTCCTAGTGGTTGTTATTTCCACCCAAGATGTTCTTATGCTACAGATGAATGTAAAAAAACTAACCCTAGTCTGACTATTGATAAATCAGGCAGAACATTTAGTTGTCATAATGCAGAAAATATAAAACTTTCAGGTCTTATATAAAAAATGCTTAAAAAATTTACTTCTATATTATCTATTTTATTAATTGTAATAATTGCTTGTTCTCAGGAAGAAGACTACTCCCAATTACAAGATTGGAGATCTGAATTAAGAACAGAAATATTAGAAGCAAGACGAAATGTAAATTCAACCAGTGATCTTACAATTAGGTCTGAAATTTTTGTAAGTGAGACTATTAATTTTTATATTTGGATTAAGAATCATCTTGCGGATGGATATGTTGATAAAACTTGTGATGATGAACTTTTTGAAAAAACAATTAGATCTCAACTAAGTGCAGTAGAACTATTAATTCAAATTTCTGAACCTACAGAAGACCCTTTTGAATTATTCCCCTTGCCATCAGAAATAATCCATGTGCTTGGATCAGAAGGCGCTGTTGGTTTAGAAAAAGATACTTTTAATTTAATTGACTCTAACACTTTGGAATGGAATGTTGAATTTGGAAATCAACCTTTAATGCTTGAAAAAAACGATGGATGGTATATAGTACCAACAAGGCTAACAGAATCAATATTTAAAGGATGTAAGAAATGAGTGTAAAGGTTTTTTCAGGAAACAGAATGATTGATACAGTTAAGGGTTCTGTTATTGAAAAAAAAATCTCAATACTGGTAGAAAACGAAATTATAGTTGCGATTGATAGTCCTGATAAAATATCTTCTCATCCATTATTCGAAAATTCTGAAAAAATAGAATTAAGTGGAACTATATTGCCAGGTTTAGTTGATTGTCACGTTCATCTTATAGGTTTTGGTGATGGAACACCCGGAGATGTTTTAGTAAAAACAGATGATAATCTATTAGCA
>DFQF01000035.1:72143-73051 GCA_002377645.1 Nitrospinaceae bacterium UBA3496 | reverse complement strand
GAATGGCCTGAACCTAGTCCTACTCCTAGTGAAGTTAAGATCAAGGCCAAAGCTGTTTCTGTCAATCCCACAGATTATAAAGCACGTTTGGGAGGAAACGAAGGTGCAGTTCCTATTATTTTAGGGAGAGATACTGCTGGCATTGTCGAAGAAGTTGGTGAGAATGTAGATCGTTTTTTGCCTGGTGATGAAGTGATGGCTTATCTTCCTCGCTTTGGTGATAGCGGTGGAAACGGTTACGCAGAATTTGTTTGTGTTCCTCATGAGTTTGTAGCGAAAAAACCTAGTAATTTATCTTTCGAAGAAGCTGCTTCAATACCTTTGGTATCATTAACTGCGTATGAAGCAGTTTCGATAAAATCAAAAGTGGCAAAAAATGAATCTGTATTTGTTGCAGGAGGTTCTGGAGGAGTGGGTAGTATGGCTGTGCAAATGCTTCGATTCTTTCAGGCAGATCCTTTAATAGTTACAGCGGGAAGCGAGGAGAGTGCGGTTTATCTTGAAGAACTCGGAGTAGAACCTGACAAAATTGTTTTATATTCTGCTTTATCACTTGATGAGGTATATGAAAAAGTTTTATCCATAAATAATGGAAAATTACCAAGAGTTACTTGTGATTTTGTTGGAAAAGATATGAAAAAACTTTGTATGCGTCTTGTTGATTATCTTGGCCGCGTGGTTTCTATTGCTCCAGAAGAAGGAGCGCCTATTGATAACTTTTTTTCATCGAAAACAGGACCTATGTATACAAAATCTGCATCTTTTCACAGCGTTTTTTTAAGATCTCCTGTAAGGGGTGGCGGACCTAATTACTATGGTGTCTATATGAAATCTCTTGAAACAATAAGGAACTGGCTAGCTGATGAAGTTTTAAAGCCGGGAAAATTGGATATAATTGGTCTAATGAA
>DFQF01000035.1:22153-71757 GCA_002377645.1 Nitrospinaceae bacterium UBA3496 | reverse complement strand
GTTGAATAGTCTCAACTTTTGACAGTTTGTATAAAAAAAGATAAAAAATTTCTAGATACTCGGGAAAATTTCAAGAAATGAAGTTGCTTATATTCGAAGAGTGAAGATAATGTTGTTAGTTGATAGTTTTACTCACTTTATTTTTTCTTTTTTAAGGAATGGGTTTTGAAAAAAGAGAGCTTAGGAAAAGAAGATAGCGAAAATGTTCCTGATAGTCCTGTTGAGAGGAATCTTAAGCGAATTTTTGGTCAGATGAGTTTTGAAAAGAGTAACGTTTACGAAGCTGGGACCAGAAATGATGGAGAAGAAAATATGGACCGTTTAAAGACATTTTCTTCGAAGAAAAAGGTCAGAGCGAAAAGAAGAGAGAGAAAAGAAAATAATGGTCCTAATTATGTACCCGGACCTTGATATTTGTGAGGTAGGTAAAAATTGAACAATCAATATTATGAAAAATATCTACGTGATACTTCTCTGTCCGAAGTTTTGGAGAAGGTTAATGCTGGAGATAGATTGTCTTTTGAAGATGGTCAAATTTTATATGCTTCAAATGATATTAATGCGATTGGATATTTAGCGAACAAGGTTCGTGAACGACTTCATGGTAACCGAACTTTTTACAATGTGAATAGCCATATTAATTATTCAAATGTTTGTGTCTTGTGGAAAGCCTGTAAATTCTGTGCATTTGGAAAAAAAGAAGGACAGCAAGATGCATACGCGTACTCATTAGAAGAAATCTTTAAACAGGCAGAAAAACTTGGAAAAGGCCGCACCGAATTTCATATGGTAGGAGGACTCCATCCTGATCTGCCATTTGATTATTATCTTGAAATGATTCACGGGATCAAGGAAATTCATCCCCATCTACATCTAAAATGTTTTACTGCTACTGAAATACGTTGGATCGCGGATCATATTGCAAAGATGAGTATAGAAGAAACCTTGGAAACACTAGTTCGAGCAGGACTTGGCTCTCTTACAGGGGGAGGTGCCGAAATCTTTGCAGAGCCAACAAGATCTGAAATTTGTAAGGGGAAACAGTCTGCAGAGGATTGGTTGGAAGTGCACCGCATCGCTCACAATATGGGTTTATCAAGTACTTGTACTATGTTATATGGACATATAGAGACCGATGCCGACAGAGTGGATCATATTTTACAACTTCGAGATTTACAGGATGAGACAAATGGTTTTACTACCTTTATTCCATTGTCTTTTCACCCAGAAAATACTCAAATGAATGATGTTCGTCCATCCGGAGGAATTTTAGACTTAAAAAATTATGCTGTTAGCAGACTTTTGTTGGATAACATTCCTCATATTAAGGCTTATTGGATAATGGTTGGTCTTCCTATCGCGCAATTAAGTCAGCAATATGGGGTAAACGATTTAGATGGAACCGTTGTTCAAGAGAAAATTTATCATATGGCAGGAGCTCAGACACCATCAGAATTGACGGTTGACTATATACGAAATATTATCAGAGAAGTTGGTAGAGAGCCAGTAGAAAGAGATACCCTCTATAACGAGGTGATTCGCGAAGGAGAGAAATGGGCAGTTCATGCTTAAAACTCGGAACAGTTCCCTTCATTAATGCAAGACCTCTTACATACAATCTAGAAAATAATGAAAAAATTCAGATTGTTAGTTTCCCTCCTAGTGAGCTAGCTACACTTTTAAAAGATAATAAATTAGATGGTGCATTGGTCTCTTCTTTTTCCATGTTTGGATTAAAAAATTCCAGATTTGTGCCTAAAATCGGTATTGTAAGTAATGGTCCAGTAGAGAGCATACGCCTTTATTGTAGAAAACCGGCAGATACATTGCAGGTGGTAGGCCTTGATTCGTGGTCTCTTTCTGCTAGTAATATGTTACGAGTTCTGCTGAAACACAGATGGGGAGTAGAACCAAAGTTCGTTTCTGTAAATCCAAAAATCCCTCCAAAGGAAGATAAAGAATTAGATGCATTTCTCTTAATTGGGGACAATGCATTAAGAGAGCCTCCAGGAGATTTTTATGTGGTGGACTTAGGAGATGAATGGACGGCATTTACAAATCTTCCTTTTGTGTATGCAGTTTGGGTTTTTCCTGAAGGTAAAGGAAATTCTGGTATAGCGAGTGAATTAATTAAATCAAAAGAAGAAGGAATTAAGAATCTAGACGAAATTATTTCTGTTCTTGCGAGAGAGAATTCATTTATAAAAGAAGAGGAGATTCATAATTATTTAACAAATTGCATTTTATACGATGTTGGAGAAAAAGAGGAAGAAGGTCTAAATTTATATTACGATTTCTTGCAGAAAGACGGTTTTGTTAAAAAAGGATGGATTGCGAGGAAATTACATGTGCCAGAAATTCGTATCCATAAAGAAGTAGCTGAAAATCAATCGGGAGATTCAAAATTTTGTAATTCTTCTAATTCTCAAGAAGATGGGCAACTTTGTTTTAAATCGATAGCTGATTTGTCTTCTCTCATTCGAGAAAATGAAATTTCTCCTTTGGACCTCACGCAGTCTTTTTTAACACAAATTGAGAAAATAGATAATAAATTAAACATATACGTGACCGTTACAGCAAAAGAGGCGTTAAAAAAAGCGAAAAAGGCTGAGAAGGAAATAAGTTCAGGAAATCTCCGGGGATCTTTACACGGTATCCCTTTTGCAGCGAAAGATATAATTAATACTAAGGATATTCTTACTACAAATGGTTCGAATTTTCACAAAGATCATTACCCTGATAAGGATGCATTTGTAATAACTTCTCTTTACGATGCTGGCGCTGTTATGTTGGGAAAAGTGAATACTCATGAGTTTGCCGGAGGTTCGACCACTATCAATCCATTTTATGGTACCACTAAAAATCCATGGAATACTGAGAGGATAGTAGGGGGTTCTAGTGGTGGTTCTGCGGCTGCAGTAGCTTCGTATTTGACCGCTTTTTCTTTGGGAAGTGACACAGGAGGTTCGATAAGAACTCCTGCAGGTTTTTGTGGTGTTGTAGGTCTTAAACCTACTCATGGAAGAGTAAGCTTGTCAGGAGTTTGTCCAAACGTTTTAAGCTTTGACCATGTGGGACCGATGGCAAGAAGTACAGAAGATATAGCAATAATTCTTGAAAGTATGGCAGGGTATGATTCAGAGGATTCTAAATCTAGAGATATTCCTGTTCCAAAATATTCTTTAACTATTGATCAAGGAATCAAGGGAAAAAGGATTGTTATCTGCCCAGATTTTTATAATCATTGCGATGTAGATTCTTCTATTCGAGAGAATTTTCAAAGTGCATGTTTGGTTTTTGAAAGCCTAGGAGGAATTGTTGAGGAGATCCCTTTCCCTCATTTTGATAAAGTAATGAATATTTTTCCAAAGATAGCTGGAGCAGAGTTTTCAGAATTTCATAGGTCCTTTTTTGAAAAAAATCCAAAAGGTTATGGGGAAGATATTTTAAAACGTCTTGATTGGTCTTTTAAAATTTCAACGGACGAATATGTTAGTGGTTTGCGTGAACGTGAAATTTTACAAAGAGAAATGGAAGATTTTTTTAAAACCTTTGATGCTCTTATTTCTCCTGCTCTTCCCTGTGTTGCTCCAAAAATAGAAGGACTGAAGGCTAATATAGATAAAGAAGAGTTCGTTTATAATTATTTACACAGACCGTTTTTAACTCCTCATAATGTTACAGGATTTCCAGCTTTAGTTACCCCTATGGGATTTGATCAAATTGGGATGCCCACATCTATGCAAATTGTTTCCGGTCCATGGAAAGAGGAAAATTTATTTCAAATTGCGCATGCTTTTGAAAAAGAGAACACTTCGTATAGAAATCAAATTCCTGAAATTATACTTAGAGACAATGGGTAGTTTTATTTTTTATGGCATAATTTTTTCGTAATTTTTTCGTAATTTTTTACGGAGACTTTTTTGTAATGGCAGATAAAAAATTTTATCAGATAATAGAGAAAACCTTACTTGGGGAAAGATTGTCTTCAGATGATTGTCTTGTTTTGTTTGAAGGTGATGATTTAGTTGCACTGGGTGCTGCTGCAGATCAAATCAGAAATTCCTTTCATCCCGAAGGGATTGCTACTTATTGCGTAGATCGAAATATAAATTACACGAATGTGTGTGATGTTTATTGTACATTTTGTGCATTCTATCGACCTCCAGGTGGACATCCAGAATCATATGTAAGGACAAAAGAAGAGATTAAGGAAAAGATTGATGAATTATATTCTTTGGGAGGAAAGCAAATTCTACTTCAAGGAGGACACCATCCAGATTTGCGAATAGAATGGTATGAAAATTTATTCTCATGGATGAAAACAGAGTATCCTGATATACATTTACATGCGTTAAGTCCACCAGAAATTCATCATATTTCTAAGTTGGAAGATATGCCTTATGAAGTAGTTATAAATAGGTTGCACCAGTCTGGCCTCGATTCTATTCCAGGAGGTGGTGGGGAAATTTTAGTAGATCGAGTTCGAAACAAAATTTCAAAATTAAAGGTGAATACTGAAGGTTGGCTCGAAATTATGAGAGTCGCACACGGTCTTGGTTTACGATCTACTGCTACAATGATGTTCGGTCATGTAGAAACTCTAGAAGAAAGAGTTGAACATTTAAGTTCTTTAAGGGAATTGCAGGACCAAACGAAAGGTTTTACAGCATTTATTTGTTGGACTTTTCAGAATGACGGTTCTGCAACTCTAAGAGTTCCAACAGTAGGCAGTAGTGAATATTTAAAAACATTGTCCATTAGCAGACTTTTTTTAGATAATATTCCAAATTTTCAATCTTCTTGGGTCACTCAAGGAATGAAGATTGGAGAACTTTCCCTTCACTATGGTGCAAATGACATGGGGTCTACTATGATTGAGGAGAATGTCGTGAGTTCCGCGGGCACGACTTATTGCCTGAATGAAGAAGATTTAAGTGTCATGGCAAAAAATGCTGGTTTTTTGCCGAAAAGACGAAATTTTTTCTATGAATTAGTCTGATTTTTCTTTCATGAAAGAATCAAGTTTGGATAACACTAAAGATAGATTTCAACTATGGACAGCCGATCTAGTTTGCCCGGTAAGTGATTTGCCTATAAGAAATGGAGCGGTTTTAACTTCAAATGGGAAAGTTGTAGCGGTAGGGGAAGAAGAATTTATTCGTCCTCACAGTACTTTTGTAACTGAGAGACACTTCAAAAATTCGATTCTTATTCCAGGATTGGTGAATTCACATACACATCTTGAATTAAGCGGTATGCAAATTTCACCATCGAAACTTTCGGAATGGATTCCAAATTTAGTATCACAAATAAGGGAGTGGCCAAGTCATTTATTTCTCTCCTCCTCAAGGATCGGAACAGCAAATAGTATTTCTTCCGGTGTAACTTGTGTTGGAGATATTAGTGTCTCCGGTGAAAGTAAGACGGCTATCGTCGATGCAGGAATGAGGGGAGTAATTTTTCATGAATTTTTAGGCATTAATGATAGGGAAGCTGAAATTATTTTCAATAAAAAAATGGAAGAAATTTCTGAATCTAAGAATTACGAAGGAGAATCGAACGAATTTGTTCGAAACGGTCTTAGTCCTCATTCACCTTATTCTACATCTTCTGAACTCTACAAGAGAACGGTATCTTATGGGAGTTTAAATAACTGGAAAGTAGCAACCCATCTTCTTGAAAGTCCGGATGAGTTGCAATTTCTAGAGACTGGAGAAGGTGGTTTTCAGGACATGTTCAAAAAATTGAAAATCGATATAGATTTTTTTGAGCCTTTTGGTTGTAGTCCTATAGAGTATTTTAATCAAAAAGGGATTCTCCGAAAAATTGATCTTGTTGTACATTGTAATCAGACGGATGAAAATGATTGGCGATTATTACGTACAAACGGAGTCCATGTTTGTATTTGTCCACGTTCTGCATCATTCTTTGAACATCAAATAGCAGATATTATGCAAATGAGGAGTCAAGGAGTAATGTTATGTCTTGGGACAGACAGTCTTGCAAGTTCTCCTTCTCTTTCTGTTTTGGAAGAGGCAATAGCCTTAAGAGAAGAGGACAGTTCTATCGAAGCAAGTGAACTGCTTATGTATTGTACACTCTCTGGTTCAAAAGCTTTGGGATTTGAAAACGAAGGAGTCGGATCAATCATGCCGGGCGGAGTTGCCGATTTCACCGTTGTGGAAATACCTGAAGATTATAAATATTTAGATATAGAACATCTTTTTGACAAACGTTCTGTTGTTACATGTACTGTTATAAACGGAATAATACGATTTGAAAAAAAAACATGAATAGGTTTGAATAGAGAAGAATTTTACATTCAATTAATTGATGGGCCTAGTTAGTCCAGAGAGGAGAATTTTTTCTAATGCCAAAAAAAGAAATGTTATTTGATAAAACCAATTGGAAAACCCGAAAACCGAGATATGATGTTGCTGAGGGAAAAATCGGCAGAGTGCTCACAGTGAGAATGGCACCAGGTGATGATTTGTTCGGAACTACAGTAAAGATATGTAAAGAAAAAAAATTAAAATCAGGGGTGATCTTGAGTGTAGCGGCTAGTCTTAGAAAAGCTACATTGAGAAATGTGTGGAAATTCCCAGAACCATTCCCTATTAATGATGAATGTAGAATTTTTACTCCTATCAATGGACCTTTAGAACTTTTACAAATGAGTGGAAACATTACTCAGACGGAAAATGGAGAACCATATTTACATGCACATGTAACTATTTCAATGGGAAGGCCTGAGGCAACCTGTTTTGGTGGTCACCTTGTTGAAGGGTGTGAGATTTTTAGTACTTGCGAGATGGTAATAGCCGAGATTGATGGTATCGATTTCATGAGACTGATGGATAAGCATACACGTGTAGGTGAAGTATTCGGGATAGAACTGGAAGGAAAAAGTTCTGCCCAAGTAAAAAAAGCTATTTCTGATAGAAAGAAACGTCCTAAACCATCTGGTGTTAGGTAGGTTTTTTTTCTTCAGTCGTTTTTTGAGATGCCTTGAATCTTTGGTTCATGCTTTGAGCTATTCCACCTATTACGGCAGAGACCACGTTGAAAGTAGAATCTAAGGTTTCCTCTGATATTTCTTTTTTTCTAGCATCTGCTAGACGATGGTTTACTCAGGGTTGGCAATTTCTCGAGATGGCTACCGAGAGACCTATTAGAATTCTTTCTCTTTCTGTTAGTAGATCAGAACTGTGTGCATCGCGATAAAATTTACGAAAATCTGATTTGTCTGGCATTATGAGTCCTTTTTAAATGGTTTGGTAAATTGTGGAAAAATCAAATATTGCAATTTATCCTAAACGAGTTTTAATATGTCCATCAAATAATTTCACTAAAAAATAACAAGAGGTGAGATTTGGAATTAGGTCTTAGGGGCAAAATTGCGATTATAACTGGTGGTAGTGCTGGTCTTGGTCTAGCATCGGCATGTGAATTGGCAAAAGAGGGTTGTCATGTAGTTATTTGTGCCAGAAATCCAGAAAGACTTTTGAGTGCAAAAAAAGATATTGAACAAATTGCAAATTCTAAAGTTTTGACAATTCAAGCTGATGTTTCCTCTTTTTCCGATAATAAAAAGATAGTCAAAGAGGTGGTAGATCACTTTGGGGCCGTTCATATATTGCTTAGTAATGCTGGAATTAGTTTGACAAAGAATTTCCTGGATCTTGAAATTAATGACTGGAAAGAATTGATGGATCTTAATCTTTATGCTGGCGTACAACTATGTAAAGAAGTTATTCCTCACATGCAAAGACAAAAATGGGGTCGAATTATTTTTACGGGTTCGACTAGTATCAAACAACCAAGGGAAAAAAGGAGTGTTGCGAATGTTACAAAATCTACGCTCTTGAATTTTATGAAATCTATCGCAAATGAATTTGTTCTTGATGGTATTCTTGTGAATATGATAAGTCCTGGACGCTTTGATACACATTGGCAAGATAGGATTGAAGCAATGTCGTTGGAAACTGGAAAATCTACGGATGAAATCTACTCTGAAGTAATTAAAGATATTAAAATAGGTCGTCTTGGAAAACCAGAAGAATTTGCAGCTGCTGTTGCATTTCTCGCCAGCGAAAGAGCAAGTTTTATTACTGGAACGAATATTCAGGTTGACGGTGGAGAACTAAGAGGAGTCTAAAGTATTTAGCTAGAATTCGAAGCAATTGATATACCAAACCAAACAGCGAGTAGCCCTATAGAAATTGATAGAACCACATAAGTAACCGCGAGAAATAATTTCCCCTCTTGTAACATTTGTAGAATTTCTAGGCTGAAAGAAGAAAAAGTAGTTAATCCTCCTAGAAAACCAGTCATTATTAAACGTTTGTATTCTTCTGTCGCTATATTTCTAGATAGAAGAAATTGAAGGGTGTAACCAATCAAGAAAGAACCAATAATATTCACTACTATTGTTCCAATTGGTACCGAAAAAAAAGACAATCTTTTACAAGCCAACTCTGTAAAGTAGCGTATGAGACTTCCTAAAGCGCCTCCAAATGCAACTAGTATGATAATATTCACGATAGGCCCATTTATGTAGCTTTTTTTATGTATTTAATTTTTACTAAGAAATTCTATTATGAAACCTATTAATCACAAAGTTGATAAAAAAAAATGGTCTGATTTCATTGGTACGGATATTTCATTAATGAAAGAAAATGATCTTTTTCGTTCATTAAGAAAAGTTCATGGTTCTCAATCTCCAATCATGAAATTTAATGGAAAAGAAATAATAATGATGTCGTCCAATAATTATTTAGGATTAGCAGATCATCCAGAAGTGATTCGCTCAGCTATTCTAGCCTCGAAAAAATTTGGGAACAGTTCTGTAGCAAGTCCTTTATTGTCTGGATTTATGCAAATTCATGAATCTTTATGTAAACTTATTTCTTCTTGGAAAGAAAAAGATCAAACGATTCTCTTTGGTTCAGGATTTCTAGCGAATATAGGAATAATTTCTTCTTTGATGGGCAAGGGAGATGTTGTCTTTAGTGATGAGCTTAACCATGCGAGTATAATAGAGGGATGTAGATTAAGTGCTGCAAAAGTAAAGATTTTTCCACATAATAATCTTTCTATACTTTCAAAATATTTAAAAGAAACTAGCAGAAAAAGTAAACGTTTGATTGTCGTAGATGGTGTTTTTAGTATGGACGGTGACCTCGCTCCTTTGGATGAAATAGTTGATCTTGCACAAAAATTTAATGCTTTATTAGTTGTTGATGAGGCGCATGCAACTGGAGTTTTAGGGAAAAAAGGAAGGGGGGCCGCTTCTCTTTTCAAAGTTGAAGAAGAAGTAGATATCAGTATGGGGACTCTTGGAAAATCGCTTGCATCTTATGGAGCTTTTGTTTCTTCAAAAAGTGATGTAATTCAATATCTAACTAATAAAGCGAAATCATTTATTTATTCGACTAGCCTTCCACCTTCAGCCGTTGGAAGTGCTCTTAAATCAATCCGTCTAGTTCAAGGGAATGAAGGCGAAAGAAGAAGGAAAAAACTTTCAGATTTGAGTCATTACTTGTCGGATGGACTTACTAAAATAGGAATTCCTGTTAGTGAAAAAAAATGTAAAGAAATTCCTATTTTTCCTCTTGTAATCGGAGATACATTAAAAACTTTACGATTATCAGATTTTTTAATGAAAGCAGGAATTTTTTCTTTAGCTATTAGACCTCCTACAGTTCGCGAAGGTACGAGTAGAATTAGAATTAGTTTAATGGCTACCCATAAAAAAGAACATATTGACAATCTTTTGAATGCGTTAGAGATAGGAGCTAAGAAACTAAACATTTCTTCGTGTAAAAACTAATTGTCACTTATTTCAATAATTACATTTCCAATCATTTTTCCACTTTCAACAGCTTCGTTAGATTCGTGAATTTTGTCGAGAGGAAATAATTTAGCAACGTTGTGAATCAAGCTATTGGTTTTGAGTGTGTTTGTAATTTCATCCGCTGCTTTTTGAAGAGCCTCAAAAGGAGAACAGTGAATCATTACTAGACGAATATTTGCATTGCCTAACATTAGTTCATAGTGCGGGAAACTAGGGTTTCTATTTCCCATGGAAGAGTAAGAAGTGATAGTTCCATTTTCTTTTAGAATTTTATAATTTATTTCCCAATGTACTCCTAAATTTACGTCTACTATCCGGTCTACTCCTTCTCCATCGGTAATACGCATAACCTCTGAAACAACATCTGTTTCTCTGTAATTAATAATGTGATCAGCCATAGAAACTTTTTCTCCTTTTTCAGGAGAACTTACGGTAGTTATAACATTAGCTTTCCCTAGTTTTGCAAGTTGTACTGCATAGTTTCCAACACTACCAGCACCTCCCGTTACTAGTATATTTTTCCCTTGGATATCTCCATCTGAATAAAGACAGCGATGAGCAGTCATAGCAGGAACTCCAAGACAAGCTCCTTCTATAAATGAAGTATTATCTGGTAAAGGAGAGATTAGATTTGCAGGAATTGTGATAAATTCTGCAGCAGTACCGAATGCTCTTCTGTACCTTGCATTAAAAACCCAAACTCTATCTCCAATAGAGAAAGCTGAAATATCGCTGCCTACTTTATCAACAATTCCTGCACCATCGTTATTTGGAATAATAATTGGAAAGTCAGGGAAGTGATGCGCATAATTCCAGTCTTCATTACCATGTCCAGATCTTCGTTTACAGTCAGTATGATTGACTCCAGAGGCATAAAGACGAACTCTGACCTCATTTGGCATTGGTTCTGGATTATCTAATTCCCCAATATTATAAACATCTCTTGCTTTTCCTTTTTTCTCATACCAAGCTGCAAACATTTGAAATCCTTAAAAAAATTAATTAGTTTTAACCGTGCGTGACCGAAATCCCTAGATAGACAACAATAGTTGCAAGAAGCAAGTTGAATGAAAGCCAAGATTTTTTCTTATTCTTTAAACCTTCAAATCCTTTTGGTATTGTTAATGCGATCCCTATAAAAATTATAATCAGAGCGAGAACTATTTTCACTATAAGTGGAGTTGGGATTGTCATGCCTTCTCTAATAAGGCGTGTTATATGGTGTATTCCCGTTAAAATAAGAAGTAAAAATGAAGTATGAAGAATAGGAACAAAACGTTTTCTGAGTGTTAATTGAAATCGCTGTTTTTCTTCATCTGAAAGACTTTCTGAAAACGGTAATGCTACAAATCTGAGAAAAGCTACTCCACCTACTGAAAGGATTGCACATATTACGTGCAAAGTTGTGACAATTATGTTCCCAGTACTATATCCCATGGTTGGAAACTCCTACATTGATTAAAATTTAAATTCTAAAAACTTACAATAAAGTATTATCGTTGCTAATTCCCATTATATTACGATTTGCAACTATAATAAACTTTCATTCTTTTTCTCTAATTTCTCTGACACGATCTTCAACTAACTGCATAAGTTCTTCCGCATTTTCAACAGGGTTGTAATCTTCTCCCATGACTCCGCTACCTGCAGGACTTTTTGCCGCAAAAAAAACACACTTATCATCGAGAGATTGCCCTCCGCCATGGACAGAATTTCTAGGAATATGAATTAAGTCACCGGGTTCGGCATATACTACTTCGCCGTCTAGGATCATTACTCTACGTCCTTCTAAAATTAAATTAAATTGTTCATCATTCGGATGAAAATGTGGAGGCGCACCTTTGTCTTTTTGATAAACAACTATACCAACTTTCATTAGTTCCCCTTTAACTCTTTGCATTTCTGCTTCAGGAGTAGATTCTTCTCGATTTTTTTCCATTTCAAAAATTTTATGTATGGGCATTTTTATTTCTCCAATTTAATTTTCTTTTCTATATGACCTGAAAATTTTTTGTGTATTTCTGTTTTATTCTTCTTCCTTTAAAATGAAACTTGTCTTACTAGGAATAATTAATTTTGGCTCAGAGAATTTTTCAATCAATTCTTGATTAAGGCCAGTTGCCATTTCCTTGAGTATAGGGCCCTTCTCAGTAATTTCTATTAGTGCCATATCAGTAAAAATTTTCGTTACCACTTTTTTTGCAGTTAGTGGATAAGAGCATTTTTTGAGAAATTTGAGCATCCCATCTTTAGTGATATGTTTCATCACAGCATATACTTCCTTAACTCCCTTAGCTAAATCCATCGCTCCACCGATTCCACCTCTGGCTTCTCCAGGTACGGTCCAGTTCGAAAGATCTCCGTTTTCAGATACTTGAAGAGCACCCAAAATTGCAATGTCAATGTGTCCTCCTCTTATCATAGAAAACGCTTCAGCATGGTCGAAGATTGATGCCCCTTTTATTGGAATTACGGGTTCTCTTGACGCATTAATATAATTTAAATCCTCTTCTCCTTTTTTTGGTTTAGGTCCAGTTCCTAATATTCCGTTTTCTGCCATAAATAAAATCCCTTTTAATGGGTCGACGTAATTTGCGACAAGGGTAGGAATTCCAATGCCGAGGTTAACGGTAGATCCATCAGGAATTTCTTTTGCAATACGTTTAGCTATATCTTTTGGAGTCAACAAAAGATCGCTATATTTCGGATCTAAGCTCAATATTTTCTCCAACGACGATTTTATTCACATAAACGCTAGGAGTTTGTACGGATTCAGGTTCGATTTCTCCTGCTTCTAATAATAACTCTGTTTCTGCAATAGTTATTTTTGCGGCTTTTGCCATTACAGGATTAAAATTTCCTGCAGTTCCTCTGTAAGTTAGATTTCCAAGTTTATCTGCTTCATAACATTTAATTAAAGCAAAGTCAGTTTGCAGAGCAAATTCCAGAACGGTTTTTTCCCCATTGAAATTTCTTGTTTCTTTCCCTTTTTCAAAATCTGTGTCTACAGCAGTTCTAGTATAAAAAGCAGGAATTCCAGCACCGCCCGCTCTTAATCTTTCCGCAAGTGTTCCCTGGGGGACTTGTTCAAGCTCTACTTCTTTAGATAAAAAAAGATCACGGAAAATATAAGAATTTTTGTGAAAAGCATAAGAACATATTAGTTTTTTTACTTTTTTTTGTTTTATTAAAGCTGACAACCCTTTTTCTCCCTGACCAGCATGATTCGAAACTATTGTTAGATCACACACATCGTGTTTCAGTAATGCTTCTAATAAGTTCTCAGGGATTCCTATCCCTCCAAATCCACCAATTGATACTATGGATCCATCTTGGATTTCAGAAACAGCTTCATAAGATGAGGGAATGATTTTTTTTGAAAAAATTTCCATAATTATTAATGAACCTATTTAGAAGAAGTAAATATTTTAATCATTTATCTATTTATAATCTTAATTTGTGATAAATTGAAGGGTATATATACTTAATATTTAAATTGTTTCTTATAGGAAATTGATATGGCAAAGCATTCCATAGGACTAATTCCCGGCGATGGGATAGGTCCTGAAGTTATAGGTGAAACTGTTCGCGTTCTTCAGGCCCTATGTGGGATTGAAAAAAAATTAAAATTAGATTTTAAGAAATTTCCATGGGGGAGCGATTTCTATCACAAGCATGGAAAAATGTGTCCAGAAAATTATTTAACTACTCTAGAAACGTTTGATGCAATACTTCTAGGTGCAGTTGGAAGGCCTGATATTCCAGATCATATTACACTAAATGAGTTGCTTTTGCCGATAAGAAGAGGTTTCGATTTGTATGTAAATAAGAGACCAATTATTCTTTATAAAGGTTTAAAATCTCCTCTCAGAGATTACGTCCCCGGGGATATAGACATCCTTTTTTTTCGTGAAAATACCGAGGGGGAATATAGTCCTATGGGAGGGCGTCATTATGAAGGCTATCCTAATGAAATTGCGACTCAAATAGCTATTTTTTCACGTTTAGGTTGTAAAAGAATTATTGAAGAATCATTCGAAGCTTCTTTAAAAAGGAAAAAACATGTAACCAGTGTGACAAAATCAAATGCACAAGGACATACTTTAGTTTTATGGGATGAAATTTTCGACGAAGTTTCTAAACAAAAAAAATATCAAAGAGTGCAGACAAATAAACTTCTCGTAGATGCTGCAGCTTTAGATTTTGTGAGAAAGCCTGAAATTTTTGATGTGGTAGTATCGACGAATTTGTTTGCAGATATTCTGACAGATCTTGGTGCAGGTATTGTAGGAGGTTTAGGAATTGCAGCAAGTGCGAATTACAATCCTAACGGAAAAGTTCCAGGGCTTTTTGAACCTGTTCATGGATCTGCCCCAGACATAATGGGAAAAGGAATTTCAAATCCTGTAGCAACACTCTTTTCGGCTTCCATGATGCTTGAATTTCTTGGAGAAGAAAAAGCATCTTCCCGTTTGGATGCTTCAGTTCGTGAGCATTTATCTTCAGGAAATACTACACCGGATTTAGGGGGTTCAGGTTCTACTAAATCTGTTGCTAATGAAATTATAAAAAAATTGTAAATGACTGAAAGGAATTAGTGTATGTCTCTTGTTACAAGACGTGGGGACGATGGAGAAACTGATTTATGGTTTGCAGACAGAGTTTCTAAGTATCATCCTCAAGTTGAAGCTTATGGTGCAATGTATGAATCTCAAGGAGCTCTTGGATTAGCCCGAACGAATGCTCCCGAGTGGTTAAAACCCGAAATTTTAAAAATACAGAAAGATATTTTTGTGATTAGTGCAGAGTTAGCAACTCTTCGAGGAAAGAATTCTTTACTTAAGGAAAGAATTAATAAGAAAATGGAGGAATGGATCGATTGTCAGATCGAAAGATATGAAAAAGTTATTAAAATAGAAGATTGGTACATATCTGGAGAATCTGCCTGTGGTTCAGCACTTGACCTTGCACTTTCAATTATTAGAAGAGGAGAACGTTGGGTAGTCAAAATACGAGATGAGGGATATATAGAGAATCCACATTTAATGATTTACTTAAATCGTCTTTCAGATTTATTATTTCTTATGGCAAGAGCTTGCGATCAGGAAATTAAGATTTCCTCATGAATTTTTATCGTTTGAGATAATATAATAGTCATAGACTGCTTCTAAGCCTACTTTTGCTGTTGCTGCCAAAGGTACAGCTAGCAGTATCCCTATAAAGCCAAGTAACTCTCCACCAACTAAAATTGCAGTCAAGATTACTATCGGATGTAAACCAATTTTTTCTCCAAGAATTTTTGGAACTAAGAACATACCAGTTAAGCTTGATAAAACCCCAAAAATTAAGAGTACTCCAAAGAAATGAGTCCAATCTTGATGTTGGAGTATAGTCAGAAGAACTACTAAAGGAAATGCTATAATCCATTCAACATAAGGAAACATACTTGCAAGGCCTGTTAGAATGCCAAGTAAAAGCCAAAGGGGGACATCCATAAAATAAAAACCCGACATATATAGTACAGAAAGTATGATTCCTACAATTAGTTGCCCCTTGATAAAGGCAGACAGTAATTCATCCAAACGGAAAAAACGTTTTTCTACTTCTTTTCGATAGTCAGGATGTACATATTGTAAACAAATTGGAGAAATTCCTTTCATATCTCTTCCGATATAAAAAACAATTACTGGAATAAGACCTATATATAAGATGCTCATAGCTATGGAGAAAATACCCTTTGTAGTAGAAAGCAAAAAATTACCCGAAGCTTGAAGAGTTTTGAATGGAACAGATACGATTAGATTTAAATTGTCAGAGATGAATTTTTGTAATTCTGCCTGTGAACTTATTTTTAATTTCATAAGAAATTTTAAAATCCACAATTCTAAAATTTTTATATATTTTGGAATATTACTTGAAAATGATTCAATCTGGTTTTGCACCTGAGGAGCCAGACCTACAAATAGAAGGACTAACGAAAAAGCAAAGATAAACAAAACTATTAAAATACCAAATCCACGAGGTATCTTTCTATCATGAAGAAATTCAACTATTGGTTGTGTTGCATAAGCGAAAATAAAAGAGAAAATAATAGGAGTAAGTGCAGAACGGGCAGAAAAAATGACCCATAGACTAAAACAAAAAATTATTACTAGCCACAATCTTTTCCAGGTCATAAATGGAGAGTTTTTATCCAAGAGAATCTCTTTAAAAAGTTAAGTTTTTAAAAAATCTTTTCCAATTAAACGTAAACCAACGAAGAAAAGATAATGTATTCCTGAAACAATGGTAAACATTCCTGTAAGTATAAATAAAATGTACAAAGTATCAAGATTTTTTATGTCTGATGATAAGGATACCAGAAGTACAAAAATGATAGTAGACATTTGTAAAACTGTTGTTGTTTTTCCTAGGAACGATGGTTTTATAGTATCAGAGGTTGTGATTGTTCTAAGAATCAAAAACCCTAAAACCAGAACTATGTCTCTCCCAATTACTAATATTGCAAGCCAAACGGGCAAATAATTAAAAGAAGACAATAATAGAAAAGCAGTGAGCATTAAAATTTTATCTGCTGCTGGATCTAGGATACTTCCGAGTAATGTAATTTCGTTTCTGCTCCTTGCTAAGTAACCATCTACACCGTCTGCAATACTAGCTATTGCAAAGAAAATCAAAGCATAACCTTTAAATCCATAAAGGATAGACATAACGAATAAGGGGACCAAAATTAGTCTCACAAGTGTAACCTTATTTGCTAAGGTAAGATTTTTATTCATAAGGAAACCCGAATTTTTTTAGAAAAAATCATTTTATCCTAATTCTTGTAAAATTTTTAGTTAAAATTAGAACACTGTCCTACTAAAATACTTTTTCATTACGTAGAAAACTTAATTTTATAAGTTAGTAAGTTTTTTTAATTTTAGGATTTCTTCAGGTTTTAGAGGTCTTATCTTTCCAGGCAAAAGACCTTTAATTGTAATTCCTGCGTATGAATAACGATTTAATTGTATCACGGGATGGCCCACAGCATCACACATTCTCTTAACTTGATGATTTTTGCCTTCTCTAAGTTTGATTCTAAGCCATGTATTTTTTTTTGTTTTTTTAGGAAGAATTTCAACTTCGCTTCTTAAAATTTTTTTTGTTTTTCTTTTTTGGCTACCCACTTTATTCTTTTCAAGGGCTACCCAGGATCCTGATTCCATTTTTTCTAGATCTTTTTTGTCTGGGATGCCTTCTATTTTTACCATATAAACTCTCTGTATTTCATATTTTGGATGCATTAACCGATTTGCTAGTTCTCCATCATTTGTCAAAATAAGGGTACCTTTTGCATCAAAATCTAACCTTCCTACAGGAAATACTCTGGCTTTTTTTGTTGGGAGAAAGTCAGGAATCCGCAAACGGGTTTCGCCTTCATTTTCACTCATAGTAGTTAGAACAGAACGAGGTTTATGCATGACTAGATATAGTAACCCTTCTCGTTTCGTTATTAATTTCCCATTTACCTTAATAGAATCAATTAAGGGTTCAGCTTTTGTCCCCAAGGAACGGATGATTTTACCGTTTACACTAACAACTCCACTTGAGATAAACTCTTCAGCTTTGCGCCTTGAAGCAACACCCGCTTGTGCAATTATTTTCTGAAGTCTTAAAGAGGTCATTTAATTGTACCTGATTAAAAAATGAAATCTAACTTAAATGTTAGCATGTTTTTTTTGCAAATTAATAATTATAATCTTTCTAGCTTTTAATCTATCTTTTTTACAGTAATAAATCAGAATGAGATACAAACTTTAAAAAAAGGTGTAGAACTTTGTCTTTTGATTCTAAAATTTTAAGTGTTACTCCTATTCATTTGAGTATTCCTCTTGCAAAACCTGTTTATGTTTCGACTTTTCACATGAAGTCAGTAGAGACATGTCTAGTTAAGGTTAGGACGAAAGACGGTTTGGAAGGATTGGGATGGAGTTTTGCTTTTGGTGCAGAACGCGCTCGAGCAATAGTTGCAATGGTTAGAGATCTGGCAGGAGTTTTAGTAGGAAAAGATTCTACAAAACTTGAAGAAAATTGGAATTGTATGAGAAATTCTGTAAGTTTTGTCGGCAGAGATGGGATAAGCGCAATGGCTATTGCTGCCCTAGATACAGCTTGTTGGGATATAAGCTCTAAAATTTTCGATATGCCCCTTTGGAAATATTTAGGTGGAAAGAGGACAAACATACGTTGCTACGCAAGTGAAGGATTATGGTTAAACTATTCATTGGAACAATTGCAAGAAGAGGCGTTATTTTTTAAAAGTCAAGGATTTCAGGGAATGAAATTGCGCGTTGGGAAGGACGAGTTACAGGAGGATATTGATAGAATTATCGCTGTTCGAGAAGCCGTAGGTGAAGAAATGAATTTGATGATTGATGTAAATCAAGGTTGGAGTAGAGAAAAAGCATTTGAAGCGATTGAAAGTTTAAAACTTTTTAATTTGACATGGATTGAAGAACCCGTTGATCATGAGGATTATTTTCTTTGTAGCGAAATCAGGAAAAAAAGTTCAATCCCGATTTGTAGTGGCGAGACAAATTATAATGTTGGAGGCATGCTTAGACTGCTTTCTGAAAATTGTGTAGATTTTTTAATGCCAGATTTACAAAGATGTTCTGGGATTACTGGGTGGAATAAAGTTTCTGAGGTAGCTCAAAAATACTCTATAACACTTACTTCTCATTTGTTTCATGAAGTTTCTGCTCATTTAATGAGTAAAGAGAACGAAGATTTTTGGTGTGAATATATGCCTTGGTGGGAATGTATCTTTGAAATAAAACATCAAATATACAAAGGAGAAATGATCCTGTCAGAAGAACCTGGTATTGGTTTGGAAATAAAAAAAGGAATTTTAGATAAATTCTCTCCTCCTGTTGGAGGATAGAATTTATCATTAAGTATTTATTAAAAAAGTACTCTTCTAGGGCTTTTCTTAGGTCTATCTCCTGGAAAGGTAATACCACTTGCATTAATTCCCATATCGACCATCATTTTTGCTAACATGATTGAACAGCTGTATCCTTCGAGCACAGGGACTTCCCATCCCAACTCAGATAATCGTTTTTGTAAAAAAGGTTGAAGCCAAAACATACCAGAACATCCAAAAGTTAAAACTTCAGCGCCATCCTCTTTTAAAGCTGACTCGGCTTCTTCTACTGCCCTTTCAACTGCATCTGAATGTTCACCGTTTAAGGCTTTGATATTTTCTTGAGTGAGGTCTGGTTCCCCGTCGTAACCAGGTCTTGGATGGTAGTAACCAATGTTTCTTATTGAAGCACATCTTCTATCAAAGCGATGTTGAACGACTAGATTGTAGTAATACATATTATGTGGTTCGGCGAAATCTATAACACTGAATTTATTGCCAAGCATGGTAGCAATATGCATTTGTGAAAAACCACAGGATGTAACGACAACGTTATTTTTTCGGCAAATTTCTCTGGATTCAAGAAAACCGGGTTCACCACCCCCTAAGAGAATTATTCCGTTATATTTTCCACTTTCAGCAGCCTCACGAACGGCGGGAAGACGGGCTGAAGCAGCGTATGCAAACTCTTCTCTATTTTCTACTGCCCAATCACCATATTGAGGGACACCACCAAGATGTATTTCCCAATCTACGTCCTCAAGTAAATGCGAAATGTCTTTATAATTTCTTAAAGCTTCTTCTTTTGGAAGATTAGCTCTTGAAGCGTAGTATTTACTTTTCCCAGGTATCTCGAATGCTTGAACTAACAAAAAACGATATTTGGCATTTTTTTCATTCATATGATTCCCCTCAAAGCATTAATTGAAAAATATTATCTATAAATTAGACATTTTGATTACTTCATCAAATTCTTTTTTCTCTACAGGCTGTACGCTCAACCTTTGTCCTTTCTGAGTTACACGCATTTCTTTTAGTTTAGGATTTGATTTGAGTTCTTCTAAAGTTACAATTTTTTTTAGTCTCTTTATTGGTTTCACATCTACCATAAACCATCTTGGATTTTCTTTAGATGCTTTTGCATCATAGTAGATAGATTTTTTATCTAGAGCTGTATGATCGGGATATGATTCACGAACTATTTCGACAATTCCAATGATATGTGGTGGCTTGCAATTAGAGTGATAGAAAAAGGCTTGGTCTCCGATTTTCATCGAAATCATCAGATTTCGAGCTTGATAATTACGGACTCCATCCCAACAAGCCTGACTACTTGGCTCAGAGAGTAAATCGTCGAATGAATATGATTCTGGTTCACTTTTCATTAGCCAATATTGAATCTTGTTTTTTTTAGAATCTGATTTTTTCATACAAAGATCCTTTGGAAAAAAGAAAGAACAATTTCAATTAGAAATTTTGTTTAAATGATTATATTCAAATTAAGCGGGGAAATTCTAGTGAACAGACATGTTTTATTTTTATTATCTATTTTGTTTAGATTCATGAAATTTAATTGTATGACAAACAAAATCATTGATGGGTGTAGAAATTTTATGTTTTTTTCCCAACTTGGAAACAAAACCGCAAAGAGAATCTATCTCTGTTATCTTTCCTGCCTCTAAATCATGACACAAACTTCCCTTACTTAAAGGGTCTTGTTCTTTAATAAAATTAAATCTGTCTTCATCTGTTCCTGTAGGAAGATTTATTCCTTCGGCTTTTGAAATATCATAAACTTCCTTCATCATAGATCGAGTCATAGTTTTCGTGCCTTCATATTTCATAATCTCTCCGATTGAAGAGCGTGTTAAAGCGGTCATGCCACCGACAGCACAAATAAAAATAAATTTCGTCCATAATTCCTTTTGAATATCATCAGAAAGAAATACATTGATTTTTGCTTTTTTCAAAATATCAAGAATTTCTTCTGATCTTTCAGTATAAGTGCGATCTAATTCACCGAAAACAAATTTTCTGGGGCCTCCGATTTGAGTAATAACTCCTGGTCCGGTCACCGAAGTGAAAATATACGCAGCACCCCCCATAATTTTCTCTTTGCCATAGAAATCGGCAAGTTGTTTCTCATTATCTACACCATTTTGTAAGTTAATTATTGTTGTATTCTTTCCAACCATGGGTGCGATAGCAGGTATCGTTGATTTATTGGAAATAGTTTTGACGCAAAAAAGGATAACATCGCAAGGCCCGACATCTTGTGGATCGTTTGTGAAGGAAGCGTCCTTAATTGTGAAATCTTTTGGTTCAATACATTGTACTTTTAAGCCTCTTTTTTTTATAGCTTTCAGGTGTTCCCCTCGTGCTATAAAGTGAGTCTCATTTCCTGAAGCTGCGAGTAGGCCTCCAAAATACCCCCCAACTCCTCCACATGCCATAATTCCAAATTTCATTTCTTGCCCTGCATTAAAAAGGTTTTTTGTAAGAAAAATCTTATTTCAGCTTAAAAAGGTGATCAGAACCACCCCAAGGTCCAATATATTCCCATTTTTTTTCTTCAGCCATTTGTAAAAAATGTGAAAGATCGTCTCTCCAAACTTCAACTAATAAAAAATCAATAATTTTCGAATTATGATCATATCCATTTAGTACTTCGAAAACATCACCTTCAACGTCAAGTATCATTATATCAACCTGATTAATAGAATGTTTTTCTAGTAGAGATTTTAAATTTGTATTTTTTGCAAAAAAAGTTTTATTCTTTGTTTCTTCAATAATTTTTTGATTAAATCGGTTGTAAGTTGAATCTGAATTTAAATTATGTCCGACTTTTCTTGAACTACGTTGCGCATCTCTCATTTGTGTTTTTGAAGAAGTATTTGAAAAATCAGTAAGGAAAAAATTTTCCACGATACAATTTTTTCTGAATCGTTTGCAAAAATTAAATTGTTCTGGTTCTGGTTCAACTAATAAACCGGTCCAACCATAATTCTTTTCTAAAAGAAGTGTATGTGATTCAATAAAACCATCTGCTGCACCAGCTTCGATGAAAACACCATTTCTTTTATAGGAAAAAAGTTCTGCAATTCTCTTATCTAATCTATTTCTACTTGTGAAATAACCAACATTAGATCCGTGTCTAGCTAAGAATCTCCGAATACTTTTTGGGAATTTAATCAACGTGATTTTTTTCTAAGTGGTTTTGAAATAAAAGAAATTAATTATTTTCATTGTCGTTTTTGTCACCGTTACTATCCATAACGTTTATGCTTTGGAGATTTTGTTCTAAACCAATTTCAGAAAGGTATTCCTCTGGATTTGGCATGTCAGAAATACTTTTAAATCCAAAATGTTTAAGAAATAAAGGAGTAGTGCCGTAAACTATAGGTTTCCCAAGGACATCTTTTCTTCCCATAGTTTTTATTATATTTTTCTCTAAAAGTGTATTCATCACACCGCTACAATCCACTCTTCTGATTTCTTCTACTTCTATTCGTGTAATAGGTTGTTTGTATGAAATTATAGCAAGTGTTTCGAGTGCAGCTTGAGACAATTTTTTGTTTTTTTCTTTTCTTAGAAGTTTTCTCACCCAAGGATGAAATTCGGATCTAGTCCTAATTTGGAAACCTTCTGCTATCTCTACTATTTGAAAGGTTTTATCTTTATATTCATCTACTAGACCCAGAAGAATTTTTCTTACTTTTTTTACATCAATATTTTCTACTCCTCTAAATACGGCAGAAATATCACGTGCACGGAGAGGTTCTTTGGAAGCAAAAAGAAGAGTTTCCACTATTTTTTTTGCTTCACTTTCTTCTATGATTAGAGGAATTTCTTCTGATTTTTTTACTTCTTCTTCACCGGCAACTAGATCAAAAGTAGCATGAGTAGGCAATTCTTCCATAGCTTCCATTTGATGGTCTGCAAGAGCCTTAGCACTTTCTTCAGGAGAAGAAGTATGATCTGAAGCTAACTCAAATTTGGATTGTTCGTCTTTATTCATTAAGCACCGCCTTTTTAATCCTGATTTCTGAAAAACTTTGATTTTGAAAAACAATGATCAAATTTCTTTTTATGAGTTCAAGTAGAGCTAGGAACGTAGCAACGATTGTTAAAGTTCTCTTGTTTTCTAGAATTTTTTCGAAAACTATGCCTTCAGAGTCTAAATTTTTGATGAAATCTAATATATAGTTTTGCCTGTCGGCTACTTCTAATTCGTCTATCTCGACTAAATGTACATTTTCTCCATCTTCTAAAGCAAGCATATTCTTCATTGCGTTCATGAGTTCAAATGTTGTCAGGATGATTTTCCCGTCCTCTTCAGGATCAATTTTCCTAACAATAGATTCTATTTCTTGATCACCACCCCTTTCAAAATGGAGGGATTGTTCTTCCTCGGCAATTTTAAAGTAACCACTTAAATTCTTGAATTTTTGATATTCTATTAATTGTTTTTGTAACTCTTCGCGAAGCATTTCTGGGTCTTCTTCAGGAAGTTCCTCACCATCAGTTTTTGGTAGTAAGGTCCTACTTTTTATGTAAATAAGCCAAGAAGCCATAACTAGATATTCTGATGCAAGATTGATGTTTAAATTTTTCATCAAATTTACATATTCCATGTATTGGTCTGTTATAAATGCGATAGGAATATCGTTTATATTCAATTCATGTTCTTTTACTAAGTTAAGAAGTAGTTCTAGTGGACCTTCGAAAACTTGCAATTTTACTCTAAATTTATTTTCTTCTTTTGTAGTAAGAAATTCGGGTTGATCAATATTTTTGGAAGAAAGTTGTAGGGAAGGTAATTGTTCTTGATGCAAACTTTCAATCCAATCGTCAGAATGAACGTCTTCAAAATTCCCATCTTTTTTTTCTTTTTGGATAGGCTTTTTCATTCCTGGAGATGAAGTCGAATTGTTATGAAGAATCTCTTTCAAGTTTACTTCCCCAAGGTTTGGGGGGAAGGCGGATTAAGTAATAAAATACTTGGCTTTAACAACAACTAGCGTAGGCAATTCACCTATAATTGTCAATAAGATTCTATTTGTTAGAATTTAAATTGGAATCGTGCTTAAATGTGTAATTGTGGTTTAATTATATTTGTCGCATTGCTGAAGGTTTTGTATGGACTCTAAACTTACATCTTTGTCTGATGCCGTTTCGCTAGTGGAGAACGGACAGATGTTGGCCTTAGGCGGGAACTCATTTTCTAGAATTCCCTCTTCGTTTGTTCGTGAACTTGCACGTCAAAAAAAACGAAATCTATCATTGGTAAAAACTGCAGGTGGTTATGATATCGATCTTCTATGTTTTGCAGAAGTCGTTTCTGAAGTGACTGTCGGATATGTTGGATTTGAGAATGTTTTAGGTTTATGTCCATCTTTTCGGAGATCTGTCGAGTCTGGAATAGTGAAAGTTAAAGAACATGCATGTGCAACTGTTATTGCAGGATTGCGTGCATCTTCTTACGGTATTCCTAGTCAGCCTATAGCTGGTTTGCAGGGAAGTGATGTTCCAAAATTGACTGGTTTTGATAAAACATCTGATCCGTATACTGGGGAAGAAATTTTCATGATTCCTTCTATTACACCTGATTGGGCAATCATTCATGTTCCTTATGCGGACAAATTTGGTAATGCTAGAATAGACGGTGGAGTATTTGAAGATATTTTAATGACAAGAGCCTCAACACAAGTAATTTTAACGACCGAGAAAATTAAAGAAACGTCTTTTTTTCAGGAAAATCCTATGAAGACTAAAATTCCGTCTTTTCTGATTAGGGCTGTGGTTCAAATAGAAAAGGGTGCATTCCCTATGTCTTGCTACCCTTTCTATGATTATGATGAGGAAGTTATAAAAAAATATTTTTTGCAATCAAAATCCAATAATGCTGTAAAAGATCATCTTGTTTCTTTAGAAAATATAGATTACGCATAGGAAAAATAAATAGGTTTTAGATGAACAATTCTCAAGTTTCTATAGAAACAAAAGAAATTGCAGATAGGATGGTTGTTTTCCTTGCAAGAGAGATTAGAGACTATCAGACAGTTTTTCATGGGGTTTCTTCCATTTTACCTATGGTAGCAATTTTTTTGGCAAGGTTAACTAAAGCACCAAATATTACATATCTTAATATTCCTGGTGGAGTCGATGCGATTCCTTCAAAAATGCCATTAACGACAGTTGGGATAGAATTAATGGAAGGTAACAGATCATTTTTCTCTCTTTCTGAAATTTTTGATCTTTCTGCTAGAGGGAAATTAGATTTGGCTTTTTTGAGTGGTGCTCAAATAGATTCATTTGGGAATGTAAATCTTTCCTTTATAGGTGAATCTGATAAACCTAAGATAAAATTTCCTGGTGGTGCGGGAAGTGCAATGCTGCTTCCTACGGCAAATCGAATTGTCTTATGGAGAACCGTTCATACAAAAAAAACATTTCCTAAGGATTGTTCTTTTATAACAGCATCAGGAAATGTCGATAAAATAGTTACACCACTTTGTATTTTTAAAAAAACAGAAGGGAATCTTTCTTTGCATAGCAAACATTATGGAACTGACGAAAAACGTTTAATTGAATCTACTGGTTTTGATATTGGAAGTATCAAGAATTGCTCTGAAACAGTTGAACCTTCTAGTGAAGAGATAGCTGCTCTTCATGAAGTTGATCCATTTGGAATTCGCTATAGAGAATTTAATTAAAAAATGAAAAATTATATTTTTGATGTTGTCGGTCTTGGTCTTAATTCAGTTGATTTGTTATGTGAGTTAGGAACGTTCCCTGTTTTTAATTCAAAATCTGAGGCTAGAAATATTACCTATCAAGGTGGTGGTCAAGTTGCAACTGCAATGGTTGCACTTTCAAGATTGGGACAAAATGTTTCTTATATAGGTTCAATCGGAGATGATGAGCTTGGAAAATTTTCTATTGAAAGTCTCCGTAATGAAGGGGTAAATGTTGAAAATGTAACTACACAGATTGGATTGTCTAGTCAGTTTGCAATTGTGTTGGTCCAAAGAGAGGGAAAAGAAGAATTGCGTGGAGGTAGAACAATTATATGGAAAAGAGATACTTTTATAGCTCCGGAAAATATAGACCCTAAACTTATTGGTTCCTCAAAGTTTCTACATATCGATGGGCATAATCTAGACGCAGAAATTCTTGCATGTGAGATTGCTAAAAGTGAAGGAACATTAATTTCTTTTGATGCAGAACGTGTTTTTCCCGGCGTAGAAAAATTGATAGAAAAAACTGATTTTTTCATATCATCAGAACATTTTCCTGAACAATTTACCGGCAAAAAAAATCCGTTAGAGTCTTTGAAAAGGATCTTTTCCTTTGGACCAAAATTGGTTGGAATGACTCTTGGATATAGAGGGGTTCTAGCCTATGATGGCAGTACTTTTTATGAAGTTGAATCTTTTCCGGTAGATGTTGTAGATACAACTGGTGCAGGAGATGCATTCCATGCAGGGTTCCTGTATGGTCAACTAAAGAATTTTTCCATTGAAGAATCTCTTCGATATGGAAATGCTGTTGCTGCGATAAATTGCACAAAACTTGGAGGACGTTCTGCTCTTCCTTCTTCAGAGGAAGTTTCTGATTTCTTGCGTATCAACAAAAAGGGAAAATAATCAAAATGTGTTCGAGAATTTTCTTTTATTTCTTATTTGGGTTTAGTTTTTTAATTTATGGATGTGATTTTTATCCGATTTTTTCTGTGCCAAAAGAATCAGTTTCTGGAGTTGTTCGTATAACCCCTCAACTTAAAAAAAGAGTCCAAAATGTAAGAACACTTTTTTTATATTTACAGTCGGAGAGAGGTGGACCTCCTTTAGGGGTACAAAAATTAATTAATGTTAAGTTTCCTTACCATTTTATTATAACAAAGAACGATTCTATGATGCCGGGAGTTTCTTTTAGCGGTCGTGTTTTAGTTAGGGCAAGACTAGATGCTGACGGAATTGTCGGCCCTCTCTCTAAAGGTGATTTTGAGGGCGTTTCACGTAATATAGTCCAAATAGGGACAAAGGATGTCAACGTTGTTATCGCAAGAGAAGGAAAAAGTAAAAAAATTTCAAAAATTCAGCCTTCTTTACTCAAAAAAACAAAAAGGAATTCTTTTGTTAGAAAAATATCTGGGGTCATTACAATTGATGATTCTTTGGTTTCTTTTAAAAATAAAAAATCTGTCTTATATATCATAGCTAAAAATCAAAATAGACCAGCTCCAGTCGCAGTTGTAAGGATATTGTCACCTTCATTTCCTTTGAAATTTGAATTGTCTGAAAAAAATGTCATGATTAGAGGCGTGAAATTTGATGGGAGGTATCGAATCATAGCACGTCTTGATTCTGATGGTATTGCTGGTCCAGTTAGAAAAGGAGACATGGAAGGTATCTCCAAAGAGGAAATTTCCGTTGGTTCCTCTGAAGTACGTATCAATATAAATAAAAAATATTAGATTGATCATTTAAAGTAATTTTTTTCTATAACTTGAAAATGACCCGTTTTTTGTTTAAATACTTTTAAAAAGAAAATTTATAATCTTATATGTTTAATTATAAAATCTTTCCAATAAGGAGAAATCAGTGATAATTGACCCTCATGCCCATATAGCACCGCCTAGTTTTATCGAAGATGTAAGAAAAGGTAGTTTTGGTGATTCTGTAATTATTGAACCAGGAGAAGACTGGGAATTTCTAACAACCAAGAATACGGTTTTGGGACAGGAAAGAGTTCATAAAAATCCTCTACCAAAAACAACTTATGACGTTGATCTTAGACTCTCTGATATGAAGAATATGGGAGTCGATATGCAGGTTTTATCGGTGGTTCCTCCCATGACATTTTACGCTTTAGATGCTGGGTTGAATAAAGAAATTTCTTCATCCTTAAATGATGCCTTAACTGAATTGACCAAGACATATCCAGAACAGTTTCATTGCATGGCTCAGATTCCGCTGCAAGATCCAGATGCGGCGGCTACTGAATTAGATCGTGCCGTAAAGAATGGACATAAAGGTTGCCAGATAGCATCAAACGTTGCAGGAACAAACCTTGACGATCCTAGTCTTGATGTTGTGTGGGCAAAGGCTTGCGAATTAGACGTCCCTGTTTTTATTCATCCTTCAGATGTTATGGGTGTAAATGATCGTCTTAAAGATTACTATCTTCGCAATTTTATTGGTAATCCTTTAGATACTACAATTTCCATGGCGTGTTTAATTTTTGGTGGTGTTTTTGACAGGTTCCCAAAAATTAAATTTTTAGTTTCCCATACAGGTGGTTTTACTCCTTGGATTCGTGGTCGTTGGGAACACGGGTATGGAGAAAGACGTGAGCCGAAGGTTCATGGTGCAAAAAATCCTGAGCAATATATTAACAATTTTTATTATGACACAATAATTCATAATGCCGATTCTTTTGAATTTGCCGTAAACACTTTAGGGTCAGAACGTATTTTATATGGGACTGATTACCCGTTTGATATGGGATATTTAGGTGCTGCAAAGGACATTCCTGGCCTTTCAAGATTGTCGGATGAAGATCAGGATAAAATCTTGTGTGGAAATGTAAAGGAACTTTATAAAATATAATTTCTTTTTAGACTTTGGAGTTTAAGATGGTTATTGATCCTCATACGCATATTGTTCCTTTAGGTTTTTTAGAAGACGTTAGAAACAAGGCTTTTGGAGATACTGTAACCGTTCAAAATGCGGATGGTAAGGAATGGATAGTTACGAAGAGTAATGTTCTTGGGAAAAGTAGGGAATTAAGAAATATTCTGACTCCTATGTATTATGAAGTTGATTTGCGTTTAGAAGATATGAAGCGTATGGGAGTTAGTAGACAAATTCTATCTGTTTCTCCGTCACTTACTTTTTATTCTCTTGATAAGTCGATTACACATGATCTTGCTCAATCTATGAACGACGCACTAATTAGAATTTCAAACGATAACCCTTCTAATTTTTCCTGTATGGCGACAGTTCCTCTACAAGATCCTGAATTAGCAGCAGAAGAATTAGAACGTGCAATAAACAACGGGCATCTTGGTGTACAGATTGCCTCGAATGTTGCAGGAAAAAATTTGGACGATCCTGATCTCGATGTTTTTTGGCAAAAAGCGCAAGATTTAGGTATTACTATTTTTATCCATCCAATTGATACAATGGGTGCTGCAGATAGACTCAAGGATTTTTATTTACGCAATTTCATTGGAAATCCTCTTGATACAACTATAGCTGCTGCATGTTTGATTTTTGGAGGGGTTTTGGATCGTTTCCCAAATCTTAATTTCTTGCTTTCTCATCTAGGTGGTTTTCTTCCCTGGATTCGTGGACGTTGGGAACATGGTTATGGGGAAAGAAGAGAGCCAAAAGTACATGGTTCTAAGAACCCAGAAGAATATATTAATAGATTTTTTTACGATACGATAATTCATAATGCTGATTCCTTTGAATTTGCCGTAAAAACTTTGGGTTCCGAAAGAGTCGTGTATGGTACCGATTATCCAGCTGACATGGCTAACCATGAAAATTGTCGCGAAATTCCTGGAATGAGCAAGTTGGAAGAGAAACAGCAGAATGAGATTTTGGTTGAGAATGTACGAAAGCTATTTCAAATTACTTGAAAATAGATTTGTCTTTCGGTACTCTTTTTGTACTGATTTTAAATTTCTTTTTTAATTAAATTTGTGGGGTAAAAGTGTCAAAATTTGAGATTGGTGAAGAGGTTCGAATAAAGAACACTTATTTCGAAGGTCATCACAGAACAACTGAATATGTGAAAGGTAAATCTGGGAAGATTATTCGTTATTTCGGAAGTTACGAGAACCCCGAAATCCTTGCTTATGGTGGAGACGGAAAGCCGTTTCAGGACTTATATTGGGTTCAGTTTAATTTAAATGATCTTTGGGAACATAACCCAGGAGAGAAGAAAGATAAGTTGAACATTGAAATTTACGATCATTGGATTGAAGCATTGTAGTTTCTTTAAGGAGAAAATAAATGTCAGATAACCACCATGGAAGTGGCCATCACCATAATCACCCTCATGACAATGAAAGTCCATATAGTCATGATTTGTCATCGCATAATGCTCGAATGAAGTCCGATGAAGCTTACATGGAAGATAAGGTTGTTCCTGTAGAACATGATCTAGATTATTTTCAGGTGCGTGTTGTTGGAATATTGAATCTTTTGAGAGAGAAGGGAATAGTAACTACTGATGAAATGCGACGTACGGTGGAGGAAATATATGCTCAAACTCCAACTACTGGTGCTAGGGTAGTTGCTCGAGCCTGGGTTGACGATGAATTTAAAGAACGTCTTCTTTCTGATGCACATTCTGCATGTGGAGAAATGGAAATAGATATAGAAGCAAGCAGTGTTAATAAATTGATAGTTCTTGAAAATACTGACAGTGTGCATTACATGGTTGTTTGTACTTTGTGTTCTTGTTATCCAAGAGTACTTCTTGGACAACCTCCTACCTGGTATAAAAGTTTCCCATACCGGTCAAAAGCAGTTACGGATCCTAGAGGTGCCTTGCTTGATTTGGGTTACACTCCTCCAGAAGATATTGAATTGATTGTCATAGATAGTAATGCTGATTGTCGATATCTTGTAATACCTCGTCGCCCTGCCGGAACAGAAGAATTGGGAGAAGAGGCATTGGCTAGGCTCGTTACTCGTGATTCTATGATTGGGGTTGCAGATGCATTGACACCGGAAGAGTATGAAAAGGTAGCGTTCGATTAATTAGTTTTTTTCTCTTGTGTAGATAAAATTAATGCGGAAACCCCGGATATCATAAACATTAGTGAAGCGATAGAAAATCCCCAGTAGTAATTCAAGTGTAAATCGTAAAGAAATCCGGTGAACCATGCACCAAATCCGCCAAAAATGGCAAAAAGACACATTGCGATACCATTTGTTTTGCCAAATTTTTCACCTGAAAAATGGTCTGCCATTATTGCTGATGCAGTTGAACGTATAAGACCGAGAGCGATTCCATTTGTCATAGTGAGCACATAAATTACCCATGGTTCAAAAGAAATATTGTATTTCCCTATTAAAAACATTGAAAGTACACCGAGCAAACTACCTGTTGAAAATGTAGAAGTTCTTCCGTAATAATCTGAAATTGAACTGATCAAATATCCGACAATTAAAGATGCCCCCCAGATTGCAAAAATTCCTGCAGAAGAAAGATCCGTTATCCCTTGGTCTGTCAAATGAGCAGGAAAGTGAACTAGAAGAACAGTAAAAACATAAGCAATTGGGAGAAATAAAACTAAAAAAAGGAAAAAACGAAATGAAAAGAAATTGACAGGATCATTAAGAATTTTTTTTGGAAAAGATTTTTCTTTTTTTGTAGGGATATTCTCTGAATCTAAAAAGGGCTGATCGGCAACTGTATTTTTTTGATCGGGATGGTCACGATGAAATATTGCAGCGAGAGGAAGTGTTATGAACAGAATCAAAATAGAAAAAAAAACGTAACTCATTCTCCAGCCAAGAGTAAGTATAAGAATTGGAGTAAAAAAATTTAAAATAAATGCTGTACCTTGAGCGGAACTAGATATTCCTAGAGCAAGTCCCCTTTTAGTAACAAACCAGTTAGAAAGAGTTGGGACTTGTGCAACCCAAGTACTGGATGCAAATCCAATATTCATAAGAACGTAAGTCAGATAAAAAAAAGCAAGACTATTTATTTGACTTCCTAATAATACAGAAAATCCGAAAATAGCAATGCCTGCAGACATTGTTAAACGGATGCTTAATCTATCAGAAATCCATCCAGAAAAAAGTGAGCAGACTGATTGTGCAAACATGCCAATTGAAAATGCAGCGGCAGTTTCAGCGCGTGACCACGAAAATTCGTTTGAAATTTGTTTAAAGAAAAAACCAAAGCTTGAACGTGTTCCTATGAGGGAGAGCATTACAAAATAAACAATTGAAAGTACGATCCATCCATACCATATCTTTTTTTGGTTTTTTGATGATTGTAGGTTCAATTATTATTCCCTGATAGGAGTATTTTTAGTTTTCCCAAAAGGAATAGCCAGAAAAAGTTTTTTCTACTCTATTCAATGCAGCTCTAGATAAACGTACCCCTTCAATTTCTACTTCGTGAATTTCTGGATGTTGTAATAATCTTTGTCTTACACCGAGTGCATAGGTAACACTCTTCAAAGGACATCCAAGACAAGCTCCCTCAAAGGCAAGTTGAACTGTTTTATCTTCGGTTATTTTAATAAAGCGTATACCACCTCCATGTATTTTTAGAAGTGGTTTGATTTGTGTTTCTATGAGGTTGTTAATATCTTTTTCTAGTTCATGTTCTTGCATAGGGAAATCGCACCATTTTATTTATTGAAAAATTCTTTTTTCTTAGATTCTAGATTTATATTAAATAATCTTGCCTGGTTCTCTGCTAAGATTTTTCTTTTGTCTTCTTCTGTAATTTCTGGATAACCGTAATCCTCTTGAAGTTGTTCGTCAATTTTCATGTTCCATATCCATTCTAGGATAGGTCTTGGATTTCCAAGGAGTGGTGCTTCTGATCCCCAGAGAATTCGATCAGAACCTACGTCCCTTAGTAGCCTTCCTATCCACTCTTTGAAAGTTCTAGGTGCGACCATAGGAGTATGTCCTATCCCTGAAAGAACTAAGAAAACATTTGGGTATCTAGAGGCAATCCAAACGGTTTCTTCAAAATATGGGACGGCTAGATGATGTATTCCAAAAGACAAATCTGGGAAATCCATAGCAGCTCTTTCAATATCTAGTGGGGAAAGATCCCTTAAACTTGCTCTAGTAATTGGATTGCCTTTATGGAACTGAAAAATTTTCATTCCAAGTTCAAGACCTTTTTCGTAGAGAGGATAGGCAATTTCAGGATCATCACATGCCCAAGATTTTCCATCTACATGTGCATTGTATATTTTAATTGATTTTGCGCCCATTACTTTGACCTGTTCTTCCATTTGTTCTAGTGCTCCCTCTAAACTTGGGTACATAGGATCAACTGCACCGCAAAATAAAACTCTTTCTGGATAGGTTTTTGAAAATTCATATTGTGCTTTCACGGGAGCAAAACCGTCTTTATATAGGTCGAATAAAGGAACTGCTTGAGCCATTGCCATATCTGTTCCAGAATCCTCAAAAAGCAATTTTCCTAGGTCTTCAGAAGTCCATTTTCTAGCAAACCCTTTAATGGGGTCCCAAGAAGAGTAAATATCATTTGCTGATTTTTGTCTTCGACCAAGAACTTTATTTAAATGATATTGTCTATCAAAATCGCTCTCTTTTGATTTTAAATTTTCGTCGGAATAATCGTACATGTGGACAACGTTATCGAAAATGAATACGTCTTTCTCTATCATTGTTACTCTCCAGATTAGATTTTTATTGATCGTATAACATAGTGGGCTTGAACTCAAAGTTAATTTTTAAGAGAAAGAAGAAACACTTTTTTGAAATTCTAGGTATAATCTTTTCGTTTTCACTATAAATAATTGTTGTGTAGGAGTTTCTTTTGGACTGGATCGCCTTATCTCTTGTTTCTGCAATGGCTCAAGTGTTAAGAAACGTATCTATGAAATCGATTGGACATAATCTAGATGAATATATAAATGTTTTAGGTCGATTTTTTATGACATTGCCATTTGCAGGAGTAGTCCTCTTTTTGACTGGTATTCCTAAAATCCATACCGATTTTTATATTGCTTGTAGTATTTTTGCAGTGTCACAAACTGTTGCCACACTTGCACTATCGAAAGCGCTATTATACGGAAGCATTGGTGCTGTAACAGCACTTTGGAAGATTTCAATTGTATGGCTGATGTTGCTTGAATATTTTACTGCTGACGATACTCCTACTTTTTTTGGTGTCATTGGTATTTTAATTACTCTTTTGGGAGTTTATTTTCTTAATGTTTCTAGGTCAAAAATATCATTTTGGGAGCCATTAAGAATACTTTTTAAAGACAAAGGGATGAGATATGCTTTAATTTCATCAATCATGTTTGCACCTTCAGCGCTAACCTTTAAATGGGCGGCAGCTTCTTCAAGTGGACCTATGGGAACATTTGGTACGTATACGGCTGCATTTGTCTTTACGTTACCAATAGCGTTTTATAAATCAACATCAGGTTTATCAAAAATCTCTTCTTCTTGGAAAGATTTTTTAGCGTTAGGTTTTTTTGCTGCTCTTAATAGCTTGATTCTCGCAGAAGCATATCAAATGACTTTTGCATCATATGTAGAATCAGTTAGGCAGACAGAAGTTTTGCTTGCTATATTCATTGGATATGTTTTTTTTAAAGAAAGGGAACGTTTTTGGGAAGTTTTTTTTGGTGGGTCAATAATTATATCAGGGCTTGTGATTTTAATTCTGTTAGGTTAATCCGAGTAAATGTTGACACTTGCCCCCCACCATCCCTAATATGCTCCTGAGTTTTACAGATTTTGTTTTTTCATTTTATTTTTAAGTTTTAGAGGTTTAATTTGTCTCAAGATTTTCTCCCTATTTTCATGATGATTGGATTAGCAACTTGTTTTGCTTTTTTAAATATTTGTATAACTTTTTTGTTTGGGAAGAGAACTCCTTCAAACAAAAAGAATGTAGCTTATGAATGCGGAATTATACCAGAAACGAGTGCACGAGGACGTTTTTCAATACAATTCTTTTTGGTAGCAATTCTCTTTATTGTCTTTGATGTTGAAATAATTTTTTTATATCCATGGGCTGTTAATTTGAAAAGTCTTGGGGTTTTTGGTTTTGTGGCAGTGATGCCTTTTGTTTTTTTACTTTTTGCAAGCTTAATTTATGAGTGGAAAAGAGGGGCTTTAGATTGGGATTAGAAGAAAAATTGGAAGGTAGTGTTGTTCTAGGTAGGATATCTGATGCAATAAAATGGGCTAGAAAAAACAGTCTGTGGCCTGCACTATTTGGTCTCGCGTGTTGTGCTATAGAAATGATGTCTACTTCTGCTTCGAAATATGACATTTCTCGATTTGGAGCCGAGGTTTTTCGTGCTTCTCCTAGACAAGCTGACTTAATGATTGTTGCGGGCAGAGTGTCAAAAAAGATGGCGCCAGTTTTAAGACAGATTTATGATCAAATGCCAGAACCAAAATGGGTCATTTCAATGGGGGCTTGTGCTTCAACAGGAGGTGTTTTTAATAATTATGCCCTTGTTCAGGGAGTGGATGAGGTAGTGCCTGTTGATATTTATGTGCCTGGTTGTCCTCCTAGGCCGGAGACACTCATAGACGGGATTTTGAAACTTCAAAAGAAAATTGAGGCAGAAGGTCTTGTTAAGAATTAAATCCTCAGTTGATTTCCATTTTTTAGGTGAAAGATACAAAGGGTAAAAGATGCAGAGTCAAATTGAAGATGAAGGTATTGCTGGAAATAACATCTTAGATCAAGACGAAGATGTTATCGCTTTAAAAAAAAATTTTCATAGTTCAAACCTTCTTTTTTTTGAATATTTAGATCAAATTACGGTTCAGATTTCTCCTTCCGAACTTCTCAGTGTTTCAGATTTTTTATTAAAAGAAAGAAATTTCAAGCAACTCAGTTTTCTAGCGGGAGTGGATTGTCTTGAACTGAATCTGGAATATAGATTTAAAGTTGTGTACTCACTCCTCGATTTTGAAAGAAGTAAGCGTATTCGTTTAGAAGTGTTCTGTGAAAATGATTTAATGCCTAGTTTGCCTAGTGTTTGTTCTGTTTGGACTGGTGCAAATTATCACGAGTCAGAAGCTTTTGATTTAGTTGGTATTCATTTTGAAGGGCATCCAAATTTAGAAAGAATTTTTACTCCTGAAGGATTTGAGGGTTTCCCGCATCGTAAAGATTTTGATGTATCGTCTGAAACAGTAGAATTTAGTTTTCGCCCTACTCCTGATGGTAAGCCTTCTGCTAAAGAATAAGTTTAAATTAAAGAGATTACATAATTATGTCTATAGAATTAGAAGAAGAACAAGATTATAACGAAGAGACTCTAGGACCCATTGGCACGGAGAGGATGACCCTTAACATGGGTCCACAACATCCCTCTACTCACGGTGTTTTAAGAGTGTCTTTAGAGTTAGAGGGGGAAACTGTTAAATCTTGTAAGCCTGTAATTGGATACCTTCATACAGGGATAGAAAAAAATATGGAGGTTAAGACTTTTAATAAAGCTTTACCTATGACAGATAGAATGGATTATCTCGCACCCATGTCAAATAACTTAGGATATGTACTTGCTGTAGAGAAACTTCTTGGTATTGAAATTACTCGAAGATGTTCCTATTTGCGAGTCTTACTAGTAGAACTTACCCGTTTAAATAGTCATCTTGTATGGTTGGGGACACATGCTCTAGATTTAGGTGCGATGACGGTTTTCCTTTACTGTTTTCGAGAAAGAGAAAAACTCTTAAAGATTTTTGAAAAAGTATCAGGTGTTCGTATGATGACAAGTTATTTTAGGGTTGGTGGGGTCGCAAGAGAACCTTATCCCGAATTTTACTCAGATTGTGAAGTTTTTTTGAAGGACTTTATTAGTAGAGTGAATGATTACGAAGAATTGCTTACTAACAACCCTATTTTTAGAAGGCGTACAGAAGGAACTTGTCCAATCACGAAAGAGAAAGCATTTGCTCTTGGAATTACAGGTCCTATACTTAGGGCTTGTGGAGTTTCTTACGATATAAGAAAGAAAGAGCCATATTCTTGTTATCAGGAATTCGATTTTAATATTCCGATTGGAAAAAATGGTGATGTTTTTGATCGATATTCAGTTCGTATTTCGGAAATGCGTGAATCTCAGAAAATTGCTACACAAGCTCTAGAGGGGATGCCAGAAGGACCTTTAATGTCTAATGCTCCTAAAGTTGTTCCTGCTCCTAAGGAACAACTGTCTCATGATATGGAGGCTTTAATTCATCATTTTAAGATTTTTACTGAAGGATATGACGTGCCGGCTGGTGAGGTCTATCAAGTTATTGAGTCTCCACGCGGGGAGCTTGGTTATTTTATTATAAGTGATGGGGGCACAAAACCATATAAAGTAAAAGTGAGAGCCCCAAGTTTTGCAAATTTACATTCACTTTCTGAGATCACTTCAGAATGTTTAATTGGTGATGTGGTTGCTGCAATAGGAAGTATTGATATTGTTTTAGGTGAAATTGATCGTTAAATTTAAGGAGTAATTTCGCTTGGTTTTTGCACACTTTCCAAATTCTTCAGATGAAGAAGATTTTGAATTTTCAGACGAAAACAAAGAAGAACTTGAAAGGATTGTTAAAAAATATCCTGTCAAGCGTTCTGCGCTCATTCCTGCATTGATACTTATTCAAAAACAGGAGGGAAAAATTTCAAGTAAAGCTATGCAGTATTTAGCGGGATATTTTGAAACCTCAGCAATGGAAATTTGGAGCGTAGTTAGTTTTTATACAATGTTAAAAACGAACGATTTGGGCGAGTTCCATTTTCAAGTTTGTGATAATTTATCTTGTGCATTAATGGGGGCAGGAAAATTAATTAACTTTCTAGAAAAACGCTTGGATTGTGCTTCTGGGAAAACTCGTTCGGATAAAAAATTTTCTATAGAAAGAGTCGAATGTCTTGGTGCATGTGGAGGTGCCCCTTGTTTAATAATCAATACCGATTATTTTGAAAATTTAACAGAAGAAATTTTAGAACCAATTATAGTTTCTCTGGAGAAAGGTGAAGTAGTTGCTCCGATAGGAGCAGATGAAGTTGCTTTAAATTTGACAAAAGAGAGTTCATTCGCTTCAAGTGAAAATAAAACAAAGACTATTTTAGAATGATTTTTTTATGGATTAAATTATGAATTTTACTTTAGAAAAAATTGTAACATCGCGTTTTGAAGATCCTGCATGTCAAAAAATAGATGCTTATGAAAAAACCTCGGGTTATCAGGCAATCCGATCTATTTTAGACAAAAATATCTCAAGCGAAGACGTTATTGAAATTGTAAAAACATCTGGTCTTCGAGGAAGAGGTGGAGCAGGTTTCCCATGTGGATTGAAATGGAGTTTTGTGCCTAAAGTTGATGGGCCAAAATATTTGGCTGTTAATGCTGATGAAGGTGAACCAGGAACTTTCAAAGATCGAGAATTGATGCTTCGAGATCCGCATCAATTAATTGAAGGAATTTTAATTACTTGTTATGCGGTTGGAATAGAGAAGGCCTACATTTATATTCGTGGGGAATATTCTGCTCCTATGTTGGTTGTAGAAAAGGCACTCCGGGAGGCATATGAAAGGGATTATGTAGGTAAAAATGTTTTTGGTAGTAATTTTGATTGTGACATATATGTCCATTCGGGAGCTGGTGCATATATTTGTGGCGAGGAAACTGGTTTACTAGAATCATTAGAAGGAAAGCGAGGTCATCCACGTTTAAAACCCCCTTTTCCTGCAGTTGAAGGTTTGTATGGTCGTCCAACGGTAATTAATAATGTAGAAACGCTTAGTAATCTTCCTCATATTATTAATAAAGGTGCGGACTGGTTTTCCCAGATAGGGATAAATGAGAAAAATTCTGGAACTCGTATGTACTGTGTTTCTGGACATGTAAAAAAACCAGGACTCTATGAATTGCCTCTCGGGCTTACTTGTGAGGAGATCATTGAAGAGCATTGTGGCGGAATAATTGATGGCAAAAAATTAAAAGCAGTTATTCCAGGTGGTGCAAGTGCTCCAGTTTTAACCTCAAAGGAAGTTTACGAAGATAAAATAAAGATGGATTTTGATTCTTTGGCTGCAGCAGGAAGTATGGGTGGAAGTGGCGGTGTTGTTGTAATGGACGAATCAACCTGTATGGTAGAAGTTGCCGCTAGACTTTCTCGTTTCTTCGAGCATGAATCTTGCGGCCAGTGTTCAGTTTGTCGAGAAGGAACAGGATGGGTTTCCGAAATAATATCTCGCATAGAAAGTGGAAAAGGGGTCAAGGAAGATATTTCGACTTTAAAGTCAATTGACCCAAACATGCGAGGAAACACTATATGTGTTCTATCGGATGCATGTGCGATGATGTTTGGAGCAATTTTAAATAAATTCCAGAATGAATTTGAGGAGCATATCAGCAAGAAATGTTGTCCTCTTAACAGTCCATATTCGGTGTAATTAAAATTAGTATTGGAGATTCAGTTTGTCACAGGAATCAAAAATAAATTTTATTTTTAATGGAAAAGAATTAAAGGCAAAACACGGTGAGCCTATTATTCAAGCTGCCCTAGATGCGGGTATACATATTCCTCATTTTTGTTATCACAAAAATCTTTCCGTGGTTGGTCAGTGTCGTGCATGTTTAGTAGAAATTACAGATGCGGGAAATGGAAAACCAATTCCCAAGTTACAGCCTTCCTGCGCAACGTTTCCTTCTGAAGGAATGGTTGTAAGTTCTGAAACACCGAAGGTAGATGAAGCTCAAAAGGGTGTTTTCGAATTTCTATTAAAAAATCATCCTTTGGACTGTCCTGTATGTGATCAGGGTGGAGAGTGTCCGTTGCAAGACCAAACAATGTCTTATGCCAATGCAATAAGTCGTACTCAAGAACTCAGAAGAATCTTTCCTAAGAAAGAAATTAGTCCCTTTATTAAACCTGAAATGAATCGTTGTGTTCATTGTACACGCTGTATAAGATTTACTTCCGAAATTGATGGTGGTGAAGAATTTGGTTGGGCTTTTAGAGGAGATAAAACGGAAGTAGGAATTTATGAGGATCTCCCTCTTTCTAGTATAGTTTCAGGAAATGTAATTGATATTTGTCCAGTAGGTGCTCTCACTGACAACAAATATCGTTTTACTTCAAGAGTATGGGAGATGGAACATATCGATACTTCGTGTACTCTGTGTAGTATTGGTTGTAAGCAAAGCGTTTGGTCGCAAGAGGGTATTTTGAAAAGAGTAACAGCTTCTGAAAATCCAGAAGTCAATGATACCTGGATATGTGATGTTGCACGGTATGGTTGGAGTGGAGTCCATGCTGAAAACAGAATTAGCAAACCAATGATTAAAGTAGACGGTATTTTGAAAGAGGTTAATTGGGGTGAAGCAGTTCAATATATAGCAGATAAGTATATTTCTTTAAAACAAATAAATGGTGGGAACTCGTTTGCAGGTTTGGGTGGTTCTTATTCAAGTAATGAAGCTGCATACCAGTTCCAAAAATTCTTTCGAACTGTTTTAGAAAGCGAACAAATAGATTGTAGAATACATCCACGTGATTTTTCTCAAACGGTTGCACAAACTTCTGTGTTCGGTCACACCGGTGGTTTTGCTACATTATCGGATTTGTCAAATTCGAGTCAAATTGTTTTATTCGGTTCTGATCCTTTTCTAGAAAATCCAATTTTAGCTCTTCAGATAAGAAAAGCCCATTCAAAAGGCGCTTTTATAGATAGTATTAATCCTAGAAAAATCGATTTGCGTCTAAATAGTAGAATGTCTCATTTTATTCCTTCAATAGGTCAAGAGATTAATTTCATTAAAGCAATTCAAAAGATTGTCTCTAGAAAACTCTTTCCAGATGGAGTGTCTAATTTTAGCAATGGAAATAATCCAAAAGGATTTGATGGGCTAGATGAATTTCTGAAAAGGATTTCTGATGAAAATACGGATGAAACTGAAATGGAGATGTCGCTCTTAGAGGAAATTACGACTAGATTAATAACAAATAAAGATAATCTTACCTTCGTCATTGGACCTTTTATCCAAAGTCTCTCTCTAAATTCAGAGATATTGAATCTCGCTAAAATTCTTGACTGTAATTTCTTTTTTGCAAGTGTGCCTCCAAATCTTCAGGGCGCATTTGATATGATGATTTCTTCTTCTGCAAAAGGTATACATAAAGAAAACGTCGAATTTAAAAGAAGTGAAGAAGTTTTTGATTCTATTTTAGCTGGGAAAATTTCTTCCTTATATTTGATGGATTGTGATCCTGTTTCCGAACATCCTAATGGAAAATTAGTTCGGCAGGCTATGGAATCTTCCTGTTTCGTCGTTGTTCACGCTACGCATGTAAATGCTACGGTCCCTTTTGCAGATGTAGTTCTGCCATCGTTAACCTCTTATGAAGAAAATGGTTCTTATACAAATATAGAGAGAAGAGTTTTAAGGAATAGAAGAGCTATTAAACCTGTTAATGGTTTATTTGGGAAAGAAGCTTGGAAAGTATTTAGCGAAATTGCAAAGGCTATGGAAATTCCAATGAAAACTAATTCTATAGAGAAAATACAAATTGATATTTCTAAATCTTTAGATGATTATGAGTTTGTTTATACAGGTTCAAAACAGTATGGAATTTGTTTATCGCAAGAAAAAGAAGGGCAGTTTGTAGTTCCAGAAATATCTAATCCGCAACAGATGGACGAACAAGATATCAAATTAATCTTAACTCCTAATTTGCCTCTTTCTGGTGTTTATGTTTCATCGTCATTTCATCTTTGGGATATGCCAGATGCGTGTATAAGAATGTGTGAATCGGATGGACAAATACTTGGAATTTCGAATGGGGATGAAGTCGAATTTAAAGTTGGAGAGAAAATTTTAAAATTGCCGGTCGAAATTGATCCATCTATTCCTTCTGGTCTAGTTTTCGCTCCAGAAGGATTTTTGAAAATATACAATGATAGTTTGTTAAATAATGGAGAGTTTTCTTTGCTCTTAGAAGAAAAAAAAGAAAATTTATAGGGATTTAAAAAAATGGCGATTGCCGGTGTAATTTTAATAAAAGTGATTGTAGTTTTTACTGTCTTGTTAATTCTTGCGGCGTATATGACTTGGATGGAAAGGAGAGTTTTTGCCTTAGTTCAAGTTCGAGTAGGACCAAATCGGGTTGGTCCTGCGGGTCTACTGCAGCCAATTGCGGATGGAATAAAACTAATGTTCAAAGAAACTTTGATTCCGGCAGATGCAAATAAAATTGTTTTTATTTTAGCTCCTACTCTGACGCTTATTCCAGCGTTATCTTCTATTGCAGTTATTCCGTTTGGAGATCAGGTTGAGATTTTTGGCTATCAGATTGATTTGTTTTTGGCTGATGTAAATATTGGCATACTATATATTTTTGCTCTAAGTGGACTGGGTGTATACGGAATTGTTCTTGGTTCCTGGTCTTCTAATAGTAAATACCCTTTGCTTGGGGGACTTCGTTCTGCAGCCCAGCTAATTAGTTATGAATTGTCATTAGGATTGTCACTTCTTGGTGTAGTGATGTTATCTGAAACATTAAGTTTGAAAGGAATTGTTGATGCACAATCTGAATTACCTTTCATTATTTTACAGCCTCTTGGATTTGTTTTGTTTGTGATTTGTATGTTAGCAGAGACGAATCGTGCTCCATTTGATTTGCCTGAGGCTGAAAGTGAATTAACAGGAGGCTTTCACACTGAGTATAGTAGTATGCATTTTGCAGTATATTTTCTTGCTGAATACTGCAATATGATTACTCTTTCAGCAGTTGGTGCTACTTTCTTTTTGGGAGGATGGAGAGGTCCGTTTTTGCCTCCAGTTGTTTGGTTTTTAATAAAGGTAATTGCTTTCATGTTTTTCTTTATGTGGTTAAGAGCAACTACGCCAAGATTGAGATACGATCAATTGATGGATTTTGGTTGGAAGATTTTACTTCCTGTCTCGATTTTAAATGCGATAGTAACTGCAGGAGCTATTACTTTTTTTAATTTGTAAATTTCAGAAAATAGAGGGATTTCAATGTTTACTGCTATTTTTAGAGGTCTTTGGCTTACTCTGAAACATTCCTGGAAAAGCCGTGAGACTGTTCAATATCCAGAGCAAAAAGAAAGTATGCCAATAGGATATAGAGGTTTACACAAATTACTTCGATGGGAAGACGGTCTTGAACGTTGTGTAGGATGTAAACTTTGTTCTGCAGCTTGTCCAGTAGATTGTATTTATGTTGAGTCTGAAGAGAATGAGTCTAGTTCCCCTGTTTCTAAAGGAGAGCGGTATGCTTCTGTTTATGAGATCAATGAACTGAGATGTATTTTTTGTGGATATTGTGAAGAAGCATGTCCGGTTGGTGCAATTGTTCTTAGCAATGAATACGAATTTTGTGCGGATGACAGAAGTAAATTTTTATATGAAAAAGAAGATTTTTTAGTAAAACGGAACGAAGATTATCCTGAATTAAAAAACCGCTATCCTGAAGAAAAACTTCTTACCTATTTATAAGGTTTATGATTTATGGCATCAACTTTAGTTTTTTATTTCTTGGCAATAGTAACCACAGTCGGCGCAGTTTCAGTTGTTGCTTTGCCTAATCCCATGTATTGTGTTTTTAGTTTGATAGTAACTTTCCTTGGTCTTGCTGGATTATTCTTATCTTTAAACGCCCAATTTGTTGCGATAGTTCAAATTATTGTTTATGCAAGTGCAATAATGATGCTTTTCTTATTCGTCATTATGCTTATAAATTTAGACAAAGAGGAAAAAAAGGATTTAAAAATTCCTTTCCAGAAACTACTGGGGATTGTTTTTGGTTTATTTGTATTTTTGGTCTTAATAATCGTTTTGAAAGATATGAGTATTTCTCCTCAAATCAAGGGAGTTTTCACTCCGCAATTTATTAATGAAGTTGGAAACACACAGTTAATAGGACAGTTTTTGCTATCGAAATATCTTTTGCCATTTCAAACAATGGGAGTCCTTCTTTTTGTCGGCATCATTGGAGCAGTTGTTTTAGGAAGAAAAAAAAGTCGTTAATTTTGGGATGAAGACGTATGGTACCTTTAGAAAATTATCTTTTTCTTAGTTCAATTCTTTTTACGTTGGGTGTTATTGGCGTAATTGTAAGACGGAGTGTAATAGTTGTTATTTTATGTATTGAACTTATGATGAGTGGTGCAAATCTTGCCTTTGTTAGTTATGGATATTTTTTAAATTCTATGGATGGACAACTAATTGTTTTTTTTGTTATGGCTGTAGCTGCTGCAGAAGCGGCGATAGGTTTGGCGATTGTTGTAATGATATACAGGAATCGAGAATCTACTGACCTTGACGAAGTCAATTTGTTGAAATTTTAATATGAGCAAATTAATTCTCTTGATACTTTTTTTCCCGCTTTTGGGTTTGTTCGCAAATCTTCTGTTGTTGGGGAAAGGGAAAAAAGAGTCATTATCTGGTTGGATAGCTTCCACAGCAATATTGTTATCGTTTCTAGTTTCTCTATTTGTATTCTTTAGTTTTTTATCCCAAAGTCCGCAAGATAGAATCGTTTCTATATTTCTTTTTAATTGGATCCCTATTGGGAATTTGATAATTAAAATTGGATTTGTGATTGATCCGATATCTTCTATTATGACTTTAATTATTACTGGTGTCGGATTCATGGTTCATATTTATTCTGTCGCATACATGCGTGAAGATTTGGGTATTGTTCGTTATTTCATTTATTTGAATCTTTTTTCTTTTTCTATGTTATTACTAGTGTTGGCTGATAATTTTTTATTGATGTTTGTTGGTTGGGAAGCAGTAGGTTTGTGTAGTTATTTACTTATCGGGTTTTGGTATGAAAAACCTTCTGCTACAGAGGCTGGGAAAAAAGCATTCATAGTAAATAGAGTTGGAGATTTCTGTTTTCTTATTGCCTTATTTTATATTCTAACTGTCTTTGGAACATTTGATTTTACAGATATTTCTAAAAGTGCATCCGAACTATTCGTCAAAGATAGCCTTAATGTAAATTTATTATGTCTCTTTTTATTTTTGGGAGCAGCTGGAAAAAGTGCACAGTTTCCACTTCATGTATGGCTTCCGGATGCCATGGAGGGTCCTACGCCTGTAAGTGCTCTCATACACGCGGCAACTATGGTAACTGCAGGGATTTATTTGCTTGTTCGAAACGATGTTCTGTTTAGCCTTGCGCCATCGACTCTTATGATCATAGCGATTATAGGAACTTTCACTTTATTATTTGCGGCTTCTATTGCACTGGTTCAGAAAGATATTAAAAAAATTTTAGCATACAGTACTTTAAGTCAGCTAGGCTATATGTTTTTAGCTTGCGGTCTTGGAGCTTATGCAACAGCAATGTTTCATCTTATGACTCATGCTTTTTTTAAGGCTTTGCTTTTTCTTGGTGCGGGAAGTGTAATTCATGCAATGGATGGGGAACAAGATATTGAAAAAATGGGGGGAATAAAATCTGATATCCCCAAAACTAGTTTTGTTTTCTTGATTGGTTCTCTGGCAATTTCAGGAGTTTTTCCTTTAGCAGGATTTTTTAGTAAGGATGCAATTTTGTTTTCCGCTTTTACAAGTGGTTCTTTCTCTAATCTTTTTTGGTTTGCGGGGATATTAGGTGCTTTAATGACTTCTTACTATACCTTTAGACTGGTATTTAAGGTTTTTTATGGAGATAAAAATTTCAACGAAAATAAAATACATGTACACGAATCGCCACCGATTATGATTTTCCCATTATTTGTTCTTGCTTTTTTCTCTATTGTGGGAGGATGGGTAGGTATCCCAATTATATCAGGGGGAAATGTTTTTGCTGAATTTCTTTCCTCAGCATTGAGTCCATCAGGTTCGGTGGAACTACATCATAATTTAACTTTAGAACTTGTCTTAATGTTTTTATCTCTTGGTGTTGCTTTATTAGGTATTTTCCTAGCTTATCAAACCTGTTGCAAAAAACGACAAATTCTTCCTAGTACATCAACACTCAATGTAAGTATTTATTCTCTTCTTGAAAATAAATATTATATTGATGAAATTTATGATTTCATTCTGGTACGTCCATTAAGAACTATTGCAAGTTTGTTTTTCAAGCTTTTTGAGCAAAACGTAATTGATGCAACAGTGAATGGTACTGGTCGATTGGTTAAGTCTCTAGGATTAACGCTGCGTTTTTTACAAGATGGATACGTTAAAACATATGCAGTATCTATTTTGTTTGGCTTAGTGTGTATTATTTTATTGATGGTTTTTAATTTTTCAAATAGATTTTAAAAAGGGTTTTGTCTTGTTTCCTGTTATTAGCTGGATGGTTTTTTCTCCCTTAATTGGTGCTTTTTTTATTTTGTTTTTTGGGGATAAAAACGAAAAGCAATGTAAAAAAATTTTTCTTATTGCGATAATTTCTAGTCTAGTTTCTTTTCTTTTTTCATTGGTAATTTTTGTAAATTTTCAATCATCTCCAGAAATGCAATTTGTAGAGAATTTTAAATGGATAGATTCTATGGGGGTTTCTTATAGAGTTGGGTTGGATGGAATTAGTCTCCCGTTAATTCTACTTACGACTTTTTTAACTCCAATAGTCTTGTTGTTTTCTTGGGATGATATCAAGAAACGCATTCGTTTGTATTATTTCTCTATGCTTCTTCTTGAAACCGCGATGTTAGGTGTTTTTGTTTCTTTAGATTTTTTTCTTTTTTATGTGTTCTGGGAAGCTATGCTAATTCCAATGTATTTCATTATTGGAATTTGGGGTGGGAAGAAAAGAATTTACTCTGCAATGAAATTTTTCCTATATACAATGGCCGGAAGTGTTTTGATGCTTATTGCAATTTTATGGCTATATTTTGCAACTGGTGTTGGGACTTTTAATATTTTAGTTTTCTTAAATTCTCCTGTTGACCCTTTACTCCAGACATGGCTTTTTGTTGCGTTTGCAATAGCTTTTGCAATCAAGGTGCCAATGTTCCCTTTTCATACCTGGTTGCCTGATGCACATGTAGAGGCGCCAACAGCAGGGAGTGTAATTCTTGCTGGTGTTCTTTTGAAAATGGGTACTTACGGTTTCATAAGACTAGCAATTCCACTTTTTCCCGAAGCTGCTATTGTGTTTTCACCTCTTTTTGTTTTTCTTTCGTTGGTTGGCATTATTTATGGTGGATTGATGGCTATGATTCAAAGGGATGCAAAAAAACTTGTAGCCTATTCCTCTATAAGTCATTTAGGATTTGTTATGTTCGGGCTTTTTTCATTTAATCTCTTAGCTCTTGGTGGAAGTGTTTTGCAGATGGTCAACCATGGTATTTGTAGCGGACTACTTTTCTTGATGGTTGGCATGCTCTATAGAAGAAGACATACACGTTTGATAGATGATTTTGGTGGGATCGCAAAAGTGATGCCTGCTTTTTCTGTTTTTTTTGTCATTACTGTTTTCAGTAGTATTGGACTTCCTGGATTAAACGGTTTTGTAGGAGAATTTGCCATTTTGTCTGGCTCTTTCCAATCACACTTTATCCCCACGATAATAGCAACTATTGGTGTTGTTCTTTCCGCTGTCTACATGTTGCCCATGGTGCAGAAGGTGATATTTGGAAAAATAAGAATAGAAGCTAATAAGATTTTAACTGACCTAAATCTTCGCGAATGGTTTGTGTTGGTGCCGATGATTTTCTTAGTTTTTTTGTTAGGTATTTATCCAAAGCCAATACTTAAGATAATCGAACCTTCTACAAAATCTTTGCTTCTTAAAATTAAAGGGCGCAAACTTGTTGCAAAAGAGACAAAAAATATTAAACCTCGACTAGTTTCATCTTCAATTACTACTAGAGGAGGTCAGTAATGGAATTTATTTTTCCTGTAATTTTTTGGAAAAGCTTTCTACCTATACCAATTCTAACTTTTGGCGCTGTCATGGTTCTACTTTTCGATATTTTTACCTCTGATAAAAATCGAAAAATCACGTTTTGGTTGTCTATTATAGTTTTGTTGACCACATTTGTCTCATGTTTGCTTTCAAGTCCGGAAACCACCAAAATTTCTTTTGGCGGAATGTATTTGTTTGATGGTTTTACAAGAACTCTTTTTCTTATAATTCTTTTTTCAAGTTTTTTAGTTGTTTTAATTTCTTCGATGGAGAGAAAATTTGAAGAAAACTCATATGGGGATTTTTTAGGGCTGATACTTTTTGCAACACTAGGAATGATGCTTATGGTATCGACAAGAAATCTTGTAATGATTTTTATTGCTCTAGAGATTTTTTCACTTTCCCTCTATGTCCTAGCTGGTTTTTTCCGTTCTAGTTCTATTGGAAATGAAGCTTCTTTGAAGTACTTTCTGTTAGGTTCTTTTGCTTCGGGATTTTTACTTTTTGGTATAGCGCTTATTTATGGATCAACAGGGTCTACAGATCTTTTTGAAATTATCAAATTATATGAAATTTCTTCCCAAAAGTTAGTGTTCTTTTTGGGGCTCAGTCTTATTATTGTTGGTTTTGGATTTAAAATAGGAGCTTTCCCATTTTATATGTGGACTCCGGATGTATATCAAGGCTCTCCTACTGTTGCTACTGCTTTTATGTCTGTAGGTCCAAAAGTAGCCGCATTTGCAGCGCTGTTCCGTGTTTTTATTGCCTCCTCTGGTTTTTCTGCCAATAAAATTGAGATAACAATATGGATAATTGCAGTATTAACTATGACTTTAGGAAATCTTGTAGCTATATGGCAGACAAATATTAAAAGAATGCTTGCTTATTCCAGTATTGCCCATGCTGGTTATTTACTCATTGCATTAGTCACAATTAAACAAGCTGGGACCTTATCCTCTGCTAGTTTTCTCTTCTATGTATTTGTTTACACATTTATGAATATAGGCGCATTTGCTGTCGTAATGCTTGCGAAAAAGGAAGATGGAAAAGAAAGAATACTTATAGAAGAATTCTCTGGGTTAGGTTTAACTCGACCAGGATTAGCATTATCCATGGCAATCTTTATGATTGCATTGGCGGGAATTCCTCCAACAGGTGGATTTGTTGCAAAATTTTATATTTTTAGCGCTGCTATAAAGTCAGACTTTGTTTGGCTCGCTATTATTGCTGTTTTAAATAGCGTAGTTTCGGTATTTTATTATTTAAGAGTAATTGTTGTAATGTATATGAATGACCCTGTAGAAGATGTAAAAAAAGAGCAGTTCATATTTGTATGGGGGTCTAGATTATCTTATGCTGTAGTTGCATTAGTTATATGTGTAATTGGAACATTGAGTTTAGGCGTCTTTCCATCTTTCTTTTTGGATTTTGCCTTGAGCTCAAATATTTCCTTGAATTGATAGCTTGGACTTGGTTTAGAATCAATAGCATGGTATAAAAATTTTTGTAGATTTTAATTCTGAACTTTTTTACAAACGATTTTTTTATTTTTTTGGAAGATTTTGTTGTGCCAGAATTTCTAAGTGTGTTTTTTAGAGATTATCAACTCATTAATGGTTATTTGCCTATTTTTATTTTTGTAATGTTCGCTTTTGCGTTTGCAGGCATAACATTATTAATTGCTCTATTAATTAGACCCAATAATCCAGATCCAGAGAAATTATCAGCATATGAATGTGGTTCTCCTCCATTAATGGAGGCGAATGAAAGGTTCTCTGTACGCTTCTATCTATTAGGGATTTTGTTTTTATTATTTGATGTAGAAGCTCTTTTTCTTTTCCCTTGGGCAGTTAAGTATGATGCTTTAGGTTTATTTGGTTTTGTCGAAATGATGTTATTCATTTTAGTTTTATTAGTAGGATACTTTTATGCTTGGAAAAAAGGAGCTCTGGAATGGGCGTAGTAGAAGGAAAATTTAACGACAATTTTATTACTTCCAAGGTAGATAGTCTTGTTGCTTGGGCTAGGAAAAGTGCTTTATGGCCGATGACATTTGGTCTTGCTTGTTGTGCGATTGAAATGATGGCTTCAGGTGCGGCAAGGTATGATTTTGATAGATTTGGAGTAATTTTTCGTGCTACCCCAAGACAATCAGATGTAATTATAGTTGCTGGAACAGTCACTCATAAAATGGGAAGTGCAATTAGAAAAGTTTATGATCAAATGC
>DFQF01000035.1:0-21843 GCA_002377645.1 Nitrospinaceae bacterium UBA3496 | reverse complement strand
CAAATGCCTGAACCAAGATGGGTTATAGCTATGGGAAATTGCGCAACTTGTGGTGGACCTTATCCAAATTATGCAGTAATGCAAGGGGTAGATGAGATTATTCCCGTTGATGTTTACATTCCTGGATGTCCTCCCAGACCGGAATCTCTTATGTGGGGAGTAATGCAGTTACAGAAAAAAATTGAACAAGAGAAATTTATTCGCAAATAAGATTCAGAAATTAACTTTTAAGGAATGAGATGGCAGACGAGTCAGTTCAAGGTGAGAATTCCGAGGTAGAGGAAGAGACCTCAGAAAAAAACCCAGAGGAAGATTCGAAAGAAGACGTTGGTAAGGATATCCTTGATTTTCTAGAGGCTAAATTTTCAGGGTCTACATTTGATGCTGAAGCATTTAGTGATTTTGAGGATGAGCTTAGTATTACTATAAAACCGGATTCCATAGAAGAAGTTGCGCTTTTACTTAGGGATGATGAAGTCTTTAAGTTCACTATGCTTGTTGATTTGACAGCTACGCATTATCCAGATGACGATCTACCCCTTCATTTAATATACCAACTATATAGCATTGAAAGAAATCGACGTGTACGTTTAAAAGTGAAATTACAAGAAGAGCAATCCATTCCTACATTATCCAATCTTTGGTCTAGTGCCAATTGGATGGAACGGGAAGTTTTTGATCTTTTTGGAATTGATTTTTCTGGTCATCCTGACTTGAGAAGAATTTTATTGCCTGATGATTGGGGGAGCCATCCAATGCTTAAAAGCTACCCTATAGAAGGAAAAGGCGAGAGAGTATATGAAAAGCCTCAACGAAAGGAAATAGGAGAGTAATGATTAGGAGATTTGAAATTTGTATGAAATAGAAGAAACAAATTCAGAAATTCAAACAAAGACTGTTACTGGAGCTGAGGAACTTGTAGTAAATATGGGACCCCAGCATCCTAGTACACATGGTGTACTTCGTGTGATTCTTCATCTAGATGGTGAAACAGTGACAGATCTTGATTGTGATATTGGATACCTGCATAGAGGTACCGAAAAAATAGGTGAAAATATAACCTATTCCATGTTTATACCTTATACCGACCGCTTGGATTATATAGCTGCTCCTTCTAATAATTTGGCATGGGTAACTGCAGTTGAAAAATTTTTCGATTGGGAAATTCCTATGCGAGCCAACTATATACGTTCTATGGTTGGTGAATTTTCTCGTATTGCTAGTCATTTGTTATGGTTAGCTACTCATGCTCTTGATATTGGAGCAATGACAGTTTTTCTATGGTGCTTTAGAGAAAGGGAGATGGTACTTGATTTATTTGAAACAGCGTTTGGTGGTCGTTTAACTGTGAATGCATTCCGTTTAGGCGGATTGGAGCAAGATGTTCCAGCAAAGTTTTTGACATTAGCACAAGAGTTTATCGATATTTTCCCCAGTCGAATTCAAGATTATGAAACACTTTTGACTAATAATCGTATTTGGCTTCAACGTACTCGTGGAGTGGGAGTTATTTCAGGTGAAGATGCAGTTGATTTTGGTTTGTCTGGTCCTCTCTTGAGAGCAAGTGGAGTAAATTATGATTTGAGAAGGGCTAAACCATATGCGGCCTATCCATACTTAGATTTTGTAGTTCCTACTGGCGAAAATGGAGATATTTATGACAGGTATATCGTTAGGATTGAAGAATTAAGGCAAAGTGTGAAAATCATACAGCAGTGTTTAGAGCAATTACCTGATGGACCTGTGAGCTGTAAAACACCAAGAACAATTAAGCCTCCAGAGGGTGAAATATATCATAGTATTGAAAACCCTAAAGGAGAATTCGGATTCTATATAGTTAGCGATGGTACAGAAACACCATATCGTGTGCGTATTAGACCCCCGTCATTTATAAATTTAGCTGCTCTAAAAAAATTGTGTGTTGGAGGTCTACTTGCAGATGTTGTTGCCGTTATTGGAAGCATAGATATCGTACTTGGGGAATGTGATAGATAATTTGTTTGGGAGTTTATTTCATTGGATATTGCAACAGAGGCATTAATAGCGTTTATTAAAATTGCAGTAGTACTTTTAGTTGTTTCTCTAGTGGTTGCTTATTTGACCTATCTGGAGAGAAAAATTATTGCTCACATACAAATGCGATTGGGTCCAATGCGAGTAGGCTGGCACGGTCTTTTACAGCCTATTGCCGATGGACTTAAGCTTTTCTTGAAAGAAGATATAATTCCTGCAAAATCAGACAAAGTTGTTTTTGTCCTTGCTCCTATCATGGTTTTAGTCCCCGCGTTTGTAGTATATTCAGTTTTACCTTTTAGTGAAAATTTCTATATTACCCAAGTAAATATTGGATTATTTTTGATTCTAGCTATAAGTTCTCTAGGTGTTTTTGGAGTTGTTATGGCTGGTTGGGCATCAAACAGTAAGTATAGTCTACTAGGTGCATTGAGAAGTGCTGCGCAAATGTTGAGTTACGAAATTTTTCTCGGTTTTGCTCTCATCGGTCCTTTGATGCTTGCGGGTTCACTAAATATGCAAAAAATTGTTGAAGCACAGTCCGAAGGTTGGTTTGTATTCTCGCAACCGTTGGCTTTTATAGTATTCTTCATTGCTGCTTTAGCGGAAACTAATCGTGTCCCTTTTGATTTGCCTGAAGCTGAGACGGAACTCGTTTCTGGTTTTCATACAGAATACAGTGGAATGAAGTTCGCATTTTTCTTTCTAGCTGAGTATGCAAATATTATGGTTGTTTCAACCGTTGGAATTACGTTGTTTTTTGGTGGTTGGATGGGAATTCCTGGAATTCCTTTACCAGGTTTTGTATGGTTTGTGCTAAAGCTAGCCGCTATGATTTTTGTTTTTATTTGGCTTAGAGCTACATTGCCTAGATATCGATATGATCAATTGATGCGTGTTGGTTGGAAATTTATGTTTCCTCTTGTACTCATTAATATTTTTCTAACTGGTTTGATTAAGTATCTTTTCTTATAAGTTTTAGGAGCTACATTTGGAACTGCCATTTTTCTATCTTTTTTCTGCCGGTATAGTGATTACATCTTTGTTCATGATTACAAGGTCTAATGTAATTCATGCAGCTCTTTTATTAGTTTTGTCATTCTTCTTCTTGGCAGGACTTTTTGTCTTAGCTGGAGCTGAATTCCTTGCGGCTGTTCAAGTTCTTATTTATTCTGGTGGTATTATGGTTCTGTACCTATTCTCGATTATGTTAATGAATGTTCAGGTTGCAGTACGAATTCGTCAATGGCACAGACAACGATTTTTTGCGATTCTAATTGTGTTAATTTTGGGTTTCGAAATTTGGTCTGTTCTTGGTAAGGGAGTTTTCCCCGCAATGAAAGTATGGCCTTGGAAGTTAGGAGCAACCCCTGGAAATGTAGAAGCATTGGGAAGCGTTTTGTATACGAAATTTGTTTTTCCGTTCGAAGTAGTTTCTATTCTTTTGTTAGCCGCCATGATTGGTGCAATTGTGCTTGCTAAGAAAAGAATAGATTCATAGGAGATTTTGATGATACCTATTTCTCATTTTTTGACTCTAGGAGCTGTACTTTTTCTTATTGGTGCAGCAGGTGTTCTTATGAGAAGAAACGCTATTATTATTCTCTTATCTATAGAACTTATGTTAAATGCGGTAAATGTTACTTTAATTGGTTTTTCTAGACAGTGGGCGGATCTATCCGGTCAAGTTTTTGCGATTTTTGTTATTGCCGTTGCTGCCTGTGAAGCTGCTGTTGGATTGGCGATTTTGATTTCGTTGAATCGTGATAAAACTGTTATGAATGTTGATGAAGTAAATCTTTTAAAATGGTAGGTAACTAGAAATGATTTTAAATGCATGGTTAATTCCTTTTTTCCCTGTTGTAGGTGTTCTAATTAATGGAATTTTTGGAAAACGATTAGGGGAGAAATCCGGTTATATAGCAACTTTAATGGCAGGATTGTCTCTGTTGGTTGTAATTTTCATTGCGAATGAAATGATTTTTGGTGCTGGTGGAAAACATACCGTTCATCTCTGGGAATGGATTCACGCAGGAAGTTTTAGTGTTTCGCTAAGTTTTCTTATAGATCCATTAAGTACAATTATGCTTTTAGTTGTTTCTGGAGTTGGATTTTTGGTTCATCTTTATTCAATTGGATATATGCATGGGGATCCCGGATTCTCTAGATTTTTCACATATCTCAATTTATTCATGCTTTCTATGTTTCTCCTCGTACTTGGCGATAACTATTTGGTAATGTTTGTTGGATGGGAAGGTGTTGGTTTATGTAGTTATTTGCTTATTGGTTTTTGGTATGAAAAAAAATCTGCTTCTGATGCAGGGAAAAAAGCCTTTATTGTAAACAGAATTGGAGACGCTGGATTTTTACTAGGAATGTTTTTGATATGGATGTTAGCAGATACTCTCACTTACCAAGAAGTGTCGCAATCAACATCGAAATTTGCCGTAAATATCAATGTTCTTGGTGTTGAAACTACTTATGCTTCTATTATTGGACTTCTGCTTTTTATTGGTGCGATGGGAAAAAGTGCTCAAATCCCTCTCTATGTTTGGCTGCCTGATGCTATGGAAGGACCTACTCCCGTTAGTGCTCTAATTCATGCGGCTACAATGGTAACGGCTGGCGTTTATATGGTTGCGAGAACCAGTCCTATATATGTTGATGCAGCTTTGGCTTTAGAAGTTATTGCTGTTGTAGGAGCACTTACAGCAATTTTTGCAGCATCTATAGGTCTCGTGCAAAATGATATTAAACGTGTGCTTGCTTATAGTACTGTTAGTCAATTAGGTTTTATGTTTATGGCGCTTGGGGTTGGGGCATTTACTGCAGGTGTTTTCCATCTTATGACTCATGCATTTTTTAAAGGTCTTTTGTTTCTTGGAAGTGGAAGTGTAATTCATGCTTTACATCATGCTCCCGAAGAGCAACAGCAAGACATGAGATATATGGGTGGTCTTAAATCTAAGATGCCAATAACATATTGGACTTTTCTAATCGGTGCGATAGCAATAGCAGGCGTTCCGCCTTTTGCAGGATTTTGGAGTAAAGATGAAATTTTGGCTAATGCTTTTTTCTCTGGACATACTTTTGTATGGATAGTTGGTTCTATAGCAGCATTAATGACTGCTTTTTATATGTTTAGGCTGATTTTTATGACTTTTCATGGAGAAATGAGAGTAGACACTCATGCTAGGGAACATATTCATGAATCTCCCCCCGCAATGACAATACCATTGATTTTACTTGCAGTTTTGAGTATTTTTGGAGGAATTATTCCCGGGTTTCCACCAGAAAAAGGGTGGATTCATGATTTTCTAGCTCCTTCTCTCGCTAAAATGTCTCATGTGACTCATCATTCTTCTTTTAATTTGATTTCTTCCGCTCATGCGGCTTCTGGAGAAAGCGGAGGTCATCATGGACCAGAAGCTATGTACTTAATTATACTTGCTATAATAATAGCTGTTGGAGGTATTGTGATTGCTTGGAGTATGTATGGGAAAAAATCAAACATGCCTGATCAAATACAACAAAAGTTCCCAGGTTTATATAAAATTTTACTGAATAAGTATTATGTAGACGAGTTATATCAAAAATGTATTGTAGAGCCAATTTATAGATTGATGCGTTTTTTGTGGAATTTTGATGCTAAAGTTGTTGATGGTGCTGTAAATGGAAGTACATTTGTAACGGTTTTAACGAGTCGAGTGTCTTCCCTTTTTGATATAAGGACAGTTGATGGTGCAGTGAACGGTGTAGCGAACTTTGTTCGTTTCTTTAGTCAAGTTTTTAAATTTTTACAATCTGGAATGGTTCAGAATTATTTGCTTGCAATGCTTTTAGGTGTTTTCTTAATGTTAAGTGCTTATCTTTTACAATAGTAGGTTTTGGGGGTCTAAGATATTATGAATAATCTTCCACTTCTTTCGCTGATAATTTTTCTTCCTTTGCTGGGAGCAATTATTATTATGCTCTTTATAAAAAAAGAGCAAGTGAAAACAATCAAGATGTTTGCTACTGGTGTTGCATTTCTCGATTTTCTTATATCTCTTCCTTTATGGACGAACTTCAATGACTCTGAGGCAGGATTTCAATTTGTTGAAAAAGTCAGCTGGATACCATCAATTGGTGTCAGTTATTATCTTGGAGTAGATGGGATTAGTGTACTTTTGATTCTTCTAACAACGTTAACAATGTTAATTTCTATTGTTTGTTCTTTTACTGCTATTAAAGAACGTGAAAAAGAATATTATGTTTGTTTGCTTTTGCTAGGAACAGGTATGCTTGGAACATTTCTAGCAATTGATATCTTTCTGTTTTACGTTTTCTTCGAAGTTACATTAGTACCGATGTATTTCTTGATTGGTATTTGGGGTGGAACCAGAAAACTCTATGCTGCAATAAAATTCTTTCTTTATACGCTTTTCGGAAGTGTTTTAATGCTTCTAGGAATCCTTGCTTTATATTTCTTTAATATGAAGTCAGGAACCGGTTCTTTAACTTTTAGTCTAACCGAATTGTATCTTGTGGGACCAAAGATTCCACTAAGTTTACAGGTATGGATTTTCCTTGCCTTTTTCATTGGTTTTGCTATCAAAGTTCCAATGTTTCCTTTTCATACATGGTTGCCTGACGCGCACGTAGAGGCACCGACTGCCGGTAGTGTAATTCTTGCTGGAATTCTATTGAAAATGGGTACATATGGTTTTGTTCGATTTGTATTGCCTCTTCTTCCAGAGGCGACGCAACTTTTTGTGCCTTTTATGGTACTTCTGTCTATCATCGGAATTATATATGGAGCATTGGTCGCGATGGCTCAAACTGACATTAAAAAGCTTGTAGCTTACTCATCAGTCAGTCATCTAGGATTTGTTATGCTGGGAGTTTTTGCGTTAAATGAACAGGGGCTAATAGGTGGTCAATTACAAATGATAAATCATGGTATTAGTACCGGCGCACTCTTTTTACTTGTCGGAGTTGTTTATGAAAGAAGACATACACGCGAAATTTCCGAATATGGCGGACTCTCAAAGCAAATGCCAATTTTTACCGTAATTTTTGCAATAACTATGTTAAGTAGTATAGGGCTACCTGGGTTAAATGGATTTGTAGGTGAGTTTTTAATCCTTATTGGTGCATTTAAGAAAAGTTATATTTACGCGGCATTTGCTGTGATTGGAATTGTTCTTGGTGCTGCTTATATGCTTTGGTTATTTCAAAGAGTATTTTTTGGGAAATTGGAAAATCCAAAAAATGAAAATATCCCAGATTGTAATTTAAGAGAGATTCTTTATCTAGCTCCTTTAGTTATTTTAATGTTTTGGATTGGTCTCTATCCTAAACCTTTTATAAATAAAATGGAGGCTAGTCTTAAAAGAGTTGTGAAAATTGTGGATCAGAATCAAACGAGTAAAAACGTTGCAATTATCCAAAAACGTATTTCAAAGGTTTCTGCTAAAAACTAAGATTTTAGTCCATAGGAGTCTTAAATATCATGCAGCAAGTAGTTATACCAGACATATTATTTTCACTGGCCTTGCCTGAGATTAGTCTTGCTATTCTTATAGGATTTGTTCTTATTTTTGATCTATTTGTTTCATTAGAGAAGAAATCTCTAGTTGGTTTAGTTAGTTTAATTGGAATAATTATAGTCCTTTATTTTACTTTATCTCAGTGGGGTGTTGGGCCAAAAACTACCTTTAGTGATTTTTATATAGTTGATAATTTTAGTGTTTTCTTAAAATCTACTATTTTAGTTTGTGCTGCTCTTACAGTTTTAATGTCGATTGATTATCTGAAAGTTGAAAAAATTAATTATGGTGAATTTTATGCCATGCTTTTGTTTTCCGTTTTTGGGATGCTAGTTTTAGTTTCAGCTAATGATCTAATGACTCTATATCTTGGTATAGAAACTATGAGTATAAGTATTTATGTTTTAGTTGCATTTATGAGAAATGATGTATTAAGTAGAGAAGCAGGATTTAAATATTTTTTGATGGGTGCTTTTGCGTCTGGAATTTTGTTGTATGGTATCGCATTACTCTACGGCTACACCGGTTCAACATCATTTACTGCTATCGCTAAGGCTCTTTCTAGTTCTAATGTAAATGCAGTAGTATCTCAGCCAGTTTTAATTTTGTCAGTTATATTATTAGTTGGCGGTTTTGCTTTTAAAATGGCGCTAGCTCCTTTTCATATGTGGCTACCAGATGCATATACAGGCGCTCCAACATCTGTAACTGCATTTATGTCTGTTGCAGTGAAGGCAGCAGCTGTGGCAGTTATAGTCCGACTTTTTGTCATAGCCTTGCCTTCTATGAGTACAAGATGGACTGTTCTCTTTTGGGCTTTAACTGCTGCGACAATGGTTTGGGGTAATATTGCTGCAATTGCACAGAAGAATCTAAAACGTATGCTTGCGTATTCAAGTATGAGTCATGCCGGTTATATTTTGATGGGTTTTGTTTCATGTTTCACAATTCATAATGGGAAATATCTTTTTAGTGATTTTAATGTAAGTTCAGTACTGTTTTATTTAGGTATATATTTGTTTACAAATTTAGGTGCTTTTGGAATGCTGATATGGATGTGCCAAGAAGGCAAAAGAGGAGATCAGATTGAAGATTGGCGTGGATTAGGTCAGTCCCATCCTTGGTTCGGTATGTGTTTCGTGGTTTTTCTTCTTTCATTGGCTGGGATACCTCCAACTGCAGGTTTTGTAGGAAAGTTATATCTCTTCGCAGCGGCAATACAAAATGAATTCTATTGGTTGGCTGTTATCGGGATACTTACAAGTGCGATTTCTATGTATTATTATGGACGAGTTATTATGGTGATGTTTATGGAACCTGCAAAGGACCCAGACATTCCTTTTGAATTCTCCCGTGCTTCCTCATTAATCTTTACTTTGGTCATTCTATTGTCTATGACCCTTTATCTTGGTCTTTTCCCAGATAGTTTTATTGATATCACAAAACTTTCCGCTTCAAGTTTATTTTAAATCTAAAATTTATTTATAAAAACTAGAAATTATTGGGATTGCGTCGTTAAGGCTTGTAATTTGATAGTCACACTCAAGTGTTTTAGATTTTGAAAGATGTATTGCAATCATCCCTGCTTCAGTTGCTGCATGCATGTCGTATTGTCCATCGCCTATAAAAAGACATCGATCTGGCGGTGTTTGAATTATCTGTGCACCCGCAACAACTTGCCTTGGATCTGGTTTCCAAAATCCAATATCTCTGGTTATTATTTTCTCAAAACTAAGATCTAAAATTTCCAACATTTTAAGAATATGTCTTTTTGCATTATTAGTAACAATCGCATGTGGGATTTTTTTTTCTCTTAAAAAATTAATTAAATCTTTAGCGCCTTCGTTTAATTCAGCTTTAAGAGCGGCTTCTATTTCGTAACGTTCGAGAATTGCTTCTATCTTTGCAGCGTCTTCAGGATCTACAGTTGAGATATAATCGAGAATAGATAAATCTGCATTTGTAAGATTCATTTCTCTTTTCATTGCCGGCCAGTTAAAAACAGGTTTTGTTATAGTTCCATCAAAATCGAGTAATACACCAACTTTCACTTTATTTCTCCATACCTTATTTTTAAATAACTTTTGAGATTTCATCCATTTGAAAAATGGGTAAATCACTAGTCTTTTTTCCTATTTTTATTTTCACACCAAGATTTTTATCAACCAATTTACCAATTTTAGTTGTCTCTATCTCTATTTTTTTTAATTTTTTTATAATCTTTTTTTCATTATCCTCACTTGTAGTTATAAGTAGAGTTCCAGATGTAATGAGGCCCAGCGGATCGAGATTGAATGTTTTGCAAATTTCCATTCCCTCTTTATACATTGGAATTAATTCGTAATTGACTAAAGCTCCTAAATTTGAAGCAAGAGCAAGTTCATGGATTCCTGTTGCTAGTCCACCTTCTGTAGGATCATGCATAGAATGTATATGACCAGTTTTTGCTGCGGTAATAGCTGCTTTTACCACACTGATTCCAGGTTTTTCTAAAAATCTCTGAGCTTTTTTAAGTAATTTGTTATCTATTGTATTAAGTAATTCTTTATTTTTATGATTTGCTAAAATTGCAGTTCCTTCTATAGGAATTTTTTGGGTCATTAATATGGAATCACCTTTCTTAGATTTAGATCCCTGTATGAGATTATTTTTTTTAACTTCACCAAGCATCTGGCCACACAAAATAGGCCGTTCTAAACCTTTTGTTATCTCAGTGTGACCACCACATAAGATTACACCTAGTTCTTTACAGGCTCTTTTAATATCTTTGAATATTTTTTTTATTGAAGATTTATAAGTTTTACCATCTGGCATTAAAAGAGTAATGAGAAACCATTTAGGTTCAGCTCCCATACAAGCGATATCATTGGCATTAATATGAACTGCATACCATCCTATTTTTTCTTCCGTGAATGTAATTGGATCTGATTTTGCTACAAGATATTTATCCCCAAAATCGATTACAGCAGCATCTTCTCCAACTTTTGGTCCTACTATTAGACGAGGGTCACCTTCAAGGTCATCTAAAAATTCTCTTAATAGATCATGTTCTATTTTTCCTAACGGTAGTATTTCTTTATTCAAAAAATTCCTCTTTCTTATGGTTAAATATTTTGCACGAAACTAATTTCATAATTTGATTGAAACAAGTATTATTTGCAATGTTAATTTTTAAATACTTTAATTTTGACTGCGCTTGACGCTATTTTTTGATGCACCTAGAATTATTTTCTTGAATACAAATCTTTTTTGATGATTTAGAAAAGTTTTTGTGTGCCACGGTAGCTCAGTCGGTAGAGCAGAGGACTGAAAATCCTCGTGTCGGTGGTTCGATTCCGCCCCGTGGCACCATTTTTTACTTTAAAATTGATTTAAAGAAGTCCGTTTTCTCTGCCAGAAAATTCAATATTATGGAATCTCCTAATCTTAAAAGTGTTTTTTTATTGTCGGGTAGTCATGCCGTCAATTCAGTCTATGCTAGGGTTCTGACTCCGGTTTTGCCTCTTATACTACTTGATTTCAAATTGAGTTATTTTGAAACTGGATTAATTGTATCTACTTATTCATTTGCGTGTGGCATCTTTCAATTTCCTATATCTTTTTTTGCAGATTACTTAAACAGGCATAGGCTTATTTTATGCCTATCGCTTGTCATTAGCGCAATACCCTTAATTTTCTTTGGTTTTCTTGAATCGTTTTTCGTTTTGCTTTTTTTGGTTTTTCTTAGTGGAATTGGTAGTTCTGCTTACCATCCTCCTGCAGTAGCGTTACTTGCAAGGGAAGCGACAAAAAAACTTTCTTTTCATATGAGTATTTTTAAGGCTGGAGGAGATTTTGGCAGTATTTTTACTCCTGTTCTAGTTGGTTGGTTAACATATTACTTTGGTGATTGGAGAACCGCAGTTCAGTTTTTTGTTCTTCCGGGAGTTATATTTTCCTTAGTTATTTGGTTTAGTTTTACCGATTTTTCTAGAGAGAAGAAAGAATTAAAAAATGAGGTAAAGAGAACATTTTCTCAATTATTTCATAATAAAATATTAATGTTCATTCTTTTATTATCAAGTTGTCGAGTGATGGGTCTTAGAGGAATTATGACATTTTTGCCTATCTGGATTGCAGAAAGTCTTGGTTTTAATGTCACGTCTATAGGGTGGATTCTAACACTCTATTTTTTAGTAGGAACTCTCAGCTCCATTTTTTGGGGGAAGATTGCAGAAGGAGATCGGGAAACATTATATCTCTCTTTGATGATGATAATTGCTTCTATTTCATTAGTATTTTTGTCATCTAATCTTTCAATTTTTTTAACTTTCATATTTATTATTTTACTTGGTGGGACCCTAAATCCTACACAAGGCCTTATTTTGTCAGTAGCTACGAAAGTGGTAGAAGAGGACAATAGAGCCAGTTCTATTGGATTATTGTATAGTGTCAATGAAGTTGCTTCTATTTTATCACCTTTAATTGCAGGATTAGTTGCCGAGGCCTATGGGGTAGAGAAAACATTTTTGTTTTTCTCATTTTTGTGTTTCGTTGCTCTTTTAGTTTCAATGAACATTCACCGACATAGAAATACTAAGGAAGGCACTTAAATTGAGAAAAAGTACTACAAAGAACAATTATTTTTTCTTGTACGTTTTTTTATGTTTATTTTTATTTACTGGGTGTAAGCAGAACAACAATATTCTGCCGACTTTTAAAGACATTTCTAAGTTTTCTCTAAAAGATCAGGGAAATATCGTTTTTACGGAGAAAAATTTAAAAGGAAAAATTTGGGTTGGAGATTTAATCTTTACCCGGTGTAATGATACTTGTCCTTTGCAATCATCCGAAATGTCAAAATTACAAAGAGAGTTTGTGAAGGAAAAACTTTTTTCACAATTTTCTGTCACTCTTAATCCCGAATTTGATACTTCTAGTGTACTCCAAAAATATGGAAAACGGTTTAATGCAAACTTTGAAAAATGGTTTTTTCTTACAGGAGAAAAATCAGAGATACATAATTTAGTGAAATCTGGACTTGGATTAAGCGCAGACATTGCTTTATATAAAAAACAGAAAAAAATTTCTTCTTTTTTTGAATTTTTAAATAATGCTTCTTTTTTGCCAAATGCATATGCACATCACCCAGGTCATCAGAAAAAAATAAGTATTTTGCATAGTTTTCGTTTTGTATTAATTGATACAGAACTGAGAGTTCGTGGATATTATATGAGCAATAACAAGGAAGAATTACGTAAACTGAGGAAAGATATAAATATATTATTGAATTTCAATAAGTAAAGAAACTAAATTATTCCACTGTATCCTTCGCGAAAGCTTGGAAATAAAAATTTATATCCTGAATCTATTAATTTTTTATTTGAACATCTTTTATTTGATTTAGTTTTAATAAATGGGATCTTTGTTAAGTATTCAAGACCCTCATTTTTTAATCCCTTTTTTATTTTAATCCAGTTTGCTAACTCAGAAAGATCTACTGGCTCATTGTCTGAAACGAGATAGATATTTTCACAATTAGGTAAATTCATTAAGTGAATCAGTGCGTTTGCACAATCATCTCTGTGTATTCTATTGGTATATCGATTATGGGTAAACGTTTTGCCCTCATTAATCATTTTATTTAAAAATCCTGTTCGCCCAGGTCCATAAATACCAGAAAATCTTACAATAGTAGTTTTTAAGTAATTCTTTAGAATATAATTTTCTGTTTGGAGAATTATCTTTGCTGTAGAAGATTTTGGTTTTGTTGTAGAGTTTTCATCTATCCATTCTCCAGAATTTTGTCCATATACAGAAGTACTTGAAATAAAAAAAATTTTTTTTGTTTCATATTTATTTTTTTTCATACATTCTACTAAATTTCTGATGCCTTTAAGAAAAACATTGTTATACACATTTTCGTTTCTTGTCCTCGGAGATGGCATATAAAAAACATAATCAATATCTTTTGGAAGAATTTGCAAAGTGTCTTTTTTACTTAAGTCAGCAGAAATTGATTGAATAGATGGATGAATTGAATTGATTTCTCTTTTAATACCCCATACTTCATGTCCCTGTGAGCTTAGTCTCTCTCCAAGTTCATTGCCTACGTAACCACAACCAGCGATAAGAATTTTTTTCATAAATTTTTTTTAATAAGGATTAAAAAAATCTGGAATTTCATTTAATTTTTTTCTGAGTCCTATATAAAAAGGACCAAATTCTGCGTACCAGATACTTGCTTCATCAAATCTCATTTCGTAGATTAATTTTTTGAAAACAAGTGGATCTTGCGAGAAAAGATATACTCCCCATTCCCAGTCGTCAAAACCAATACTACCGGTAATAATTTGTTTGACTTTTCCGGCATATTTTCTTCCAACAAATCCGTGTTCTCTCATTAATGCTTGTCTTTCTTGAATATCTAATGCATACCAGTTTTTCTCTTCTCCTCTTAGTTTATTCATAGGATAGAAACAAAGATACTTTTCATCAGGGATGTCCATATATAATCGACTAAGCATTCTCTCTTTTTCTGATTCAAGAGCTAATTTCCATTTTTCTTTCCATTCTTCAGTTCCATATTCGATACCCTCGTCGACAAATTTTTTATGCAATTTTAAAGTCATCTCATAAAGACCAAGTTCCAGGAAAGAAACATAAGAGGTGGTTTCTTCCATATATTTAAAAATTTCTAATTTTTTAAAAGTTCTTTCTATTTCATTTAACTCATCAAGTGTTTTTCGAAAGTGGATGAACAGTAAATCCCCTTTATGTCCTAAAATTGAAAAGACAGCAGATTGACTATTTTCTGATTGGTTAACTCCTTCTATCGTTTTGCAAAGCAAATCTACCATTTTAACATCGGAATTTAATTTCCATTCATCCCATTTGACCTTGTAAATTTGATGCAAAATTGCCCAACCTTCCAAGGTTTCTGGCACTTTAATTCTTGTTTTTTCTACTGACATTTTTTTAACCCTATAATTCAAAATGTTATTTTTCCTAAATGTATTCTACTTATGAATAACAAATTATAAAAGGATATAGAAATAAGAATTATGTTTCATTAACTATTGAATCTTTTTTTAAGTTGTTTAGAATCATACTAATTGTTATTTTTTTTTGATTTTAATTTGAGAGGTAACGGAAATGCACATTTTTACTCGTAGTTTCTTCTTTCTATTATCGGCAATTTTCTTAGTTTCACAAGTAGGCTTAGTGAGTGCTGGTACGGTTTCTGGTGTAATCAAATATGATGGAAAAGTTCCCAGCGCAAAGAAACTTTCTGTGAACAAAGATAAGAAAGCATGTGCAAAGAAACCTATATACGATCAAAGTCTTCTTGTTCAAAATGGTGGAGTTCAGTATGCAGTAGTTTCTATCGAAGGAATAAAAAAGAAAAAGAAGTGGTCCAAGAAAATGAAAAAAGTTGTAATAGATCAGAAAGGGTGTATTTATCTGCCTAGAGTAGTTGTAATGAAAGTCAAAGGAAAACTTACTATTAAAAATAGTGATAAAATTCTTCACAATATTCATACCTATCCTGGAAAAACCGGAAATAAGACTGCAAATATTGCACAGCCAAAATTTAAGAAAAAATTAAAGATGAGTAAGAGATTTTTTTCAAAACCAGGAATCGTAAAAATAACATGTGATGTCCATAATTGGATGGTTGGATATGTTGCGGTTTCAAAACATCCTTATATTACTGTAACTGGAAATAGTGGAAAATTCAAAATATCTGATGTTCCTGCTGGGAAATATAAAGTTAAAGTATGGCATGAGAAGCTTGGGAAAAAAGAACAAATGGTAACCGTTAAGGCCAGTGGAAAAACCGAGCTTTCTATAAAAATGAACTGATTGTAACTACCAAGACAACTTAGGGCGGTGAGTTTATCTTGCCGCCTTTTTTTATTGCGAGATCTCATTTATAGCACAGGCAATTTCTTCTATTTCTTTTTCGGTATTTACGTAATGAATAGAAATTCTAACGGATGAGGGAGATGATTCGACTTCTCGTAAAACAATTTTCTTCTTAAGAAGAAGTTTCACAATTTTAGTTGAGTTAATACCTTTGATAGAAAAAGAAACAATTCCAGATTCAATTTCCTTAGTTGGGGAAAGAAATTGAATTCTTTCTCGGTTTCGTATCATTCCAATTAATTGTTCTGTCAGAGTCTTGATTCGATTTTCTATTATTGATGGATCTAGTTTGTAGAATAGATTTAAGCTTTCTGTTAAACCAGAAATAAGACCCATATTCATAGTTCCACTTTCAAATTTTTTTGCTGTTGAAAATGGAGTGAATGATAGTTTATTAAGATTTTTTATTCTTGCAGTTCCATATGCTGCTCTTGATAATAGGATGTTTCTAGATTTTCTTTTCCTGATATATAGTGCCCCTGTTCCTTGAGGTCCCATAAGCCATTTTTGTCCAGAAATAGTATAAATATCTGCTCCCGTATTCGGAATATTAATTTCTTTTTGCCCTATAGATTGTGCTCCATCTACAATAAGCAAAATATTATTTTTTTTACATATCTTTGAAATTAATTGAACAGGAAAAATCTTTCCTGAGAGCCATGAGATGTGACTTATACATATAGCTTTTGTAGATTTTGTTATTAAATGATTTAGATTATTGATTAATTGTTTGTCGGATTCTCCAACATCCAGAAGTTTGACTTTAATTTTTTTTCTTTTGACCCAAACCAACCAAGGGAGAAAACCTCCTGGATGTTCTTCATTAGCAACTATTACCTCATCAGACTTTTTCCAGTCAATTCCGGATGCAGCGATATTGATTCCAGAAGTTGTATTGTCAGTAATAGCAATTTCATCTGGGGATGATTTGAAAACTTTAGCAACAGTATTCCGTAAAGTTTGTTTAATTTTTAATGTTTCTTCTCTAACTTTTGGATGGAATGGTCCAATTTTAGATTCCCATTTCAAGTAAGTAGCAATCTTGTCAACTATAAATTTTGGCGAAGGACCAGCACCTCCCCAATTTACATAGATTTGACTTTTTAAAGCAGGAATATTTTCTCTTATTTTTTGAAATTTTTTTTTCATTTGGTTTATTTTTTAATTATTCGTTTATCTCCCACCCTGACTGTTATTTTCATAATGTCAAAATGTTCTAGTATTGGTATTGCAAATTTTCTGGAAATTCCTAGTAGATCACGAAATTCAGATGCGGTAATCTCGTTATTTCCCCGAATAAAAGATTCTAACTCAGAACGAGCATTATCCAGAGATTTTGAATGAAAAATCAGATCTCCTTTTAAAATAACAAGTTTTTTTTCTGTAACCAATATCTGAATAATTTCCGTAAGTTTTTCTTCTGTTAATTTTACATCTGAGAGTAGGGTTTTAAAAGTTGGTGGTTGAAATTTAGCATCTAAAAAAATGTTCTCAATTTTTTTAGATAATAATTTCTGTTCCTTATCTAGCACTATAGAGTGTGAAGATATTTTAACTGTTGTTTGATCCTCACTAATAGAGCCAATTTTTTTTAAATCTTCTAACCCCATAGAAAAAATCTTCTCATTAATTTTTCCCAATCTACTTCTAATTTCTTCTTTGGGCGCACTCGATTTTAGGGGGTTTTTTTTGTGATAATTTTCAATTTCACTTTCTAAATCTTTTTTGAATTTTTCAAACTCATTTTTCTCAATTGAAAGACCGGTTTCTAAATCCATAATTAATATTTCGTTTGCTTCTCTTAATTCAACAATAAATGAGCGTATTTTATCAATCGTTTGAGGAACTCTTCCTGAAAGTTCTTTTATACTTGAACCAGATATACCATTTTCTTCAATTATTTTTTTCAATCGTTCTCTATCCGAACTTTTTTCAAAAAATTCGAATCTGGATTTAGATTCTTTTTTCATTCTTTTTAATTTTGGAGGGTCTACATCTAAAATTTCACCACCACCTATAGTAGTCATAGGTGAATAGCTCCTAATTACAAAACGATCTCTTGGTAGAACTGTAATTGGTTTTTCCAGTCTAATTTGTGCAAAAGTTTTATCTCCTGGACTTACAAAGTCTTTTTCTAAGATAATTACTCTTCCCATAACTTCGACAGTTCCAGAATGAAATCGAATACGCGCGCGATTTTTGAGAGGATTAGATGCATTTTCAAGGAGTTTTAAAGATACATCAAGCATGTAAGTCGAATGCATTTCTTCAGGAAATCCTAATACATATCCTCTTTCTAATTTAGTTTTTTCAATTCCTTGTATATTGATTGCAGTTCGAAAGCCTGCAGTAGATTTGTCTACTGATTCACTATGGACCTGCATTCCTCTTATTTTTGCTTTTTTTTCAGTCGGATATATTTCAATGGTCTGACCAGTTTCAATTTTTCCACTGAAAAGCGTTCCGGTTACGACCACTCCAAAGCCATGCATCGTAAAAACTCTATCTATTGGAATTCGAAAAACACCATTCTGATCCTTAGGATTAACTTGAGAAATTAGATTGTTTAATGTCTGTTTCAATTGACTGATACCCTCTCCAGTTTCAGAGGATACTTTAAGGATGGGTTTTTCGTGTAAAAATGTTCCCTTTACAAATTCTTTTAAATCATCCTCTACTAAAGAAATCCACTCATTTTCAACAAGATCTGATTTTGTGATTACGATAAGACCATTTTTCACACCTAGTAATTCACAAATTGATAAATGTTCTCTTGTTTGTGGCATCACTCCTTCATCTGCGGCGATTACCAGCATAACTAAATCTATACCACCAATACCCGCAAGCATATTTTTTACGAATCGTTCGTGACCAGGGACATCAACTATACCTGCATTAATTTCATCAAATTTAAACTTTGCAAAACCAAGATCTATTGTTATTCCGCGTTCTTTTTCCTCTTTCAAACGATCTGTTTCTGTACCTGTTAGTGAGCGAACTAGTGTTGTTTTTCCATGGTCGATATGACCTGCTGTACCAATAATGACTTGGTTATCCAAAGTAATGATCTCTCGAGTTGTTAGATAATTTCATTTCGATTAATAAAATCTAGAACTGTATTATTAAACTCATTTGGATAAGTCAGATAGATAAAGTGCCCACCTTTATCAAAGATCTTTAATTCAGATTTAGGGATCAAGGATGCAATTTTTTCAGAGTAGTATACCGGCGTAACAAAATCTTCCCTTCCAACTAAAACTAGGATAGGATTTTTTATTTTTGGTAATCCTTCTAATTGGTCGTGTTTGATAATACAGTCAATTCTCTCAGCCATTATTTCTTCAGGAGGCATATTTTTGAGTTGGTTTTCTTCATTTTCTTCTATTTTTGCATAATTATTTGAGAAAAATTCTGGACTATATAAAGTGAAAGATGAAAGACGATTATGTGTTTTCCATCCCATATTGAGGAGGATCTCCTTTCTAACTTCAAACTGACGAATAAAGTAAGGGTCACTCTTAGGCCAGGAACTAGCTATAACTCCACTTTGGATTCTATTTCCATATTTAATACATAAAATTTGTATTATTGCACCGCCTGTAGAGGTTCCCACCATGTGTGCTTTTTCTATCGAAAGTTCATTCATGATAGAGATAATGTCTTCGGCCATTTTTTCTATGCTATATACTCCAGAGGGTTTGTCGCTTTTTCCAGTTCCCCTGTGGTCATGTAAGATGACAGGCCCTCGAGACATGAAGCAAGATAATTGTTTTTCCCATGAATTCCTAACGCCTCCTAGTCCGCTAATAAAAAAAACAGGAATTCCCTTTCCTTCTGAATTTAAAACTTCATAATCAATCTTCACGTCATGAGATAAAACTGTAGCCATGAAATTCTCTTATATTTAATTCAAGAAAAAACTAAGTCATTGAAAGTGCTTCTTCTATAGTTTGTTGTAATAATTTCAGATCTCCATCTTTCACACAAAGCATATCTAAGTAAATCTTGTTATCTTTAATTCTTGCTATTACTGGGTTTTTACTTTTCCGAAGATATTTTGAAAAAAAATCAGGACTTTTATTTTTTGTTTGAATTACTAAACTATAGCTTTCTAGTTTAGTAGATGGCATAGTTCCCCCTCCAACCTGACCAATGGATTCTTCTATAGAAAAAGTAGCTTTAGTTTTTTGTTTTTTTTCTAAAGTCTTTAAAAGTTTTTTTGCTCTATTTCGTAAAGTTTTTTTCTCTTGGAAAAGAATTGCGTAAACAGGAATTTCCTTAGTTAACTTTTCTGGATTCAAAAATGATAACAGAGTTTTTTCCAAAGCAGTAATAACTAATTTATCTAATCTGAGCATGCGCATCATAGGGTCTTTCCTCATCTTTTGAATCCAATATTTTGAACCAACTATAATACCTGCTTGAGGGCCCCCTAGTAGTTTGTCTCCTGAGAAAGTGACTACGTCAACTCCTGATTTTATCGAATCCATGACTGTAGGTTCAGTAGATAGAATGGAAAATTTATAAAGAGATCCACTTCCTAAGTCTTCAAGAACTGGGAGTGATTTTTCTTTTCCTAGTTTTGATAATTCCTCCCTGCTGGGGGTATCTGTAAATCCCGAAATATAGAAATTACTTGTATGTGCTTTAAATAGGAGAGCAGTATTGTTATTTATAGCGTTTTCATAATCCTTGATATATGTTTTATTAGTTGTGCCAACCTCTATAAGTTCTGCGCCACTTTCTTTCATAATGTCGGGAATTCTAAAAGAACCCCCAATTTCAATTAGTTCTCCTCTAGAAACAATTGATTCTTTATCTTTACTCATAACTTTTAGTGCAAACATAACTGCAGCTGCATTATTGTTAACAACTAATGCATCTTCTGAGCCGGTAAGTTTGCATAAAATCGACTCAATACTATGTTCACGTTTTCCTCTTTTTCCAGAATGTAGATCGAATTCAAGGTTTGAATATCCTTTAGCTACTTCAAGTAATGAATTACAAGCAGAATCGCTAAGTGGGGCTCGGCCTAAATTTGTATGTATTACGATACCTGTAGCGTTAATTACAGATCTTAAATTTTGTTCTTCTTCAGATAGAAGTTCTTCTGTTACATTTTTTTTTATCTTTTGAAGAATTTTTTTTGAAGTCATCGCCATTCCATCTTTTGCAGGATTTTTCAAGATCGACTTTCTATGTTTTTCTATAGATTTTCTAATACAATCTGTAATCTGTTTTTCGGAAAAAATACCTCCTTGTAACTGATCAAGCTCTTTAAGAACTTCAGTTACCGAAGGCAATTTCTGGAGGGTATTTTGAACTTTGTTTGTAGCTGACTTCATTTCCCACTCTTTTCAAAAATTACAATACGTAAGTTTATTTGACTATAAGGTCCCTTCTTTATTAAGGTCAAGTGTACATAAATTCTAAACAATTTTAAAATTTTTTGATTTCTATTAAACCTAAAAAGGAATTTATCTATTTATATGGAAGAATTTTCTGATTTTTTAACTAGTCCTTTAGCAATTTTATTTTTATCTTTTGTTATTCTTTTGTCGTTTATGTGGCTCTTCCTACCATTTGCTGTATATGGATTACGTAATAAACTAGATAGAATAATACTTTTGCTTGAGGAAATTTCTCAAAATAAAAACAGCAAAAATATTCATGAAAATGATGAATCCTCCGCAATGTGTAAAGAAAATCAACCAAATCATTTTGAATAGTTTTTTTTATTAAAAAATAAAACTTTAAATTTAATGCCTTGACACTTTTTATAAGCCTTGATAGTTTCCGCCTCTTGATGAAATTCGTTTGCTTTTTTATGCGAATAACGTTTCTTTTTACTAAATTATAGGAACGTTCTATGGAAGATATTGAAAAAAAAGAGAGTAAAAGATTTTTTCCAGGAGATAGCTCTAATGTAGTTCCATTAATGCGAGATGTCTTCGTTATCCCTACGTCTTCAAGGAAAAAACCTAAACTTATAGGGTCATTCTGTAAAGAATGTGAAGAACATTTTTTTCCGAAGACTGGTTCAAAAGCTACGTGTTATTATCCATCTTGTCCGCGAAGTACTACTGAAGTAATGTTTGGCGAAAAAGGGAAACTTCTTTCTGCAAATGTAACTCGTGTTTCAATGGATTCAACTGAAGAGAGAGTTTCTGCTGTTATTATGCTTGAAGAAGGAATAAGAATTAATTCACATTTAATTGATTGGGAAGGTTTTCGGTATTTATTGATACCTGGAACTCCGGTTGAGCTTGTTTTGGAAAAATTAAATGAAGATGAAAATGGAAATTTTGTTGTTAATTATGCCTATAAGTTAGTTACAGGCAATAAAAAACCTAGATATGAAATTCCTGAAGTTCCTGTGAAAAGGGGTAGA
>DFQF01000087.1 GCA_002377645.1 Nitrospinaceae bacterium UBA3496 | reverse complement strand
TGTTCTTTGTCGTCTTCTAAAACAAGGATTTTTGGCATTTAAAATCTCCTAAAGTACAACATACAGTATTTGATTACTTTAAAAAAGTTCGGGCAGACACTAGGTTTGCCTGCCCCCTCATCCAGTAAAAAGGAGTAATATTGAATGATTATGTTTTCTTCACACTTTTAAATTTTATTATTTTTATTTTTTGTTACCCATTTTTTCCCAAGATGTACTTTTCCCGATTTTTTTATCATTTCAAGAATTCTTTTTTTTGCATTTTGAGAGATTTTTTTATTTTTTTGAAGATAATCGGTAAATTGCATATTTATAGAGTCCTTATGATTAGTTTGGGCTCCTGAGTTGAGCAATAAGATTATTATTTTGTCGGTTTTATTGTGATTAGCTGCGTACATTATGGGAGTAAGATTGTACAGTTTCGAAGTAATTGAGCATTCTGGCCATTTCGCAATTTGAGTTGTTTTTTGATTTATATTGAATCCATGGTCTAAAAGTAATTTAGTAGTTTCTTCATTTTCAAACTGAATAGAATAATGAAGCGCAGATTTATTGAAATGATTTGAAATCTTTGCATTTTCTTGATTTTTTAGGATTAATTTTGTGAATAGGGGTGAATGAATTGCATAGAAGATAGGAGTTTCTTCTTTGTATTTTGGTTTTTCTTTGAGTGCTCCTTCTTTAATTAACCATTCGATTATTTCTAATGGTTGATTACTAAGGAGTGCAATTTTAAGAGTTGATCTTTTATTAAAAATACTCTTATCAAATAGAGAATTAGCTTGTTCAATCCATTCTTTTGAATCAATTATTTGAGAACTTATTGATAGATAGATAGGATCTTTTAAAATCTTTTTTACCGGGGCAAACATTCCTAAATATTTGAGATTTGATTTTTTCGGGTAGGAATTGGTGTTGGTGGATAATATTTTATTGAGCAAATTTATTGAATGGAGGGATGCTTCTTGCCCCGGCATTTTATTTTTTATAGAGAAATGATTTTTTATTTCTTGAAATGATTTTAAATAGGCCTTTACTATCTCCTCATATCGAACTCGATTCCACTGATATTCATAAGACCAGAGTTGCATGTAATCACCCATGATCTTATTTTTTAAAGAATTGCTTGCTAGAATATTTTTTGTACCTTCCTTTGAAATTGTTTTTAAAATTCTTTTACTTTTACTATTTATAGTCATCATTTTAGGTGTTGTTAGAAGAGCACTTATCTCTGGTTCTATTTTAACTTTGTATAATTGCTGATTAGAACAATATTTTTTGTCAGTTTTTCCTGAAATAGAATTTAGGAGAGAAATATATTTTCTAAATTCCTGAAATGGAGGTTTGTTGTTTTCCTGCTGGTTATTTTTTTTTGATTGTTTGATTATTTTCATAACCTTTGCAGATTCTTTTTTTACAACTTTTTTTCTTTTTTCAATATCTATTGATACTATTTCCTCATTTGTTTCCAAATCAATTCCTAGGTATGGAAAGGCAGTTAAGAACAGAAAGATAGCAAGTGCTCCACCCATTTTTAGTCTCCTTCGTTAAAAAAATAAATTTTCACATTGAAATTGTATTTTCTTTTGGAAGAGAAATGATGAAGCAATTATGAAAAGAATGTGAATTCAGTTTTAAAGTTAATTTTATCTAAGAGCTTAGGAAATGATATGTAATTCGGATAAGGGATATTTATGCAAATTTTCTATCCCTTTTTCATTCACTAGGGAAGTGTCTCCTATCCATATTCCTTTTCTTTCTTCCTTATCTGTTGGCCAGGATAAGATATTCAGACATTGATTCTTTTGGAAAATAAATTCTGTATCCGAAATTGTTCCTCTTGTTGAGCGAATATCCGGACGTGAATTGTAATTGGACCAACCAAATATTGATGTTTTTGCATTATATCCTGCATCTTCTATAGATTTGATACAATCATTTGCAAGATCTTTTCCTTCAATTCCTGGTTTTATTGCTTTGTGTAGCTTCTTATAAGTTTCTTGGCCTAAAGTAAACATTTCTGCATAATCTTGGGTAGGTTCTCCCATAAAATAGGTTCCCCATATTTTTCCAAAATATCCTCCCCAACCAACAGCAATTTCTGTCATTATAACGTCTCCCATCGATATGGGAGTAGTAAGTGCTAATTGGTGTGCATAAATCATATCTGGACTTGTCATAGGAGTTCTTCCAACATGTCCAAACGGAATTTTCCCATCCATATCTTGAGAAACTCTTAAAACAATATTGTATAGGTCACAGGGTCTAACACCTGGTCTAGTGGAACGGACCATTACTTCATAAGCTGCATCTGTCATTGAAGCAGCTTTTTTCATATAGCTAATTTCTTCTTCACTTTTTTGAAGACGTAGATTCTCAAACCAACTTGTTACAGTCTCAAAATTTGTATTAGGAAGTTTATTAGTAATTTCGATGTGATGATCATATGGAAGATTAATATTTGCTGCTCCCATAGCTCCTACAATACCGATGGAATTATTTTCTAGTCCCAGTTCTTTTAATCTCTTGGCCACGTTTGACGGAGTTTGCGACATTCCTCCAATACGAACATCTTTTATAGGAGTAGTTTGTTTTGCATTTTTTAAATGATTTCCCCAAGTAACAAAAAGCGTGGGTTCTTCGTTCAGAGGAAAGATGACATATGTTTGAACGAAAGACGCAAAGCTCGCAACATACACTACATTTGGTTGCCCTGGGTCTGTTCCTAGATATCCACCTATCCCGTATATAATGAGACAATCTAAGTTCTTTTTTTCCATTTCTTTTCTTATTCTGGAATATCTAGCCTTATATTCGTTATCTGAGAACCATGGCCAAAAATTATTTTGACATTTCATAGAATCTCCTTAGTGAATTCTTGCTTAAATTTTTATCCAATTGGAGGTTCAAAAGACGTATTCGGATTTTTACCTAAATCTCTCAAAGCATTCGCAACTTTAAATCGTTTGATATAATTTCCACCGTCTAAGTGCTTAATTGAAAATGCATCTCTCACTAATTTTTCAAAGGGCTCGTCTTTCATAACTCCTCTTCCTCCAGCAAGTTCAGCAGCTTTATGTGCTATCGTAAATGCATTTTCTGTGCAAAATGCCATAGCTCCAGGAACTTGTTTAGGATCTGGACTTTCGTTTTCTGAAGACCAAGCAACATTCCATACAAGAGAACGCATTGCTTTTATAGTGATATACATATCAGCAAGTTCACATGCAATTGCTTGATGTTCAATAATTGGTTTTCCTCCTTGAATTCTTTTTCTGCAAAATTCTGTAATTTCTTCGAATGCTCTCCTTGCGACACCAAGACATCGGGCAGCATTTAGGATTCCATCACTTCTTACACCAGCTCTCATAGCAGCTATTGCATGATTTTCGGGACCTAGCATCCATTCTTTTGGGACTTCGCAATTGTCTAAAATAATTTCTTGATTTCTTAACAATCTAAGTCCTAATTTGTCGTGTATTTTACCGAATTTTAACCCTTGATGTCCTTCTGGAATCAAGAATAAAGATGTGCCCTCAGACATTCCTTTTGTTGGATCTGTTCTGACAAACATACAATACAATTTCGCAATTCCGCCATGTCCAATATAGTGCTTCTTCCCATTTAAGATATACGAATTCCCTTTTTTTATTGCAGTAGTTTTAATCCCAGCATTGGTAGAATCATAAGGTAAAATATTGTCTCCTCCAGAGTCTGGTTCTGTCATTGCTATTGCAATTAAAAAATCTGGATCAGCGCAGAAAGCTTTTAACCATTTGTCTTTTGTCTCTTTGGGTGTAATTTCTGAATTCATAAGATGATAAAATTTTCTCCCATTAAGAGGGATACTAGATAAGGTGACATCACCTACTCCTAATTCTTCTGCAACTATTACAGCAGTAATAGGGTCTTCTACGCCTCCTCCTCCATATTCTTTTGGAATAGACATAGTTCTAAAACCTATTTCTGAGGATCTTCTCATTAGAAAATTACTTACACTTTCTTCAGGATTATGTTTCTTGTCTAATTCTGCTATATAAGGTTTGGCTTCGTTGTTGACAAAATCTCTTGCTTTTTTTTGAAGTTCTAATTGTTCTTCTGAAAGACTAAAATCGACCATTAAATCCTCCAAATACTTTAATAAGTAAGCAAA
>DFQF01000032.1 GCA_002377645.1 Nitrospinaceae bacterium UBA3496 | reverse complement strand
AGCAAGTGCTCCTGCTGAAGAAGTAGTTGAAGAACAGGCAGAGGAAAAACGAAGCGCAACAAATAATTATTTACTTGCGTACAAAGTTGGAATGACTCAAATCTTTTCTCCGGATGGAGGAACTATAGGAGTAACTGTTCTCAGAGCAGGACCATGTACTATTGTTCAAAAGAGAACAATCGATAAGGAAGGTTATGATTCGTTGCAGTTGGGTTTTATCCCGAAAAAAGAGAAGGGTTTAACAAAAGCCGAACTTTCTCATTTCTCAAGTAGAGGATTACAGCCATTTCGTTATTTAAAAGAAGTTCCATCTCCCTCAGATAAAGATAATCTGTCTGAAGGTGAAATTCTTGATGTTACAGTGTTTGACAGAGGAAGTTATGTAGATGTGAGTGGAATTTCCAAAGGAAAAGGTTTTGCTGGAGGAATGAAAAGACATGGTTTTGGAGGTGGTCCAGCTACACATGGCGGTATGTTTGACCGTGGTTTAGGCTCTGTTGGTCATGCAGCATGGCCATCAAAAATTTTCAAGGGAAAGAAAATGCCTGGCCAGATGGGAAATAAGAAAAGTACTGCAGAGGGACTATTAGTTGTAGATGTTGTTCCAGAAAAAAATATTTTAATTGTTCGTGGTTCTATACCTGGAGGAACAAATTCCTTGCTGGTAGTTAGAGATTCTTTGAAAGGCAAGAAAAAAGATGAAGGTGTAAAACAGGAAAGCAAAAGAAGTTTAAATCCATTGAAAGCGTCTAAACGTATGGCAAGAGGTGGTTGAGGTCTTATATGGCAAAAATTGAAATGTTAAATATGAAAAGTTTATCTAAAAATGAAATAGAGTTTTCAGATTCTCTGTTTGATGGAGAAGTGAAATTACATCTAGTTCATCAGGTTATTAAATCTCAACTTGCAAATAGAAGATTAGGTACACATTCTACGTTAACCAGGAGTGAAGTTCATGGAACTAGTGCAAAACCATGGAATCAAAAAGGTGGTGGCAGGGCACGTGCAGGTGACGTTAAGTCTCCCATATGGCGTCATGGTGGAATAACTTTTGGTCCTAAACCACGAAAATATACACAGAAAATTAATAAGAAAGTTGCTATGAAGGCCTTGAAGAGTGTCTTGAACTTAAAATTTTCCGAAAAAAAACTTAGGTTGGTTGATGAATTAAATTTGGAGACTTCTAAAACTTCTGATTTTTTAAATATTCTAAGTAAAATGGATATTTCAGGAAAAATTTTATTTGTTTACGAAGATCATAATGAAAATTTTGGACTTTCTTTAAGGAATTTAAAAAAAGTAAATAAGATTTCTGTGAAGGGCATTAACCCTTATGATGTTATAAAACATGATTTTTTAGTAATAGAAAAAGTTGCTCTGGACAAATTAGAGCAAAGATTGGCAGGTTAAATTATGGATTCTACTTCGATTATAGTAAGACCTTGTGTTACTGAGAAAAGTATATCCATTAGTGAGCAATCAAATAAAATTGTTTTAGAAGTTAAAAATGCTGCGAATAAGATTCAAATTAAAAACGCGGTTGAAGAATTATTTAATGTGACTGTTCTAAATGTTAACACAATAAAAATGCCTGAAAAAAAGGTTCGAATGGGTAGATACCTTGGCGTAAAGTCTTCATGGAAAAAAGCAATTGTTACGCTGAAAGAAGGTGATAATGTTGAGTTTTTTGAAACAACGTAATCGGGAAGGGAAATAGATGCCAGTTAAAAGATATAAACCAACGTCACCAGGTAGACGTTTTCAGAGTATTTTGACTAGGGATGATCTTTCCAAGAATCCTCCAGAAAAGTCTTTAACTAAGGGTTTATCAAAAAGCGGAGGAAGGAATAATCTAGGTAGAATAACAGCTTATCATAGAGGTGGTGGGCACAAACGCCGTTATAGAGTTGTTGATTTTAAAAGAGAGAAAATAGGAATCCCAGCAAAAGTTAGCTCAATAGAATATGATCCAAATCGTTCTGCACGTCTTGCATTATTAGTTTATAAAGATGGAGAAAAGAGATATATACTTGCACCCGATGGATTGAAAGTTGGGGAAATTTTGGTTTCTGGTCCTGATTCTGGAATTCGAGTCGGAAATGCACTTCCAATATCAAAAATTCCAATGGGAACTCTATGTCATAATATTGAAATGAAGCCAGGAGGTGGAGGAAAGATAGCAAGAAGTGCTGGTGCGAGTGCCCAGTTAATGGCTAAAGAAGAGGGTTATGCTCAATTCCGATTATCATCAGGTGAAATAAGGATGGTTAGTTTGTCTTGTTCAGCAACTATTGGTGAAGTTGGCAATTCTGAGCATTCTAATATAAGTTTGGGAAAAGCAGGTAGGAAGAGGTGGTTGGGAAAAAAACCTCATGTTAGAGGAGTTGCGATGAATCCTGTTGATCATCCTCTAGGAGGTGGAGAAGGTAAAAGCTCAGGTGGACGTCATCCAGTCACACCGTGGGGGAAACCAACCAAGGGCTATAAAACGAGGAATGTTAATAAAAGTTCATCTAAATTTATTGTTAGAAGACGGAAAGTTAAATAAAAGGGAATAGACTAAAATGCCTAGATCTTTACATAAAGGACCTTTTGTTGATGATCATCTAATGAAAAAAGTAAGAGCAATGGAAGAAAGTGGTGAGAAGAAGATGATTCAAACATGGTCAAGACGTTCAACAATAGTACCTGAATTTATTGGATTTACTTTTTCAGTACATAACGGAAAGAAATTTATTCCTGTTTATGTTCATGAGAACATGGTTGGTTTTAAATTAGGCGATTTTTCACCAACAAGGACTTTTCGTTCTCATTCAGGTGTTACAAAAAGAACAGTAACTTTAAAATAGTTTCTAGATTGGGGAATTTAATGTCAGAAGCAACACTAAAATATTATAGAGCAAAACCTCTAAAAACTAGACAATTGGCTAAGGCTATTTCTGGAAAAAGAGTTTCTGAGGCTTTGTCTTTTTTAAGGCTTTCACCAAGAGCATCTGCAAAAGTTCTTGAGAAAGTTGTTTTGTCTGCTCTTTCTAATGCTACTGATAAAGGAGAGAACGATGATCCAAGTACTCTTTTTGTCGAGAGTGCAATGGTTGATCAAGGTCCGGTACTTAAGAGGCATCGAGCTAGAGCTAGAGGACGTATGGGTAGAGTAAGACATAAATTATGTCACGTTAAAATTGTTCTAGGCGAATAGGAATAGGGGAATATAATGGGACAAAAAGTAAATCCAGTTGGTTTTAGAGTTGGTGTAACGAGAGAATGGGAATCTACATGGTTTGCTGGAAAAAATTACCCTGACTTTATACATGACGACATAAAAATTAGAAAATTCGTAAAGAGTCGTTTGCAAAATGCAGGTGTTAGTAGAGTGAATATTGAGAGAGCAAGTCAAAATTGCAGGATTAATATTTGGTCTGCAAGACCTGGAATCATTATTGGAAAAAGAGGTTCCGAAGTAGATAGACTCAAATCTGATTTGGAGAAGATAACTGGACAGCAAATTCATGTGAATATCAAAGAAATTAGAAGGGCTGAAATAGATGCACAATTAGTTTCTGAGAATATTGCATTGCAGCTTGAGAGAAGAATTGCTTTTAGAAGAGCTATGAAGAAGGCAGTGACTTCAGCACTTAGGTTTGGCGCTAAGGGTATAAAGATCCAATGTGCTGGACGTTTAGGTGGTGCTGAGATTGCAAGGACTGAGTGGTATCGTGAGGGAAGGGTTCCTTTGCAGACTTTGAGAGCAGATATAGATTATGGGTTTGCAGAATCACACACAACATACGGTGTTATTGGAGTTAAAACTTGGATTTTTCGAGGTGAAATTATAAGGAAAACCCAAAAAGATTTTTCAGAATCAGTTAAGGAAAATTAGAACGGAGCAAAAATTTAATGTTACAACCAAAGAAAACGAAATTCAGGAAAATGCAAAAGGGTCGTATTGGGAAAAAGACTGATAAAGGCGCTAGACTTAATTTTGGTTCTTATGGCTTGCAGTCTGTAGAATCAGTTTATCTGACTGCTCGCCAAATTGAAGCGGCAAGAATTGCAATGACGCGTCACATAAAGAGGGGTGGAAGAATTTGGATTCGACTTTTTCCTGATAAGCCTATTACTAGGAAACCTGCTGAAGTTAGAATGGGTAAAGGTAAGGGTGCTCCTGAAGCATGGCATGCTCCAGTTCGAGCGGGAAGGATTCTTTACGAAATGGATGGTGTGCCAGATTCAATTGCTAGAGAAGCACTTCGTTTAGCAGCTAGAAAGTTGCCATGTAAAACTAGAATAGTTTCCGTTTAATGGAGTTTTAATTGAAATTTACAGAAATAAAAGATTTAACAGAAGATGAGCTAGAAACTAAACAGAATGAGATCCGTTTGGAACTTTTTAATCTCAAATTTAGAAAATCTTCTGGTCAGTTGGACAACACTTCTCGTATATCAATTTTAAAAAAAGATCTTGCGAGAATTCTAACTTATAGAAATCAACTTAAACACACACAGGATCAATCTGTTTAGCGCATAGGAGTTTCTTGAATGTTGAAAGGTGGAAGAAGGAAAGTTCGAGAAGGTAGGGTAATAAGTTCAAGTATGGATAAAACCGCTAGCGTTCAGGTAGCTCGTACTTATATGCATAAAACTTTCAAAAGAGTTATTAGAAGAAGAAAAAATTATCTTGTTCATGACAATCAAAATGAGTTAAACGTTGGGGATCGTGTGAGAATAATAGAAACAAGACCAATCAGTAGAAATAAGAATTGGCGTTTATTAGAAATTATAGAGAAATCTAAATAGTTTTAGGAAGATATTCATGATTCAGGTTCAAACAGTTTGTGGTGTAGCAGATAACTCAGGTGCTAAGCGTGCGCAGTGTATTAAGGTTCTTGGTGGGTCAAAGAGAAAGTACGCAAGTATAGGTGATGTTATAGTTGTTGCTATAAAAGAAGCCGTTCCTAATAGTAATGTAAAGAAGGGAGAAGTAAGAAGAGCCGTAGTCGTGAGGACTGCAAAAGAAATTGGTAGAGATGATGGTACTTGTATAAAATTTGATGATAACGCTGTTGTGATTATTAATGAAGTTAGGGAACCAGTTGGCACACGTATTTTTGGTCCTGTTGCTAGAGAGTTAAGAAGGAAGCGTTTTATGAGGATTGCTTCTTTAGCTCCAGAGGTTCTGTGAGGGAGAGTATGCAGAAGAATCATGTAAAAAAAGGGGATATTGTTGAAGTGATATCCGGTAAAGAAAGAGGGAAACGAGGCAAGGTATTGCAGGTTTTAACTGAGGAAAAAAAGGTCCTTGTTGAAAAATTAAATATGATTAAAAGGCATACAAAACCAAGTCAAGTGAATCAACAGGGCGGTATCCTTGAGCGTGAAGGGAAAATACATATAAGTAACGTATTGCCTATTGATCCAAAAACGAGTAAACCTTCCCGTGTAAGTAGGAAAAAATTGGAAGATGGAAGTTCTGTAAGAGTTACAAAGAGAAGTGGCGAGATTTTAGATACTATTTAATTATAAATGAAAGGTTTTTTGTAAAGTGAGTGATACACCCCGTTTACTTGATAGATACAGAGAACAGGTAATTAGTGATTTGAAGAGTAAATTTGGATATAAAAATATAATGCAAATTCCTACTCTTTCAAAGATTACTTTAAATATGGGGTTAGGAGAGGCATCCCAAAACGCTAGTGTTCTCGATAAGGGAGTTGAAGAATTGACTGCTATTTCAGGACAGAAGCCTGTAGTTACAAAAGCTAAGAAATCTGTAGCTAATTTTAAGTTGCGAGAAGGCACTCCTATAGGAGTAATGGTTACTCTAAGACGAAAAAATATGTGGTATTTCTTTGATCGACTTTTAAGTATTGCACTCCCGCGTGTTAGAGATTTTCGTGGGTTAAATGAAAGGTCCTTTGATGGAAAGGGAAACTATAGTTTGGGCATTAGAGAACAGGTTATTTTCCCAGAAATAAGTTTTGATAGTGTAGATAAATCACGAGGCCTAGGTGTAGTTATAGAAACAACTGCTAAAAGTGACGAAGAAGGGAAGGCACTTTTAGAGTCAATGGGTTTTCCTTTTAGAAAAAGATAAAGAGGTGTTTTGTGGCCAAACAAAGTTTAATTGCGAAACAGATGAAGACTCCGAAATTTGGAGTGCGTTCATATAATAGATGTCAAAGGTGTGGCAGGCCAAGAGGTTATTATAGAAAGTTCAAGTTATGCAGAATTTGTTTCAGAGAAATGGCTTTGGCTGGACAAATCCCTGGAGTTACAAAATCAAGTTGGTAAAGGAGATTTTTTTTAATGAGTATGACAGACCCTATAGCAGATTTATTAACAAGAATTCGAAATGCTATTAGAGCAGGCCATCTGAGTTTGGTTGTTCCTGGAAGTCGAATTAAATCGAATATTGTTGGTATTCTGCGTACTCAAGGGTATATAGATAGTTACGAAATAAAAGACGGAAGTACAGGACAGACTGAGATTTCAATCCAGTTACTAGAAAAGATTGACGGAAAACTTGTTCTTAATGATCTTAAGCGTGTTAGTAAGCCTGGAAGAAGGGTTTATGTTAATAAAGGAACAATCCCTAAGGTGTTGAATGGAATGGGTGTCGCAATTTTGTCGACCTCACGAGGTATAGTTACTGATGATGAAGCTAGAAATCTAGGTGTGGGCGGCGAAGTTTTATGTGAAGTTTGGTAAAAGGAGAATCTTTTGTCACGTGTAGGGTTAAAACCGATTAATGTTCCAGATAATGTTAATGTTACTTTAGAGGGTACAGTTATAACTGTTAAGGGCCCGAAAGGTGAGTTAACAAGAGAACTTCATGAAAGACCTAAGGTTGAACTAAATGAAAATGTAATAAATGTCAGCAGGACATCTGATTCTCAGACTGATAAGTCTCTTCACGGACTTACTCGGTCATTAATTTTCAATATGGTAGAGGGAGTCTCGAACGGTTTTGAGAAAACCTTGGAAGTAATAGGTCTTGGTTACAGAGTTGAATTGAAAGGGAAAAATCTAGTTTTAAATATTGGATTTTCACATCCAGTCAATATAGATCCGATTGATGGAATAGATTTTGAAGTAGAAAGCGATCGGGAAAAAAGTACTATCAAAGTAAAGGGAATTGATAAAGAAATAGTTGGTTGGGTGGCTTCAGAAATTCGACGTGTTAAACCACCTGAGCCTTATAAAGGCAAAGGGATTAGATATGCAGGTGAATCTGTTAGAAAGAAAGTTGGAAAAACAGCTGTTTAATATTTTTGAGGTATATAAAATTGGCTATTAGTAACAGATATAAATCTTGGATAAGAAGAAAAGATAGAATTCGTAAGAAAGTTTTTGGGAAGATTGAAAGACCGAGATTAACTGTTTTTAGGAGTTCTAAACATATTTATTGTCAGTTAATAGATGATGAAGAAAAAAAGACAATTTTGTCCGCATCATCAACAGAAAATATTTTTACAGAGAAAAGTGAAGAGATCAAGGATTCGAAAGTCAAGCCAAGTAATATTAAAGGAGCAGAGTTAGTTGGAGAGATTTTAGGGTCTAGAGCAAAAGAAAAAGGAATAGAATCAATTGTATATGATAGAAATGGGTATAATTATCATGGCAGGGTTCGTGCTCTTGCAGATGGTATAAGAAAGATGGGGGTTAAATTCTAATGGCTCGAACTGATGGAAAAGTCGAAAATAAAGAAGATATTAATGATAAAGAATTTATTGATAGAGTCATACATATCAACCGAGTTGCAAAGGTTGTTAAGGGTGGACGTCGCTTTAGTTTTAGTGCTTTGGTAACTGTCGGCGACAGGAAAGGTCAAGTAGGAATCGGTATGGGAAAAGCTAATGAAGTGCCAGAAGCTATACAAAAGGCTCTTGAAAAAGCGAGGAGAGCTATGGTTCGTATTTCTCTTAAAGGGGAAACAATTCCGCATGAAGCAATGGGGAAATATGGTGCTGGTAGAGTTTTTCTTAAACCTGCTGGAAGAGGGACCGGAGTAATTGCGGGTGGACCTGTCAGAGCGGTTCTAGATGTTGCGGGAGTAAGAGATATCCTGACGAAGTGCATTGGCACTAACAATCCTCATAATTCTGCTAAGGCGACTATAAACGGACTCATGTCATTAAGGACTCGTAGTGAAGTTATTGCTTTGAGAGGTTTAGAAGAGGAATCTTCATAATTTTCAATTGTAAGGTTTAAAAATTAATGTCAGAAGAAAATAAAATAGAAGAGCCGATAAAAGAAAAGAAGGCTACAAAAAAGCCTAAGGCAAAAAAAAATCCTGAACTCCAGTTAACTCTGGTAAGGAGTGTCTCTTCTGCAAATTCAAAACAAAAGTTGGTACTACGTGGATTAGGACTAAAGAAAATTAATCAGTCTGTTACACGAAACGATACTCCTGAATTGAGGGGAATGGCATTTAAAGTAAAACATATGATTAGAGTAAAGGAAAAGACTTGAGGGTCTTTCTAGGTGGATAAATTGTCAAAACCAATAAAAGAAGAATTACAGGAAAATATTTCTGTTTCTCTAAATACTTTGAAGGGCAAGTTCGGAGCAACTTCAAAAAGTAAAAGAGTGGGCAGGGGTGCAGGTTCAGGGACAGGAAAAACCTCCGGTAGAGGAATGAAAGGACAACAGTCACGTTCAGGATATAGCCGAAAAGTCGGTTTTGAGGGTGGGCAGATGCCACTTCAGAGACGGCTCCCTAAAAGAGGTTTTAATAATCGATTTAGGAAAAATTATTCTGAAATTAATGTTGGTACACTTGAAAGTTTAGAAAATGGGATTACTTTAGATTTTCAGAATTTTTTAAAAATGGGTCTTGCATCTAAGAAATCAAAAGATGGAGTAAAACTTTTAGGTTTTGGGGATATTAAGAAAAAGTTACATTTAAAAATACAGAAATGTAGTCAATCAGCTAGACAAAAAATAGAAGATGCGGGTGGAACAATAGAAATTGTAGTTCTAAATGTAACATCGGAGGATTCTAATTAATGAGAGAGTCCCGAGTTCCAAGTATCCTTCAGATTCCTGAGTTGAAGAGTAGGATTTTGTTTACATTAGGTCTATTGGCCGTTTTTAGAATAGGTGCGCATATCCCCACACCAGGAATTGATACTGTTGCTCTTTCAGCTTTTTTTGCTGAACTTACAAGAAGTGGCGGTACAATTATGCAGTTCTTTGATCTTTTTACAGGTGGAGCTTTAAGTCAGCTGACAATATTTGCGTTAGGGATAATGCCATATATTAGTGCTTCTATTATTTTAGAATTATTGACTGTTGTAGTTCCACACTTAGAACGTTTAAAGAAAGAAGGAGAATCGGGAAGGAAGAAAATCAGTCAATATACAAGATATGGAACTGTATTTCTTTCAACAATTCAAGGTTTTGGTATAGCTGTGGGCATAGAGCAGATGACTTCACCTACTGGTGCGGCAATTGTTCCGGAACCCGGTTGGAGTTTTAGGTTGATGACGGTTCTAACTTTAGTTGCTGGCACCTCATTTATTATGTGGTTAGGAGAACAGATAACAGAGCGTGGTATAGGAAATGGGATATCTCTTGTTATTTTTGCAGGAATAGTTGTTGGGCTGCCTGGAGCTATTATGAATACTTTCCGTCTTCTAAGCACTGGTGAAATACAACCTTTTGTTATGATAATTATCACAATATTAATGATTTCAGTTGTTGCTTTAGTGGTATGGTTTGAAGCTGGACAGCGACGGATAAGAATACAGTATCCTAAGAGAGTTGTTGGAAGGAAGATGGCTGGAGGACAAGATTCCCATTTGCCTCTTAAGGTTAATACATCCGGGGTTATTCCTCCTATTTTTGCTAGTTCAATGATTCTATTCCCAGCGACTATAGCGCAATTTTCAAGTGTTGGATGGTTAAAAGATCTTAGTGCAATGCTAACTCCGCCAAATCCTTTCTATGTTGTACTAACCATAATTTTAATTTTTTTCTTTGCGTATTTTTATACTGCTATTATTTTTAATCCTATGGATGTTGCTGAAAATTTGAGGAAATATGGTGGTTTTGTGCCAGGACGTAGACCTGGAAAGCCAACAGCTGATTTTATAGATAGAACTTTAAGTCGGCTTACATTTCTTGGTGCTATTTATTTAAGTGCAATTGTTATATTACCAACCTATCTTGTTCAGTGGTTCAATGTGCCTTTTTATTTTGGCGGTACAGCTCTGCTTATTGTTGTAGGTGTTGCAGTTGATACACAAAGACAAATTGAGAGCCATCTTGTAATGAGAAATTATGAAGGGTTTCTTAAACGTGGAAGGATTCGTGGGAGATAGATTTTGAAAATCATCCTTTTAGGAGCCCCTGGTTCTGGTAAAGGGACTCAAGGGGCAATAATTAGTGAGAAGAAAAAAATTCCACGCATTTCGACAGGTGACATGTTAAGAGCATCTGTAAGAGAACAATCTTCTCTAGGCTTGAGAGTAGAAAGAGTAATGAATGAGGGGAAACTAGTTTCTGATAATTTGATTATTGAACTTATGCAAGAAAGATTAGCTGAGGATGATTGTGAAAATGGTTATATCTTAGATGGTTTTCCTAGAAATCTTGCTCAGGGAGAAGCCTTAGATAAACAAATTTCAAGGAGTGTCGATCTTGCTTTATTGTTAGACGTTTCTAACGAAGAAGTGGTAAGGCGACTTTCAGGACGCTTGACTTGTAATGATTGTGGTGCAGTTTATCCTAATACTGTCAAAGTATCCAAATGTAGCAAATGTAATAGCGAAAGCTTATATGTCAGAGAAGATGATTTGGAAGAAACGGTTTCAAAACGCTTAGAAGTTTATCAAGAAAGTACATCACCTTTGGTTAATTTTTACGAGGGTATGGGAAAACTGGTTAAGGTTCATGGAATTGGAGAAACGGAAGAAATTTCTAAGAGAGTTTTTGAAGCTTTAGATGAAGTTCGGATTTAATGGCAATTGTCCTTAGATCTGCGGCTGAGATTGAGAAAATAAGGGAAAGTAACAGAATTGTTCTTTTAGCAATGGATGCCGTTAGTAGGAATATATGTCCAGGAGTGTCGACTTTGGAACTTGATACTCTTGCAGAGTCCATTTTATTAGAAAATGGTGCTTTGCCTGCTTTTAAGGGATATAGAGGGTATGAACATACGATTTGTGCTTCTATTAATGAGCAAGTAGTTCATGGTGTTCCGTCTGAGAGAAAACTCTTGGAAGGTGATATAGTAAGTATTGATATTGGTGCTAATTTAAATGGTTATTATGGAGATCATGCAATAACATTCGAGGTTGGTTTAGTGCCAAGTAGTGTGAATAAATTGTTAAGTTGTTGTCGTGAATCATTAATGTTAGGTATAAAGGAAGCATTTCCTGGAAAAAAATTGCACGATATTTCGAGTGCTATACAGGCAAATGCTGAAAAAAACGGTTATTCAGTAGTAAAAAATTTTGTTGGTCATGGAGTTGGTACCCATTTGCATGAAGAGCCGCAAGTACCTAATTTCGGAATGGCCGGAACGGGTGTTGAGCTTAAGGCGGGTATGGTTCTAGCAATCGAACCTATGCTTAATCAGGGTACTGAGAATGTGAAAATTTTAGAAGATAAGTGGACGGTTGTTACAGAAGATTTGAAACTGTCTTCACATTTTGAACATTCAATTGCAATTACTGAGGAGGGACCTGATATTTTGAGTATTTTAAATGCCTAGACAATCAGGAAGAAGAAAGAAAAAGAAGAAAACTGAGGATCAGGAGGTTAATGAACGTAAACCTAAGGAAGATGTAATTGAAGTTTCAGGTGTCGTTCTTGAACCCTTGCCGAATGCGATGTTTAGAGTTGAATTAGAAAATGATCATAAGGTTTTGGCACATATTTCTGGAAAGATGAGGATGCATTTTATTAGAATTCTTCCTGGCGATAAAGTATTAGTAGAACTTTCTCCCTATGATCTTACTAGGGGTCGTATAACGAGTAGATATAAGTAGATAAAAAAGGGAATATTATGAAAGTAAGAAGTTCCGTTAAAAGGATGTGTGATAAGTGCAAAATTATTAGAAGAAAAGGTGTTGTTCGTGTAATTTGTGTTCAACCTAAACATAAGCAAAGACAGGGTTAAAGATTTCTAATAAGGAGATTAAATTTTATGGCACGTGTGGCTGGGGTCGATATACCAAATGAAAAAAATGTAAATATTGCTTTGACAAGTATTTTTGGGATTGGAAGAAGCACTGCAGATAAGATTGTTAAGGCTGTTAAAATAGAATCGCTATCAAAAGTTAAAGATCTGACAGAAGATCAGTTGCAAGACTTAAGGGATATTATTGAAAGAGAATATTTAGTTGAAGGTGAACTTAGAACTACCATTTCTTCAAATATAAAGAGATTAATGGATTTAGGAACATACAGAGGTCTTCGCCATAGACGAGGATTACCTGTAAGAGGACAAAGAACGCACACTAACGCTCGAACTAGAAAGGGTCCAAGAAAGACAGTTGGAGCGATAAAAAGCGAATAGTGTGATTTTTAGACTTTTTAAAACTGGTAAGGAGAATTCTTTTGGCACAAGGTCCTAAGGGAAAAAGATTTGGAAGGAGAAGAAGAGAAAGAAGATCTGTTGGTGCGGGTCAAGCACATATAAATGCTAGTTTTAATAATACTATAATTTCAATTTCTGATAATGCTGGTAATGTTGTTTGTTGGTCAACTGCTGGTGGTCAAGGTTTTAAAGGTTCTAGGAAAAGTACACCTTTTGCTGCGCAGATAGCTGCGGCTGAAGTCGCAAAAAAAGCACTTGATCTTGGAGTAACATCGGTAGAGGTATATGTCAGTGGTCCTGGTGCAGGTAGAGAGGCAGCTATAAGATCTTTAGTAGCTACTGGTTTAGAAGTTAGTTTGATTATCGATGTCACACCCATTCCGCACAATGGATGTCGTCCTAGAAAATGCAGAAGAGTATGATTTTATAAAGATTTATTATTCTATTGAATTCAATAGACGGACGGAGGTACTAAATGAATTTTCTTGCGAATTTAGTTAAACCGGATTCTCTGAATTTTGACAGAGATTCTTTGACTAGTGAGTATGGTCGTTTTACTGCGGAGCCTTTAGAGAGAGGATTTGGTCTGACTCTTGGAAATGCAATCAGAAGAATTATGCTTTCTTCAATTAAAGGAGCTGCTATAACTGCAGTTAGAATTGAGGGAGTATATCATGAATTTTCTACTGTTCCAGGAGTTGTTGAAGATGTTACAAATATAATTTTAAACTTAAAGGGAGTGGTAATTAAGGCAGAAAGTACAAATTTTCCTATACGACTTTCTTACAAAAGTGATGGTTCAAGTGGAGAATTTAAAGCAGGAGATATACAGACAATTCAAGGTGTTTTTATTTTAAATCCAGAACACAAAATTGCTACTTTAAATGAAGAAGCTGTTTTAGATATAGAATTAATTGTTGATGCCGGAAAGGGATACGTTCCTGCTGAACGGAAATTAGTTGATGAGTATGGTCCGATGTTTATACCGATAGATTCTATATTTTCTCCAATTAGACGTTGTTCATATAAGGTAGAGAAAACTCGAGTAGAAGACAATACTGATTATGATAGTTTAGTTTTAGATGTTGAAACTGACGGTTCGGTTTCTCCTGATGATGCTCTTGCTCATTCTGCTAAAATTTTAAAAGATAATTTATCTATTTTTATTAATTTTGAAGAAGAAGAAGAAGAAGAAGAAGTGATATTAGTTGAAGAACCCCACAATGATTTAATTGCAACGCTAAATGGCAGTATTGAAGAATTGGAACTGACAGTTAGAAGTTATAATTGTCTTAAAGCAGCCAGAATACAGACTTTAGGTGAGCTTGTATCAAAGACCGAAAGTGAGATGCTTAAAACAAGAAATTTTGGAAGAAAAAGTCTAAATGAAATTCGTCATATTTTATCTTCAATGGGTTTATCTTTTGGGATGAATATTAGTGATTTGGATTTAGTAGATGAAGATATTGGAAAAAACATAGAAGATTCTTAGGGAGAGGAAAGATGCGTCATAGAAGAACAGGTCGAAGGCTTAATAGAACAACAGAACATAGAATAGCCATGACCAGAAATATGATGACATCCTTGGTTGAGGAAGAGAGGATTAGAACAACTCTGCCCAAAGCTAAGGAAGTTCGTCGACACTTTGAGAAACTTGTAACTGTAAGTAAAAATAATTCCTTACATGCTCGCAGA
>DFQF01000054.1 GCA_002377645.1 Nitrospinaceae bacterium UBA3496 | reverse complement strand
ATCATAAGATCTTCTCTTACATGCCACAAAAGAATTCTTCCAATCACAAGATGTGTTTTCCATTTATCTCCGTACGTGTGCAGATGTTCTAATTCACATTCCATCGTGATAGGAGAATCTTTAATACGCGGCGCTTTTACGATCTGAGATGGTTCTGTTTCTAAATTAAGTTCATTGAATTCGTTTTCTTCAGGTTTGAAATTTGCCGAACTTTCGTTCATCGCATTTCCAGTCTCATTTACTACAGTATGTATGACATATCCTTTGGTTTCTATAATATTTCTAGAGGTATCTTTCATATTATAATCTCTCTCACCCACAGAAATGGATACAAGAGGAGGAGCGTGACAAACACAGGTAAAGAAACTAAAAGGTGCAAGGTTAGCAACTCCGTCTGAACTTATCGAACTTACCCAAGCTATAGGCCTAGGAACGATGGAGCCTGCTAGGAGCCTATATGTTTGCATATGGTCTATTTCAGATGTGTCAAATGTTACGTAACTCATAAAATCTCCGTTGAAATACATACCTAAAAATACTTGAAATATTTAGTCAAAAAAAGAATTTATCGCTTTTCAGCATTTATTGAATAGAAAAGCGATAAATTCAAGATGTCTCTATATAAAATTACCTAAATGTTATGCGTTTTGCTCAGCTAAAAGTTCGTCAAGAACTTCTTCAAGCCTATCTGTTTCAGCCCAATCAGCTTTGTAGGCAATTTTGCCCTCTTTATCAACAACAAAGGTCATATTTGGCATTCTTCCAAACGCCATCACTACTGCTTCGTCAAGATCGTCTATCAGTACAGGAACTTTCATATCATGTTCTTTGACCAATTGACACGCATACTCTTTTTTATGTTCGTATGATGTATGCTGTTTGAAGTTCTTGAAATACCTACCTTCTTCAGCATGAGGTTCTTTGGAATATACTACGAAAAATTCTACATCTTTTGATCGGTATTTTTCGTATGCGTTTTCTATGCCAGGCACCTGCCGGCGATAGGGAGGTCAGGTTATAGCACCAAATTCAATGACGATATTTTTCTTACCTTTAAAATCTTCAAGGTTAAATTCGACATCTTCTGTGGTCTTTAATCTTACGGGTGGCATAGGATCACCAGCCTTTAGAGTGTTTTCAAACGCTTCTTTTCTTTCTTTTCGAAATCCCATCAAATTGCGCTTTAAAAACTTCCATTTATCAATATACAGCGAACTCCAGAATCCAAATAATGGGCCCGGAGGTCTATCAAAAATTTCTTCTTTTCTCATAGAGTTGATCCCCCATGTAGTTAAAAAAATTTAACTTTCTTCTAATGAACAAAGATTATATTTATTTTCGAACGTAATTTCCAGTAATACTTCTTTTTATTATTAAAGTCCAAGAAGCTTGGCTGGTACTTTTCGAAGAATATTATCTTCTTCTTCTGAAGAAAGTCCTGCATTTTCGACAAAATCTACAACATTTTCTTGCATCATATCGTAAGGATAATCTGTGCCACATATAACGTGTTCGGAACCAACTTCCTGGACAAGCCATTTTAGGCCCGTTGGATTAAACGTAATTACATCAAAATATAGGTTTTTGAAATAATGACGAGGTGGATGTGGCGTATGAACCTTAGTTTCAGGTCTTTGCTCCCATGCGTGCTGAATTCTTCCAATTGCCCATGGAAGATTTCCACCAGCATGTGCAAGAAGTACTTTTAGATTCGGATACCTTTCAAAATGTCCAGACAATATCAATCTTGTGGCAGCGACTGTTGTTGATAAGGGATTCCCAACACAATTTGCCATATAAAAGGGGAAAAGTGGTTTGTAATCTGCAAAATCAGGATGAATAAAAACTAAAGCTCCCAATTTTTCGGCTGCTTCCCAAAAAGCATCGAATTGTGGTTCATCTAATGCTTGTCCAGCGATTCTGTCAGAAATTATACAGCCTAAAAGACCATTAGACATACTTCTTTCTAACTCCTTTGCTGCGTCTACTCCGCCATTTTGCAAGGGAAGATTCGCAAGCCCTCTGAATTGAGCAGAATTATTTTTGCAGAAATCGGCTGTGCCATTATTTTGTAGTTCTATAATTTCTTTTCCCTTAGTACCCCCTATCCAATAATAAAATGTTGGGGGTGGGGGTGAAACAAGTGCCATATCAAGCTTGTCTGATTTCATGTCACTTAGTTTTCTCTGAAGACTTAGAAGCTGTTCTCCCCATTTTTCTTTAGTAAGCTTTGCGTTATGTTTTGATGAAACTTCAGGGAAAAAACCTTCAAAGCTATCTGCATGTTGCGGACGTTTCTCCCTTTCCACTTTAGCTAAATCTTCTGCCTCTTGGATATAAATGTGATGATGCATATCTATGTTCGACAATGGTTTCTCCTTCCTTTCGTTTGTCTATGAAAAACATAGTAAATTTTTTAGTTGCAAACTTTTTTGTTTGTAAATTAAGTTAGTTTGAGCGTATGATTTGTTCTTACGAACGTCAAACGAATTTTTGTATCCTTTTTGTTTTTTTGGTGTTGACGTTTACTATATAGGGGTGAGAAACTTCCGCACTTGATTTTAGTACTAGGATTGAAGACAATCACTTTTGGTTTTAAATTGGTTTTTAATCTTTTTTATGAGATGAATGATGGACGAAAATTCAAAGTTTTTGCCGCACTCTTATGAGGGATTAAAAAAACTCCAAAAAGAGTTTGAAGGTTACCAATCGAAAGCTTTTCCAACAAGAGAACCTCGCTTTTTTGCTTTAGAGCTTGCTGGAGAAGTTGGTGAGCTTGCTAATTTAGAAAAGAAAGAATGGAAAGGAAGAAAAATTAAGGATTCAGATTATGTAGATGAGACTGCAGATGCCATGATAGCAATAATGAATTATGCAAACTCAAAGGGTGTAGATTTATCGACAGCAGTAAGTGAAAAAATGAGAAAAATTGATGAAAAAAGAATAGAAAATCCAGAAGTTTAATATTAAAAAAGGAAAGAGACATTTATGTCGGATAAAATACTTGATACTGCATCATTAGCCGATGTTCAATCTTCTTCTGACGACAGGAATGTTAGGATTGATAAAGTTGGGGTAAAAAATATTGATTTCCCTATTCTTGTTGAGGATCGTGATAAGGAGTCACAGAATACGGTTGCACAAATCAGTATGTTTGTTGATCTTCCTCATCATTTTAAAGGCACACATATGAGCCGTTTTATGGAAATACTTAATGAACATAATGGAGTGATTGGAGTAGAAAATATTTCTGTAATTCTAGATCGTATGCTCGAAAGATTAGATGCACAGACTGCCTTTCTCAATCTTTCGTTTCCATATTTTGTTCATAAAGATGCTCCTGTAACAGGTTCTTCTGGAACTATGGCTTATCAATGTTCATTTGAAGCTTCAAAGGGAGAAGTGGATCACTTCTCAATTTTGTTGAGAGTTCCGGTTACTACACTTTGCCCATGTTCTAAAGAAATTAGTGTAAAAGGTGCGCATAACCAGCGTGGGGAAGTAACTGTTCAGGTTAAATTTAATGAGCGTATTTGGATAGAAGAGCTAATAGAAATCGCGGAAGATTCAGCAAGTTGCTCCCTGTTCCCAGTTTTGAAGAGAGAAGATGAAAAATATGTTACTGAAAAAGCGTTCGATAATCCGCGTTTTGTAGAGGATCTTGTTCGGGAAGTTGCTCTAAGATTGAGAAAAGATTCTCGAATTGATTCGTTTCGCGTGGAAGTTGAGAATTTTGAATC
>DFQF01000092.1 GCA_002377645.1 Nitrospinaceae bacterium UBA3496 | reverse complement strand
TTTTTTTCCTATTTGTGAATCTTTTGACAAAATTTTTGGACTTTTCACACTCACCATTGTACCGGTGCTAGAGATAATATTTTCGTTTATGTGATTTTTACTTTTCAAAAACAACATCGCTGACAAAACTATTGCACATAAACAAATAAACAAAATTATTTTTTTCATAATCTTCACTTTTATATTTTATGGTGTCCCCGGCAGGACTCGAACCTGCTACCTCAGGATTAGGAATCCTGCGCTCTATCCAGATGAGCTACGGGGACAAAATACAGTCTGTCCATCGAAGAAAAATTATCCTATAATACTCCCTTTATAACCGCAATCATCTTGCCTCGACTAAAGGAGATATTTTCATGAAACGTAAAAATTTTAGCCCTGATTCTGTACACGCTCCTTTTGCAAATTATGTACACGGAATTACGATTGAAGAAGGCAAACGCATAATTTTTGTTGCTGGACAGGTACCCGCAGACAAAAACGGCAATGTTGTAGGCATTGGTGATTTCAACACGCAAGGCGAACAAGTGATAAAAAACTTAAAAGAAGTTTTGACAGAAGGTGGTGCAACCATGTCGGATCTAGTCAAAGTAACTACTTACATTGTAGGAAGAGAATACACTCAAGCAGGAAGAGAACTTGGTGTGAAACACTGGGACAAATCAAATCCTCCGACAAGCACACTCATCGTTTGTGCCGGTCTAGCGAATCCTGATTTTTTAGTAGAAATAGATGCTGTTGCTATAATTTAGTTTTTTCTAATTCTGAAATCCGTTTTTCCAGAATCTCGATCTTTTCTTCTGTTGTCTTCATTTTAATACGTATCAACCAATTTCGTATTCTTCTTCTAACCCAACCACCAAGCAAAATAATTATCAAACCTGTCGATACAGATGCTAATCTAAGTGACAACTCAACAGAAACAAGCAAAATAGCAACACCTGCTTTCACACCTGCCTGCATGAGATCTTTTTGAAGCTTTCCAAGTAAACTATTAAGGGAGAAAGGGCTTCTTTTTTTTTCTTTATGAGCTTGAACTGGCATCTGGTCAAATTTAGGGGGTTTAACCAAACGTTCAGCCATTTTGGCATAAAAACCATTTTCTCCAGGCATATTTGGTGGCCATCCACCAAGAACACCAGAGAATAATAAAAAATATCCCAGCACCTGCAAAACTATCATCGATCTCAATCCAAATTGCAGGTATCCAGCTCTTTTAGGATCTATTTTCTTGAAATTTTGTAGAGTATCCATTTAATAAGTGATTACCGAATGAATAGTATAATCAGCAAGATTTTCTCTTGGATTTAAGAAAGCAAGTTCAATGAGAAAAGATAATGCGTGCACCTTCCCCCCCACTTTTTCTATGAGTTCTATACATGCCTTTCCTGTTCCCCCAGTTGCGATTAAATCATCTGCAATCACTACATTCATATCTGGATTAATCGCATCTTTATGTATTTCTAGAGTGTCGGTACCATACTCCAGTTCGTACGTAGCGGATTCCTTTTCCCAAGGAAGTTTTCCTGGTTTTCTCACCAGAACAAGACCAGCACCTAATTTATAGGCAAGAGATGCCGCCGTAATAAATCCCCTTGCTTCTATTCCAACAACGAGATCTATTTCCTCATTTTCAAATGGCTTTGCCATGGAATCGATAGCAAATTTGAATGCATCCGGATTCATCAATACGGGGGTAATATCTTTAAAAATAATGCCCTCTTTTGGGAAATCAGGCACATCTCTAATGAAGGATAGTAAATCTTCTACATTTTCCATTTTCTTCCTTTCTACTAATACGCTCTAGGTAAATACGAGAGCGGATTCTTAGGAACCGTACGATATCGAATCTCAAAACGTAACATTGATTTTCCCTTATAACGAGAATCGCCAGCCCTCGCAATAGGGGTTCCTACGAAAACAGTGTCATGTAATTTCACAAGATTCTTAGAATTATTCGCATACACTGAGTGAAATCGTCCTCCTGCATGACGAACAATTACCATTTTTCCATAACTCCCTGGACCCAAACTACTATAAATCACTTTGCCAGGAGCAGATGCTTTTACTGTCTGTCTTTTTTTTGTTCGTATCATAATTCCTTCAAATTTCACACCTTTATAAAATCCATATTTTTTAATTACCCTTCCCTTCACAGGCCACTTAAATTTAATACCACGAGTTCTTACAGTCTTTCTTTTGTAATTCTTCTTTTTGGTCCACAAAGGATGATTTCTTTTTTTGCCGTAACTTTTAATATTATTCAAATAACGAAAAGAACGTCTTGGTATAAAAATTCTTTTTCCTGCTTTCAATCTATTCGGATTTCTAATGCCGTTTAGAACAGCCAATTGCTCAATATCAATACGATATCTTTTTGAAATCTTCCAAAGCGTATCTCCACTCCGCACATAATGATACTTTCCTCTCTGATTGTGAGATGTGTATCTTGGGCTTTCATAAAAAGAACATGAGGAAAGCAGAAAGACAAAAAGAACAGAAAGGAATTTAAACATGTAAGGCTAACTCGACAGCATTCTTTGGATTTTCAGCAAGGACTACATCAGGAGGACTTTCATCTCTTCCAAGTGCTATAACTTTTTTGCCAAGTTTCAAACCATGAGAAATTTCAGACAAAGTACCATAAGAACCTGGTAGCGCAATTAAGGCATGGGCAGTTGCAGCAATAATCACATTTCTTGCATGCCCCATCCCCGTTGCTATTGGAATATCCACATATTTATTACCCTTAGTAATATCGTAATCAGGCAAAATACCAATAGTCATTCCGCCTAATTCCTTAGCACCCATAGAAGCACCTTCCATAATGCCTCCGAGACCACCACAAACTAAAATTGCACCCTTCCTTGCGATTTCACGACCAGTTTCTACTGCTAGGTCAAAAACGTCTTTTGATGGATTAGAGTCTCCAATAACTCCAATAATAGAAGACAAAATTATTACACCTCGTATAGGCGGGACTTACAAAACCTGCATACAAGAATTTCTCTTGTATGCAGGAGTATAATTCTAACCTTCTGGAACAATTACTCTATTATCATGACCGGCTGATAGACCATTATTCAATGTATCTAGCATCCAATCTGCAATCGCAGGATACATATCAGCTGCAACCTCACCCATCGGATGGAAAATTCCCTCATAGAGCCATAATTCTTTCGGACAATTTAACACATCTAGAAATTCATTGATGTCGTCAGGAGAGCAAAGTTCATCCATATCACCTGCAACAAGCAGGTAGTTTGCTTTCATTTTTTCAGCAACTCCATGCCAGATACTATCTCTTTCTTCTACAAATTCATCAAATTTATCATCATCCAAGATATTAGACATATACATATAAATTCGTCTGAAATTAGGTTGTGCATGATTAAAGATAATGTCGGATGGTCCCACATTAGCCATTTGACCAATAACCGTATTCACACGATCATCATGTGCAGCAATTTCCACTGTCCATCTACTACCCATACTTTGTCCAAACAATCCTATTTTAGAACTATCTACGTCGTCTCTATCACATAGAAAATCAATTACCTTACTTCCTGCTTTGGCAAAATTTGTTTGATCTACCCAAACTTGATTCATATTACATTCACCATGACCAGGTCCATCCATAGCACAAACATTCATTCCACGTTGATGAAAAACGTTCTGCCAAGGATCGGCGATAGCATCCTCTTTCACCATATCCATACCAGGAATCAGAAGAACAGTAGGTTTAGGACCTTCCCCTTCTGCTGGCCAGAAATAAAAATAGGTATTTTTCCCATCTTCAAATTCAGCCTGATGTTTTGTGATATGCCCACCATGTATTTCCCTGAATTTTCCATAACATCTTTGTAGTCCCTCGTAATACTCTTTCTTCTTAGGATGGCCATCTACAGGGATAAGATGTTGTGCTCTTCCAAAACAAAGACCCGCTCTATGATAATGGCCAGCCGCACTTTGTATTCGGTTTGCTTTTAATGCATCAGCCCCTTTTTGTTCTTGAACAGAGGCCTGCCTAGCCCAGAGACGGGGGATAGAACGCCTTCCAGTAATCCTTTGATATACAGCCTCTAAATCTTGATGTTTAAATCCTCGAAAATATCTAATTCCCAATATTCCAGGATGTAAAACATCTTCGTTATCGGATAATTTCAAGAAATTATCAAAAATCCAATTCTGATTTGCACGTGACGGTTGTCTTCTCAAAACTTTGTTCTCCTATAACATCTGTGTTAAAAGATAAAAAAATGACAAAAATGATATTCAATAGTAAAAATTAGATGTAAACTTTAGCATTAAACATCACTAAAAAAAACAAAAAAGGAATTGTGAATATTGAATTCATCAAAGACAGAAAAGATTTATCATCATTCATCACACTGGGGAGCTTTTGACGCAGTCGTTGAAAATGGTAAATTAACTGGGGTAAAACCATTCGAGAACGATCCTTGCCCTTCTCCAATTCTTAATTCTATTCCGAATGCTATTTATGGGAAAACACGTATTTCTACTCCTATGGTTCGTTCTGGCTGGCTAGAAAAAGGACCAGAAAACAGCAAATCAAAAAGAGGGGAAGAACCTTTTGTACCTATTTCATGGGATATCGCAATAGAACTCATTAGCGATGAACTCAAAAGAGTAAAAAAAGACCACGGAAATGAATCAATTTTTGCAGGTTCATACGGTTGGGCTAGTGCTGGAAAATTCCACAATGCGAAAGGGCTTCTCAAAAGATTCTTTAATCTATTTGGGGGGTTTACTGATCAGAAACTTACTTACAGCATTTCAGCAGGATACGCTATTACGCCGTATTTAGTTGGCACGAATTCTGTCTGCTCTAGCGAAACTACTTCTTGGGATAGCGTAGTAGAGAATACTGAACTCATGGTTCTCTTTGGTGGCATTCCTGTAAAAAACAATCAAGTAATAAACGGTGGAGTTGCCGAACATTCAACGGAAGAATGGTTAAAAAAAGCCAAAAATAAAGGAATCGAATTTATAAACATTAGTCCTTTACGTTCAGACATTCCTGAATTCACTGACGCAATATGGTTACAAATTAGACCAAACTCTGACACAGCTCTTATGCTAGCACTTGCGCATACTATTGTTACCCAAAATTTACATAACAAAAATTTCCTTGAAAAAAATTGCTCTGGTTACGATAAATTCGAACCATACTTATTAGGAACAAAAGATGGGCAACCCAAGGATGCAAAGTGGGCTTCTTCTATTACCGAAATTGCAGAAGAAGAAATTCTACTTTTGGCAAAGAAAATGGCTTCTTCTAGAACTATGATAGCCACAAATTGGTCACTTCAGAGAGCAGAATACGGAGAACAGCCCTTTTCTATGACCGTCACACTTGCTTCCATACTTGGACAAATAGGTTTGCCTGGAGGTGGTTTTGCTTATGGTTACGGCAGTATGGGAGGAGTCGGTATCCCTAGAAAGAATTTTCCAACGCCAAAGCTTCCTACTGGAGAAAACCCAACAAATTCATATATTCCTGTTGCTCGAATTGCAGATCTTTTCCTTAACCCAGGAAAACCTTACGACTTTGACGGAGAGAAAAGGATATACCCTTCAACAAAAATAGTGTATTGGTGTGGAGGAAATCCTTTTCACCATCATCAAGATCTGAATAGACTCATTGAAGCTTGGAAAATGCCTGACACCGTAATTGTCCATGACCCATGGTGGACCTCTACGGCAAGGCACGCCGACATTGTGCTTCCTGCAACTACAACATTAGAAAGAAATGATATCGGTTCTGGAGGTAGAGACAGATATATTATTGCTATGCAAAAAGCAATCGAACCAGTAGAAAATGCAAAGAGCGATTATGACATTTTTTCCTTGCTCTCCCATAAATTAGGATTCGGTAATGATTACACAGAAGGAAGAAACGATATGGAGTGGCTCAAACATTTATATGAGGAATGTCAAGAAAACGCTAAAACCATGGGATTTAATTATCCAGACTTTGATTCATTTTGGGAAAAAGGTCATATTGAAATTGAAGCACCAGACAAACCTTATATTCTGTTTGAAAATTTCAGAAAAGATCCTGAAAAGTTCCCATTAAAAACTCCTAGCAAAAAAATAGAAATTTATTCAGAAACCTTGGAAAGCTTCAACTATGAAGATTGCCCGCCACATGCAAAGTGGATAGAACCAAGCGAATGGCTTGGTTCAGAAAATGCAAAAGAATTTCCTTTACATCTTATTTCCAATCAACCTAAAAATAGGCTGCATGGGCAAATGGATAATGGTTCTCTTAGTCTCTCCTCAAAAATCAAAGGCAGAGAACCCGCAATCATTAACCCTAACGATGCATCGGAAAGAGATATCGAAGATGGGGATGTGATAAAAGTTTTTAATAATAGAGGTGCTATGCTTGCCGGAGCTCGCTTGAGTGATGAAATCAGAAGAGGTGTAATACGAGTACATACAGGTGCTTGGTTTGACCCCATTGAACCAGGAGTGTCTGGATCCCTTGACAAACACGGAAATCCAAACGTTTTAACTCTAGACAGGGGAACTTCTAGTCTTTCACAGGGACCATCATCTCATAGTACATTGGTAGAAATTTGTAAATTTACAGAAGAACTTCCAGAAATTACTGCTTTTCAGACTCCAGACATTTCTGAAGACTGAAGTTTTATATAAAAATTATAACTCATTACTAAAAGGTTAAAAAATGGATTTAAACACTGACAAAATGATTGCCGAGGTAGATGGACATATTGGATGGATGATTTTCAATAATCCTGCAAAAAGAAATGCTATTTCTATTGAAATGTGGGAAGCAGTGGAAAAGATTCTTACCTCTTTTGAGGAAGATGATAATATCAGGCTCATAGTGATGAAAGGAGCTGGAGACAAAGCTTTCGTATCTGGTGCTGATATATCTCAATTTGAAAAAAGCAGATCTGATGCATCTGCCGCTCAAGAATATGAAAAAATATCTGCTTCCGCTAGAGATAAACTCGCTAATCTAAAAAAACCATTAATTGCTATGATTCAGGGTTATTGTCTAGGCGGTGGGATGGGAATCGCTCTTCAAGCTGACATACGAATTGCATCTGAAGATTCGCAACTCGGTATTCCAGCAGCTAGACTTAGCATTGCCTATGGATTTGATTATATCAACAAGCTCACGAATTTAGTTGGGCCATCCTTTGCTAAACATATTCTCTTCACAGCAAAGAGATTATCCGCACAGGAAGCATTGCAAATAGGTCTTGTAAATCAAGTCACATCTGTAGATGATTTAGAACAGGTGATTAGAGACTATGCAAATGTGATTTCAGAAAATGCTCCCTTATCGATTATGGCATCTAAATTCTCAGTTGATCAGACCCGTGAAGATGAATCCAAAAGAAATATGGAGAAAATTAAAGAAATGTCTCAGACCTGTTTTAATAGTAATGATTACACAGAAGGCAGAAAAGCATTCATGGAAAAAAGAAAACCTGCCTTCAAGGGAGAGTAAAATCCTTCTCACTCAGCTAACTTGACTTGGTAAATGTAATATCATATACATACTACATACCTCTAAGAACACAAGGGAACAAGGTGCGCAAAGGTTCTATAATTATCAGTTTGATTTTGTTGGGTTTAAGTGTTTTTTCGTATTTTTATGTTATTCCTACACAAATCATAACTTCGATTCCGATTGAGAAAAATACGCCTGCAGTCTTGCATCCGGACTTTTTCCCTCGTCTAACAGTTTTTATTCTTGCTATTGTTTCTGTATCACTATTGATTTCATCGATAAAATACAAAACTGACGAAAAAACGTACGGCTCAGATTACAAAAGCGCTATAACAAGGGTCGTAATCGTTTTTCTTTTGTCTTATACGTACGTACTTTCTTTAAAGTACATAGGGTACACATTAACCACCCCAGTTTTTATGGCTATCATTATAATTTTGCTTGGGCTGAGGAATTGGCGTTTAGTAATACCGACTGCCATCGCTTTTCCCTTCGCTCTAAATATATTCTTTTGGTATAGCTTTAAGGTTGTTTTGCCAGAAGGGGATTTTGAAATAAGCACTGTGAATAAAATAATTATTGGATTGATTTTACTTTGTAGCTTCACTTTTTTCCTCATCTATCTTGAGAAGAAAAATAGCCTAAATTCTGCCGAAAGCACATAAGACAAAATAGAAAGAGAGATAAAATAAGATGTTAGATCAAATCTTAGAAGGTATTATGATGGCATTAACCTGGAAGGCAATTTTGTTTGTTGCTATCGGTGTTTTTGCTGGCATTACGGTTGGAGCTATTCCCGGACTTACTGGTGTAATGGCAACAGCTATACTAGTTCCATTTTCTTTCTTTATGCCTCCAGAGCTTGGAATACCTTTCTTGCTTGGTGTGCATAAAGGTGCTTTATTCGGAGGTTCTATACCCGCAATACTTGTAAATACACCCGGAACACCTCCCGCAGCTGCAACGTGCCTTGACGGGTATCCACTTGCCCAAAAGGGAGAAGCTAAGAGTGCAATACAAATGTCCTTATATTCTTCTACTTTGGGTGACACATTCAGTGACATCGCACTGATTGTTGCTGCTATACCACTTGCTGCTTTAGCCTTGAAATTTGGACCTGCGGATTTCTTTGGATTATTGGTGATGGGTCTTACCGTTATCTCTAGTGTTACTGGTTCTTCTGTCCCAAAAGGTATCATTTCCGCACTCATAGGTCTTCTTATAGGTGCAGTTGGATTTGATGCAGTTACTGGTGCAGAAAGATTCACTTTTGGATTTGATACTCTTCAAGGTGGAATCGGACTTGTACCTCTTCTAATCGGATTATTTGCGATAAGTGAAGTACTTATTCAGGTGGAGAAAAAACTACATATTCTCTCAGAAAGACCTACTACCGCACATCTTAAAGGTGGAAGGCCTTTAAAATTTCAGGAACTAAAGGATTCTGGAAGAACTATTTTCCGATCTTCTATCATTGGAACAATTGTAGGTGCAATTCCAGGAACCGGCTCCTCTATAGCTACATTTATTGGATATGGAGCTGCGCAAAGGGCTTCTAAAAAACCTGAAGAATTTGGAAAAGGAAGTTACGAAGGTGTTGCTGCTGCAGAAGCTGCAAATAGTGCTGTCGCTGGTGCCGACTTAATTCCAACACTAACTCTTGGAATTCCAGGTGGAGGAACTGCTGCAATCTTAATGGGAGCATTTATAGCTCAGGGTCTTAGACCTGGACCTTCATTATTCGAAGAGAATGCAGTCACGATGTATGCTATTTTCACCCTCCTCCTTATCGGAAATCCCATTATGTTAATACAGGGTTGGCTCCTGACAGACCTTTTTGCTGCTGTTGTAACAATTCGACAAGCAATTTTAATTCCATGCATATTACTTTTTTGCGTAATAGGCGGATACATATATCACAATAATCTTGGGGATGTAGAGCTTGCTTTAATAGCTGGAATTTTTGGATATATTTTCAGAAAACTAAAGTTCCCTCTTGCCCCGTTAGTCATCGCATATATTATTACTCCGATGGCAGAGCGATCCTTTAAACAGGCTTTATTAATTTCTGGTGGTGACTACACTGTCTTTTTCACAAAACCAATATCATTGTTTTTTATTGTATTGGCTGCTGTTATTTTAATTTTGAGCGTTTGGAAGCAACCAAAAGTTTCAGATGAATAGAAGCATTCTTTTAACATAGGAGAAAATGCAATGAGTAAATTGAAATTTGTTCTAGTTGTTGTACTCGCACTTTCTTTATCCACACTTTTTATGGGCTTGAGTGATTCCCACGCAAGAAAATTCCCATGGAAACCTATCAAGGTGATCGTTCCTCTTGGTGCAGGTGGATCGCATGATTTGAACACAAGAGCTGTTGCTGCAGTAGCTTATGATTATCTTGGTCAACCAATGATAGTTCAACTTATGCCTGGTGCTGGCGGTAAAATTGCGATGCATGCACTAAAGAAAGCAAAAAATGATGGTCACACTCTATTGATGTCATCTGCATCACATCTAACTATTGGTCCTCACGTTAGAAATATGGGTTATGATCCTCTAAATGATTTTGAATTCGTTTTCATGTTCACAAAAGCTGATTACATGATGGCTGCTCTAGCATCACAGCCTTGGAAAGGATTCAAACAATTCATCGCAGCTGCAAAAAAGAATCCTAACAAAATAAGTTATGGTTCTTCTGGGATTTACGGTACAGGCCATCTTATGCTTTTGAAAATAATGGCTGACACCGGTGCAAAAATTAAACATATTCCATTTAAAGGTGGCGGACCTGCATATAGAGCTGGTCTAGGTGGACACATTGATACGTTCGGTGCGTTACCTGCTACTGGTGGAACACTTGGTCGCTACAAAAGAGGTCAAGTACAGATTCTTGGTGTATGTTCCAAGAAACGTATTAAAATGTTTCCAAAAGTACCAACTATGATCGAAAATGGAGTTGATTTTGTTTTAGCTTCTAAAAGAACAATTATTGCTCCTAAAGGAACTCCCAAAGATCGCATTGACTTCTTAGTTGGTGCTTTCAAAAAATTAGTTAAAAACAAAACATACAAAAAGCTTTTAAAGAAAATGGGCGAAAAACCATCTCCACTTTATGGCCCAGCGCTAAAAGCTGACTTCGTTGCTGAACACGCTGCATTTGGAAAAATTCTTGCTAGCATCGGAGTGAAAAAGAAGTAATTCTTTAGAAATAGAACAAATAAAATAGTCCTATCTTTTTTTGATAGGGCTATTTTTTTACCCTATAGCACTTCTACCGCCATCAACGCAGATATGTTGACCAGTTAAATAATCTGATTCATCTGAACATAGAAATTTTGCAAGTCCTGCAACATCTTGAGATTCCCCAGCTCTACCAGCAGGAGTTCTATCTATAACATTTTTCATTTTCTGAGGATCAGAAAACAAACCTTCTGTCATTGGCGTTCGAGTGAGTTGTGGAGCAATTGCATTCACTTGAATATTATATTCTGCCCACTCTATAGATAAAGCTCTCGTTAAAGCAGCAATCCCACCTTTTGTAGCTATATATGCAGCCTGATTTGGAACTGCTCTTTCCGCTAACATAGAAGAAACAAAAATTAATTTCCCACACTTATTTGGAATCATAGCCTTTGCAACTTCTTGAGCAAATACGAATGCTCCCCTAAGGTTGATTTGTAGTAAATTATCAATCTCTTCTACGTCATACTCCAATGCTGGTTTTACAATAAGATGTCCGCCACTATTCACGCCAGCATCTATTTTTCCATTTTCTGAATGAACACTTTCTACTACTTCTTTAACCGAAGAAGGAACAGATAAATCTATGCTCTTAAACTCTGCTTTCAGACCTTTATCTTTGATGGAATTTGCAGATTCCCTTCCCTCTTTTTCATTACGATTGCAAATAATCACTTTAGCACCAGACATCGCTAACATGTCTGCAATTGCAAACCCTATTCCTTTACTGCCTCCTGTTACTATTATCACTTTCTCTGATAAAAGAAGGTCGTTCATTTTCTTAAATTCCTTTTCAATTATTTCTTTTCATTGATTTTGGAAATTATCATTTTAAGTTGCTCTGCATCCATAGCACCAGCATATATATTATCTCCTATAATATAAGTAGGCGTAGATCGAACTCCAACAAAAATTGCAATTTTTCTTATTCCCATAATAGTGTCTTGGACTTTTTGCGAAAACATATCTTTTTTCAGTTGCTCCATATCAAGACCTGATGCTTTAGCCAATGAAAAAATCTGATCTAGATCTTTGAAGTTTGTTTCCATCAATCTTGCATGAAAAGATTTGTATTTTCCCTGCATATGAGCTGCTAGCGCGGCTTTAGAAGCATGCATAGAAAGTTTACCCAAAATAGGAAGCTCTTTGTGTATCACTTTCACATTTTTATTTTCTTTTAGGATTTTTTTCACTACAGCGTAAGATGCCCTGCAATAACCACATCGATAATCAAAATATTCTGCAATGACTATTTTTCCGTTTGGGTTACCACTTATAGGACTACTTGGATCAAAAAATATTTCCTTCTTCTTGCTTCTTATTTTCTGACTGGTTATACGTTCTTTTTCTTTTTCTCTTTTCTCTTTCAGTGACAATAAAGCCTTTTCGACAATCTCAGGATTATCGATCAAATACGTTTTGATAATTTCGTGTAACTCATTTTTTGAGATAGTATTAGAGAGTTTCTCACCAAAAACTGTAGTAGAGATAAAAATTATGGATAATACCAATATTACATTCAAAATCTTTCTCATTAAGAACTATCCCCTATAGCTATTTTTTTCAATTATCTTTTTAAGAACCGGAGTATACATGAATCTAAAATACGATGTTGAAGAATTAACCAATTTTATCAGACAAACTCTTATATCACAGTTTATTCCAGAAAATGATGCAGAAATCATATCTGAACGAATGATTGATGCAGATTTAAGAGGAATGCATGGACATGGAATCTTTCGTCTTCCTCCCTATATGCGCAGAATTCATGAGGGTGGTTACAACATCAACCCAAATATAAAAAACCTTCACGAAACACCGGTAAGCGCGCTTGTTGACGGAGATAATGGTTTTGGACAACTTGTAATGACCCATGCTGCAGATTTGGCTATTAAAAAGGCAAAAGAATCTGGTCTTGCCTGGATAGGTATTCAAAATAGCAATCATGCCGGGGCAGCCGGAGTATATGTCGCTATGACCCTTTCTCACGATCTTATCGGTATTTATATGGCAGTAGCCAATGCGAACCATATGCCACCATGGGGCGGCACAGATATGTTGCTCAGTACCAATCCCATTGCTTTTTCGATTCCTGCAGGAGAAGAAGACCCTATCGTCTTAGATATAGCGACTACCGAAACCTCTTACGGCAAAGTAAAAGTGTATGCAGACATAGATAAAGAAATGCCTGTAGGATGGATGCTGAATAAAGATGGAACTCCGTTAACCGATCCCAAAAAAGCAAGCGAGGGTTTCTTGCTCCCTATCGGCGGGCATAAAGGTTACGGTCTTAATCTTATAGTGGGTATGATGGCAGGAGTAATGAATCAAGCAAATTTTGGAAGCAATGTTATCGACTTCAATGCAAACTTCAAATCTCCTACAAATACAGGACAAGCTTTTTTTGCAATCAAACCTAATCTTTTCCAATCCTTAGAATCTTTCAAAAAAGAAACAGATATACGAATCCGTGAAATCAAGAATTCTACTCCCATGGATCCTAGCAATCCGGTACAAATCCCTGGGCATATGGCTGTCCAAAGAGAAAAAGAAATGAGGAGGAATGGAGTTCCTGTTTCTGAGAAAACAACACAACTTCTTTCTGAACTTGAAAAAAAGTATAATACGAAAGTGCCGTTCCATTACAAAGGAGCATAAATGCAACTAACCTCTAAAGACATTACTTCTCTTCATAAACCATCGGAATGCAGTTTACGTATTTATCTAGGCTCCAAAGGCACACCAAAATCTGAACCTGCTTCACTAGAAAAACTCATCAATAAATTCGCAAAACAACACGAACAGAATCATCTACGTACATTGGGAAACTTCATGGATCTAAGAGAAGGAAGCTTGGATCAACGCTATCAAGAGACAGGTTATGCAATAACAGATAAAGAGGAGATTCTCTATCAACCTATTCTTTATGCTAAAACAGTCATCGATAAAACTGAAATTGAAATATACGGTGGTGCAGATTTTTTCATATCAGAAAAAGACAATTATATTATTCGTGACTGTAAAATGATTAAAAATCTAAGAAACAACAAAGGTAAAATAAAAAAAGAACACTTAAACATAGAATTGCAAATCACTCTCTGTGCATGGCTTTTCGAACAAAACTATAAAATAGAACCATCAGAACTTCAAATTTTCACAAAATCAAATCAAATCGAAAAAATCCCGTATGACGGCGGTGAAAAAGCACTCATTGCTTTAAAAGAAATTATTCGTATGCGAACACTAAAAAAAACACCCTACAGTCCTGTTGGAGTAAGCAAATGTGGACAGTGCGAGTTTCATAATCATTGCTGGACAAATGCTCAGGAGAAACATGACATAGCGCTTGTATACGAAGTTGACCAATCACTTGCTATAGCATTACATAACAAAAAGATAAAAACCTACGATGAAATAGAAAATGCTTTCACCGTAGAAGAACTTGCTGAGTTTAAAAACATTAATGGTGCACGTGTTGGCAAAAAAGCCGAATCTATTTTACGTAATGCGAAAGCTATGGCTGAAGATACTGAAATTATAATTCAATCTCCAGAGATACCAATACATGATAATTACGTGATGTTTGACCTTGAAGGCATTCCTTCAAATCTTGCTGATGAAGAAATGATTTACCTTTGGGGAATACAGGTTTATGGAAAAATCAAAGGAGAATTTCTACCTTCTGTAGCAAGTTTCAAAGATGATGGTGATGAAATTGCTTGGGAAGATTTCCTCAATAATGCGAATAAGATTTTTAAAAAATTTGGAGATATCCCGTTTGTTCACTGGGCATCATACGAAAAAACACAATTGAATAGGTATATAGAGAGATATGGAGATAATAAAGGAATTGCAGAGAGAATAAAAAGAAATCTTCTGGATCTTCTACCTGTAACAAAAAAATCAATTGCAATACCTCGTGAAGGTTACAGCATAAAAGTCGTAGAAAAACATATAGGCTTCAAGAGAACTCTAGATGAATATGGAGGCGACTGGGCTATTGCCAAATATTTTGAGGCAAAGGTGAATAATGATTTTACTAGACAAAAACAACTAATCGACGAAATTCTGCTATACAACCATGAAGACCTAGATTCAACATGGGCTGTTTTAGAATGGCTACTTGAAAGGAAAAAATAGTTTTCTATTCTGCGACTTCTCTGTGTATATGGTTATTTTTCTTCGCTCTTGTACATAAAAAAACTTTACACCCTTCAGGATATTCATATGGACCGTGTGCATTTCCTGGTCCACCTCCAAAAACATAATCTCCTGGGCCTAGTGTCTTGCCGTCCACGAGCATCGTTCCTTCCAAAATGAAGATACTATGGTAATGGTCATGTTCATGTCTTGGTTCTACATACCCAACAGGAAACATCGTAATTCTTTCAGAACGCTCAGAAACTTCATCATACCCTTCTCTAATCATCTTTATTTTCACACCTTCAGGCAATCCTAATATTTCAGAGCCATCAGCCCATTCAATTTCTTCTGTGTTAGATGCAAAAAAATCACCTACATATTCCATCATGAACCTCCATGGTTTGTTTTAATGACCTTTCGTTAAATCACTTCCATGCTCTGCTTCTGGATTTCTGTGAATTTGATTCATTTTTTTTGCTCTACTGCAAGAAAAAACAGTACATCCTACAGGATAATGATAAGGACCATGCTGTTCACCGGGGCCACCAAAAACAAAATCTCCAGGCCTTAAAATTTTATTATGCACATGCATTTCACCTTCGATAACCAAAGTGCTATGCAAATGATCATGTGTGTGTAAAGGTTCAGTATATCCTGGAGGAAATCGAACAAACTTGTCCACTCTTTCTGATACCTCGTCTACACCCTCTGCGACTATTTTTACTTCTACTCCAGGAGGAAGACCAATTACCTTTGTCCCATCTTCCCATTCCAAATCTTCTGTTTTAATGGTTAAGAATTCTTCTGCTTTTTTCATAAAATCTCCATTTTAAATTATGAAAGAGGCACGTACGAAACATTTTCGAAACATAATATTCAAGTAATAGAAACATTACCCTTATAAATTCGAAACACAAAACCTATAAATTAAAAAAACATCAAATCAATCTTTATCTATCTTTTTTATCAAGAGGAATTTAAAAAGTGACAAAAAAAATAAAACGACTTAGTAGCAGAAGAGATTTTCTGAAAAAAACAGCCTCTGCTGGTATAGGAGCATTTGCTGCAAGCAGTCTGGCTTTCCCTAATGTAATCCGCGCTGCATCTCCTATCAAATTAGGAATACTACATTCATTGAGTGGTACTATGGCAATCAGTGAAGTTTCCCTAAGAGACGTTGTTATGATGGCCGTAGAGGAAATCAATTCTTCTGGTGGAATTATGAAAAGACCTATTAAACCTTATGTAGTAGATCCAGCTTCAGACTGGGATTTGTTTGCAGAAAAAGCAAAACAACTTCTCCTGAAAGACAAAGTAGATGTTGTTTTTGGTTGCTGGACATCAGTTAGCAGGAAATCGGTACTTCCTGTCTTTGAAAAGAACAATGGATTATTATTTTATCCTGTACAGTATGAAGGGGAAGAATGCTCCAAAAATGTTTTTTACACTGGTGCTACCCCTAACCAACAACTTATTCCTGCTGCTGAATATTTAATGAGCGAAGATGGTGGAGGTTTTAAAAAATTCTATCTTTTAGGAACAGATTATGTGTTTCCAAGAACGGCCAATAAAATTTTGAGAGCATTTCTTCTTGCAAAAGGAGTCCCAGCGAAGAATATCATGGAAGAATATACACCTTTCCATCATCAGGATTACCAGACAATTGTAGGAAAAATTAAAAATTTTGCATCTTCTGGTGATGCAGCTGTTCTCAGTACTATTAACGGAGACAGTAATGTCCCATTCTATAAAGAATTTGGAAATCAAGGATTACGTTCAGAAGACTGTCCAATTATGGCGTTTAGTGTCGCAGAAGATGAACTAAGAGGAATGGATACAAAATCACTAGTGGGACATCTTGCAGCCTGGAATTATTATCAGTCTATAAACACACCTGCAAATAAAAAATTTGTTGCCGATTTCAAAACCTACTGCAAAAGAAAAGGCCTTCCAGGTGGAACTAGTAGAGTAACAGACGATCCAATAGAAGCTGCATACTTAGGTGTCCACATCTACAAAAAAGCAGTAGAAAAAGCAGGATCTACCGATGTCGATGCAGTTCGAAAAGCAACTTACGGAACCGGGTTCAATGCTCCAGGAGGCTTCAAGAAAATTGACGAAAGAAATCATCATCTTCACAAACCGGTTTTAATTGGAGAGATTAAAAGAAATGGACAGTTCCGTGTTGTTAATTCCACAAAAGGTTTAGTGAAACCTGAACCTTGGAGCAAATATACAAGTCCAGACAAAGGCTGTGACTGGGTAGATCATAAAGGGACATATAAAAAATAATTACGTACTATAATTTTGGTTGCTTCTGGGGAGGAGGAGTAAATAGAGGTATTGAATTGATGTATTTTTCAACAAATCTACCACTATTTTCATATAATGGATCTTTTAAACAAGAGGGTAGTTATTTTACTTATTCTCTTTTTGGTTTTTCTTGTTAGTTCTGTTTGTACTGCAGAAACAATTCCTATAGGAATACAAAAAGAAATAGATAGTTTAATAACTTCAAATAAAAAAAAGAGAAAGCAGATTTTCTTATCTTTGGCTAAAAAAGGAGATCCGAAGTTACTACCACTCCTTATGGCTTTAAGAGAAGGCAGTCTTTTCATTTGGACCTCACCTAACACAAAAAAAGTTGTAATAGCCGGAGACGCAGTAAAAAGCCATAACACTGAAGCATTCCCTGTTTTCAATCCTTATGGC
>DFQF01000040.1:1095-4891 GCA_002377645.1 Nitrospinaceae bacterium UBA3496 | reverse complement strand
TTCATCTTCAGGCAGATCAATAGAAGTAGCGTTACTAACAAAGAATTTGCCCTTCCCTGCATATAATTCTCTAGCACTTTCTATATACGATTCATTGAAATCCACACCAACATATTCAACATCAGACAAAATTTCCAACATCTTTCCAGGCCCACAACCAATATCCAAAATCATTGAATTTTTTTCAGGGCGAACATATTCATCTATAACCATGCGTCTGGCCACTTTGTGACCAACTGCTGTTTGCAGTGCTTCGTAGAAAAAAGGATGTTCAAGAACTCTTCTTATACCAGTAGAAACATGCCCCATTTAAACCTCAAGATATTTTTTCTTCTTTAAACCAAGATTTATAGGTCGAACTCAAAAGTGCAGTAATCAAAGAAGAATGAAAATCAAAATCAAAGAACTTATCCACTAAAGAAATAACTCCATTTCTTTTTGCGAGATTAACTATAGAATCAATTCTTTCGTCGTTCATTCTAGAAAAAGCTTTATGAAATTTTAAAGCTATATTTTGTTCATTCAAAATTTTCTTCTTCCATTCAATTTCATAAAACGAAAAAACAGATTCATCAAACTTGTCAATTTCAAAAGCTCTCTGAATGGTTTTCGCTGCAATCTCTGCACAAACAAAACCGTAATATATTCCCCCAAAAGTTGTGGGTTTAATCTGCCCTGCTGCTTCACCAACTGCAATAATCCTATTAGTGAAACTCTTAGACAAAGAACTCATAGGAAGAAGACTAACTTTCATCTTTGAAAGAGTATCTATCCTCCCACCAAAAAAATCATTTTTCAAAAACTTCTTTAAATAATGACCAGCTTTATTTTTTGAGATTAGCCCAATCTTACATCTTTTTTCAGAGGAAGGTGCAATCCAAGCGAAAAAATCAGGTGCAATATCACGTCCTAGAAAGATCTGTGTTTCTTCTAAAGAATCGAAAGAAGCTTCCACCTGCGCTCCTTGTACAAAATTTTCAATTTCACCTAGCCCAATTTTTCCAATAATCTTAGAACCAAAACCAGTAGCTAAAACACACATTTTAGAATGAATGTTTTGCCTTCGACCATCAACATTGACACTTAACTGAACACTTGAATCACTAATTACTAAATCTTCTACTAAACAATTCATTTTATACTTCACACCCTTTTCTTTCGCATTACTACATAATTCTTTATCAAAAGAAGCTCGGTCAACTACATAAGCTAAAGGTCTTTTGGGAGAGTATTTTATAGTAGAACCAGATGGAGAGTGAACAACAATATCCTGCATTTTCCTCTGGATTACATGCTTGGGAAGATTGAAATTCTCAAATGATTTCAACCCAATGATGCCAGAACAGTTTACTGAATCAGCAACATCAATATCTTTATCAACAACCAAAACTTCAAGACCGAGATCGGAAAGAAGTGTCGCGAGATACGACCCTACACAACCAGCACCAACCACTACAACGTCAACCAATATTTTCATCTCCTAAAATCATTTTTACAACTACATCTTTTTTCCTCGATGTTCCCACTTGCCTCTCAACGTTATCAAAACAGAAAAAACAATAAGTCTCAAATCCAGCAAAAAACTTTTCTTCTTAATGTATAAAAGATCATATCTGAATTTATTTCTTCTTGGAGTGTCATGACTTCCATATATCTGAGCTAATCCAGTCAAACCAGGAACCACCGACAAGCGTTCTTCTGCGCCAGGAAATTCGGATATTTCTTTAAATGTGCCATCCCCTAAAGCTTCTTTTTCTCCAGGCCTTAATGCACGAGGTCCCACGAAACTCATATCACCTAAAAAGATGCTAATCAGTTGAGGCAATTCATCTAGAGCGGTAGAACGGAGAAAAAATCCTATCTTCGTAATTCTCGGATCATTCTCAGATGACTGAATAGGACCTACCCCTTTTTCTGCATTTTCAATCATAGAACGAAATTTCCAAATTCGAAAAATCTTTTGTTCTTTTCCAATTCTCTTTTGAGCATAAAAAACCGACCCACCATCCTCAAGCTTAATTAATAAAGGAACAATGACCCAAAGAGGACTTGAAATCAGTAAAGCTACAAGAGACAAAAAAATATCCATTAATCTTTTCATTTTCCTTAATCTCTCGGGCATATAACCAATACAGCAAAGGAACAAAAGAAGATAGAAACCTGAAAATTAATACCGATTTAATCTTTGTTTTCTAAAAAAGTTTCTTCAAACTCATATATTTTCGTAACTGGTCCTTTTTTTCCACTCCAAACATCCTCATATTCTTCTAAAGCTTCTTCATATAGTGTGTGTATTTCGGGAGCACATGTGTCATTATCAAAACCACCCACTAAATTTCTTGTCTTTTGAATCTCAAGATCCTCTTGCCACATAGAACTGAATCTAAAATTCACAAACTTAGCAAACAGAGAAGGAAAATAAGAGACTAATTTTGGCACCTCTATAATGTACTTGTTGTGAGTAAGCACGAAGTCTCCATCCTGTTCAACAGACAAATGATAATATATTTTCCTTCCTGAATCAGTATCCATATAAATCTGCTTATACAAAAAGTTTTCACGATCAAGAACTCTAATTGCAACAAAAGTTCTAGAAAAAGGCAGGTATGGAAGCACCAAAGATTTGTACAAAAAGATTTGTATATTTGAATTGTCTAAAATCACTTGCATTGCTCTAATCTGTTTTGGATGTGTATGAACAAAATGCACATAATCTTGCGCATTATCCCAAACAATATCCAAAGGATATTTAACCTTAGTTACTCTGTTTATTCTTATTTTTACCATGGCAAATTTTTAGCTCTATGAAAAGAACCATCTTTCAAATCATATTTACATCCATGAAAATGACATACAAGATAATCTCCTCTTATCTTCGCATTTCTCAAATCTGCCCCTTGATGAGGACAAACTTTTGGAATCTTAGACTCAGTAGTAGAACCACAAACAATCATCTCATCTTTTCCGGTCAGTATTTTTTTTCTAAGAGTTTTATACTTAAAAATAAAATATAATCTAAAAAAAAACTTTCTCACTTTTTTTCAATCCTTAACTAAAATTACTTTTTGCAAAACCGAAATCAATCACTATTTCTCTCAAACTTTGCAACATAACTTCCACAAAGCAATTTATTGAAAATAGGGAATTTTTCTACAACAGGTTCAAAAAATTTAAGAGTATGTGCAATATAATCAGGGCAGAACAAGGGAACTAGATTGCAAAATTTGTAGTCTGACATCAAAAATTGTGACTTCTTAAACTGAGAAATCAAAAAACTCGGCGAAATCACCTTTTCACCCCTCTGAATATGCCATTTCGATATCTTCAAAACAACTCTCACCATTACATTATAGGCATTCGGTTCCAAAACTACGACTTCTCTTGCAATTGAACTAATGTTAGCAATTCCTGCGCTAATATCATCTAAATGGTGAAGAACTCCACGAACAATAGCAATATCGAAAAACTTACCTGTTTTTTTTAAATCATATATATCTTCTACTGCAAACTCAATTTTACTATTAGTTCCTATATTTTTTTTAGCAACATCTATTGAAAGTTCAGAATTATCAATTCCTAGAATTGAATTTGGAGAAAATTTCAAAAACTCTGATGTAAATACCCCATCTCCACAACCTACATCAATAATTTTTTTTCCCTTAAAGTCCGTTATATTAGCAATTGAAGCAGACAACCTAGAACCATTCATCTGACAAGACAACTGAGCAGATGTGTTGTACAAGTTTCCGCCACTATTAGAAATCTCTCTATCAAAAATGTCTCTGCTATTTCTCTC
>DFQF01000040.1:0-717 GCA_002377645.1 Nitrospinaceae bacterium UBA3496 | reverse complement strand
AAAAAAGCTACCATAACTTTAGAATATGCGAAAATATCTTCAGTTATCGCGAAGAATGCAAGTCCAAGCACTGAGCCTTGCACACATGAAATCAGAAGATACCTTAAATTCTCTCTACTGGAAAAATTAACGTTTAACCTCTGAACAAAAGCAAAAATTAGAAGAATAAATGCAAGAAAACCTCCTATACCTAGCTCAACTAACTTTAAAAGATAAAAATTATGAGCAGAAACATTTCGAATCTTTCCATAAGGTTTTCTATATTTTGGAATGTTTTCACCCATCTCTTTTTGTTCATAATGCAAAAAATGCATTTGAAAAGAATCTACCCCAGTACCCTTCCATAAATTTTCATCAACCATTTTCAAACTTCTAAAGAAAATATATTTCCTGTCACGTACAGATGACTCTATCCAAGTTGAAAAACTTTTTATTTTTACTTCTTCTTGAGAAAGATGAAATATAGAAGGAAAAATTATAGATACTAAAAGCAAAAGTGCAGCAATAAAAACAACAGACTTTTTTGACCTGTATTTCCAAAATATGAATAAAAAACATATAAAAATCCCTATCATCGCACCTTTGCTATAACATAAAGTAAAGGCCATTAACTGGATAAAACCACTTGCGATCCACCTTTTTTTGCCTATAAATTCTTCACTAATAGAAATGGAAAAAGTCAGAGGTATGGATAAAAGCAAAATAGCTGAAAAGAAA
>DFQF01000077.1:63777-82178 GCA_002377645.1 Nitrospinaceae bacterium UBA3496 | reverse complement strand
TAAACTATAACGCAAGAAGCAATTTATATTGACATAAAATATCATTTTGCATCAAGCTGTATCTAAAAAAAACACATTTAATTTTTTGTTTAAGTTTATTTTTTTAGAGGATCACTTTTGTCTAGCGAAATCACGTACAGTATTTTTTCACTTTGTCAGGGTTGGCGTGAATGCGATGCTTCTTTTCTATTATATCTTTCAGATATAGGTAGAAAAGCCAAGTTGCCCTACTTTTTTTGGTTATTGGTTCCAAGTAAAGAGGAACTTGCGCCTATATTGATAGATACTGGTTTTATGGAAGGACACTATAAGAATAGATATTTCGATTATAATGACTATAAAAAACCAGTAGAACTTTTAAAAAATTTCGACATTAGACCAAGCGATATACAGAATGTAATTATTTCTCATTTGCACTGGGATCATTTTTCAGCAAATCGTATTTATGCATCAGCGACTTTTTATATTCAGAAAAAAGAAATTGATTTTTGGAGAGGAAATTTTTCTGATTATCATTTCTTGAATCATTTTCTAGCGGATCTGAACGATTTGGAATCATTAGAAAAAAATAAACAACTTGAAATTGTAAATGGAGAGTTAGAACTCTTTGACGGCATTTCGGTGCACCATGTTGGTGGACATTCGCCTGGTTTGCAAATTGTACGAATTAGAACTATAGAAGGGTGGGCTGTATTAGCTATTGATTCTGCGTACGTTTTTCGTAGTTTTGAATCTATGATTCCTCCCGGAATTCATGTACACGTAGACGAGGCCTTAGCAGCACTGGATAAAGCTAAAGATTTGGCAGATAACCCTAATCTTATTTTTCCTGGTCATGATGCGCAGACATTGTCCATTCCAGAATTTGCTAATGGAGTTAGGCAATTAATTTAGATTTCTCAATCGATAGGATTAACTTTTAAATTAATTTTTGTTTGGGGTTTGTATGAAAAAAATGATTGAACACGTAGCCTTGAGAGTAAGTAATTTGAATCGATCTATTGCTTTTTATCGAGATATTATGGGTTTTTCTCCAGTAGGTAGGAGAAAAATATCTGATGGGGAGATCGAACAAATAGTTTTTAGAGTAGGCGAAGATGTTTTGGTTTTATTTTTTTCTGAAACTTTCATATCTGAAAATATTTCTTCAAAAAGTGGAGTCGATCATGTGGCTTTTTCACTTGAAGAGGATGAATATTTTGAGTTAATTAAAAGATTGAAAGATAATGACATCGAAGTACATAGAGGAGAAGAAAGAAACTTAGGTGCTTTTGGTGTTGGGTATGCAACTTATTTTTATGATCCAGATAATATAGAAATTGAAATTAAAAGGTACGATAATCCTCCTGACCAACCTTCTTTAGAGTGGTACGATTAAAAACTTAAGTAAATCTTTTTTTACTCTTTTATAAAATCAAGAGAAGCAGAGTTGATGCAATAACGAAGTCCCGTTGGATTAGGTCCATCTTGAAAAACATGTCCCAAGTGTGCGTTACAAGAAGAACATCTAGTTTCTATTCTTCTCATTCCATGTGAGTTGTCTTCAATTTCTTTTACATTTTTTGATTCGATAGACTCCCAAAAACTTGGCCAGCCAGTTCCGGAATCAAATTTGGTTTTTGAGTGAAAAAGTTCTATGCCGCAGCATATACAAACATAGGTTCCTTTATCATGTGAGTCCCAGTATTTTCCCGAGAAAGGCGGTTCTGTCCCGCATTGTTGCGTTACTCTATATTGCTCAGGGGTAAGTTTATCTTCTAAATTTTCTTTGGAATCTTTCATTGCAAATTTCCTTTCATTACAGTTATGTACATATTTTGAGTGCAAGATTTAAAAAAACTTTACTCGCAATTTCAAGGTCGTCTTCATGAATATGTTCTCCGGCATCGTGCATATACTGTCCTTTTTTTTCGACTTCTGGATGCACTCTAAAACCAGGGCCATAGCAAATACAAGGTATACCATAATGATTAAAATGAGTGGCATCTGCACCAGGTCTTCTGGCAATATAATCCGGTAAAGATTTTGTGATTTCATTATGCGAACTATTTAGAGATTGGACGATTTCTTCTTCTGGATTTACATATGTTGCCGGGTCAGTAACGTAGAAATCTAATGACGCTTCATCATCTCCCGTTTTTTTTGCAAGATCACTAAGTACTTTTCTGATTTCCCTTCGAATATCTTCTATCTTTTGCCCAGGGATAATACGTATATCAAGATAAAGACTTGCTTCAACAGGATTTCTTGACAATCTCCATGGCCAGCCTCCACGAATAGAGGAAATATTTACACTGGGTTTTTCACCCATAAATTCTCTGGATTTAGTAAATTTTGGAATCCACTTTTCTATTGCAGCTTGAACCTTGTGAATAGATCTGATTGCATTCTTTATTCCTGGCCTATGAGCCATTGCACTGTGACTAACTGTTCCATATGTAGATATTTTTGCCCAAATAACTCCTAAATTTGCATTTGAAATGCGAAGTCCTGTCGGTTCTGCTAAGATCGCATAATCCGCAGTAACGCCATGAAGAACAAGATGTCTAGAACCAGTTCCGTAGCCTGCCATTTCCTCGCCGCGAAATTCTTCAATAGCTGCTTTTTCTATTTCTCCAACAACTCCCGCAAAAATTAGGTCTCCTTTTAAGGGGATTTTTTCTTTTTGTATTGCTTCAAAAGCGACTAAAGCGGATGCTAATCCACCTTTCATATTATTTGCACCCAATCCCCAGATCCAGCCATTCTCATAGACTCCTTTTGGTTTGAAGCCTTTCCCAACTAGGTACTCTTCGTTACCATCATATGAAGTATCCATATGGCCGGTTAACATAAGATTAGAACCAGTTCCATTTCCTGAAATAGTGCCTATTGCATTAGGTCTGTCTAGACTTACTTCCTGTAAAGTAGTCCTTGCTCCTGAACTATTCATCCTGTTAACAAGGTACTCAGCTAAAGCTTTTTCTCCAGAAGTTGGACTAGGGATATCTACTAAATCTATTAGAGTGTCTCTCAATTTTTTCTTCTTGATATGTTTCGCGCATTTTTTAAAAATGGAACTTTCCATATAAAAATCCTCACTGTCTTTTTTTGATAAGGTTTATAGACTAACATGAGAATCTTACATCAGGAAACGTTTAAATCTAGTTTGAAATACTAAATCAGAAGAGGTCTCAATCTGAAAAATTCTTCTTCAACTCTTTCGAAAAAATACGATTATACAATTGGCCCTATTGGAAAAGGTGTCAAACGTCTGGTAATTCCTATGTTTTTCGAGAGGTTAGTAAGAAGTTTTGATGGTATTTTTGAGATCTTCTGGATTGGAATACTTGGCCCGAATGCTCTGGCCGCGTATTCCTTAGGGTATTTATTCATTCTTTTTCTCCGATCCCTTGGTATGGGTATCCGAATTGCAGGACAATCCCTTGTTGCTCATGCAGTGGGTTCGAAAGATTTTGAAAAAGCTTCTATTGTTTCTGCTCAGATGATAATCCTGTTATTCGTATATTCTGTGACTCTTTCATTGCTCGGTTTCTTCTTTGCCCCTTTTATTATTTCAATTATGAATCTTGATACACAGGTGACTGGTTTTGCTCTTGATTATATGAAATCGGGATTTGTTTCTTTGATTGCGATAGAGGCTATGTTTGTTTTTGGCAGTGTTTTCAGGGGTACTGGTGAGCCAGGTATTTTAGTTATATCTATGTTAGCAGGAACGATTGTTTCATTAATAGCTATGCCATTGTTCATGTTTGGTTTTGGTTCTTTTGAAGGAATAGGTATTGCGGGAAGTTTTTTTGGAATAGGTCTGGGAAGATCGGTCGGATTCCTAATTATGCTTTTCTATTTACTCAAAGGATGGTCTCAAGTTTTTCTGAAACTTAGATTTTTTCTTCCAAATCTAGAAATCATTTCTTCGCTCCTTTCAATTGCCTGGCCAGCGACAGTACAAAATCTTTTAGAAAGGGGTTCCTACCTTTTACTTCTTAGGATTCTAACTCCTTTTGGAGCAGATGCTCTAGCAGCTTGGGGAGTCGGCAATAGAGTTACAATGATTGCTCGCCTTCCTTGTTTTGGTCTTCAGGGGTCTACTAGAACTTTGGTTGGACAAAATCTCGGAGCGTCTAAGCCAAATCGAGCAATAAGCACAGTTCAATATACTTTAACAATTCTTGTTGGAATAATGGGTTTTCTTTCTGTAGCTCAATTTTTCTTCTCTAGAGACATCTCTATCTTTTTTGGACTGGTAGGCAGTTCGACACCCATTGCTTCTTTTGCGCTTCGTGTTTTTTCGTTTGGTCTCATTATGGAATCAATAAGAAGGGTTATGGCCGGAGCATTTCAGGGTGCAGGAAATTCCAAACCCCCAATGCTCACCCAAATTATTGTGAGCTGGATTCTTATGCTTCCTACAGCATTTTACCTTTCTAATACAGCCGGATTGCGAGAGGAAGGAGTTTGGTTTGCTATGCTTCTTGCCCAATTCACCGGTGGGTGTATTTTATTTTTATGGTTTTTTTCGTGGATAAAGACCAAAACTTCAGTAAATCTAGGAGAAAAAAATGTTTAAAAAAATTCATCATATAGGTTTAATCACAGATGATATGGAAAGAACAAAAAAATTATTTATGGAAAAATTAGGATGTGAACCAAACCGGGTGCAAGTTGCTGATACTGGATGGGCACATGCTACTTTTCTTAGGATGGGAGATGTAGAAATAGAAATTATGCAGCCCTATGATCCTGAGAATCATTATACGAAGATGCTCGAAAAGAATGGTGGTCCCTGTTTTTCTCATATAGCGTTTTCAACGGAAGATACGGGAAAAATTGGCGAAGAATTTCAAAACAAAGACGTAAAATTTATGGAAGGTTTTGGTCCAGGAACTTATACTCCAAGAGGGTATGAGATTTTGTTTCTTGATCCAAGTGAGACAGAAGAAATGGTGATCCAGATAGCTTCCGATGTTCCTGCGAAGGATTTAGGTTATTAAGCAGAGATTTAAATTTTCACACTTTTCTTAGAGAGTTCGGATAGCGCGAGTGCTGTCACTTCTGCTCCTTTAACCATATCTTCAAAGTGAGTAAACTCTTCGGGTGTATGTGATAATCCTTTGACTGAAGGGATAAAAATCATCCCTATAGGGCATAATTTTGCCATCCTGCAAGCATCATGCACTCCACCACTTGAGAGTTTAAGAGATCTGAATCCTGCGGTTTTAGAAGCTCTTTTGAGAATAGACTGAATTTTTTTTGAAGTTGGACAGACTGGAAGTTTTAATACATCTTTCATAATACCATGAACTTTTCTTTTTTGTTTTATTTCGAGTAGTTTCTTCTTCATTCTTTCTAGAATTCTTTTGAGAATCTCATCATTTTTCCCTCTAAGGTCAAATGAAATTTCTGTTTCTCCAGGAACAATTGATATCCATCCTGGCCTTGCGTTAATTTCGCCGAATGTAATAGTCAGTCTTTGACTCTCAGGCGCATTTTTTACCATGGATTCCATTTCAAGCATAAACTCTGCTGCGGCCATAGAAGAGTCTCTGCGGTAAGGCATTGGTTGCCCTCCTGAATGAGCAGAAACTCCTTTGAAAATAATTTGCCCTCTTATGTAGCCTACAACGAGATCAACTACTCCAATAGAAACCTTATTTGTTTCCAGAATAGGTCCTTGCTCTATATGAAGTTCTAGAAAAGATTTTATAGATTTTTTTTGTAAAATAGAGGTTCTGATTTTTGATGTATTGCCTCCTGTCTTATTCACAATTTCATAAAGACTTTTTCCAGTTGGAGGATGTATAGTATTTTTCATTTCCTTTGCACCTATTACTCCAGTTGCTGCACTGCTTCCAAAAACGGTCATTCCACATGAGGATTCTTCGCCGGCAAAAGCTACTACCTCAATAGGATGTTCATGGTCAATTTTATTTTCTTTTAAAATACGAATAGCCTCAAGAGCTGTAAGTACTCCAGCTGGACCGTCAAACCTTCCTCCTGGATTTTGGCTGTCAAGGTGCGAACCAAGCATAACGGTAGGTAGATTTTTTTGTTTTCCTTCCTTTCTGCCGTACAAATTCCCAAATGCGTCAATTTTAGTTTTCATTCCTGCATTCTTCATAAGAGATTGTGCATATTTTCTTACTTTAGTAAATGGAACTGTAAATGCGACTCTTGAAAGACCTGTTTTGCCTAACTGTCCGATTTTTGACTGGTGTTCAAATTCTTCCTTCATTCGTTTTCGGTTTGCTCTTAACGCATTTTTTTTCAAAAGGTTTTACTCCATATTATTTAATTATTTGAATTTCAATTTTTTAGAACAACTCCTTTGGAACGGGAATTTCCTTGTAATCATCTGGTTTTAAAGGGGAATCCGGGACTATATTTAACATTTCAAAGTAATGATATGTATGTCGTAGATGCTGAACTCCATGTCCTAAAGCCATTTCTAAAAGTTTTTGAATAGTTATTTTTCCCATATAGCTATCTATTTCTTTATCTATATTTTGTTCATTTTCATTGATGAATTTTTTTAATTTATCTTCAACTTTGTCACCATATAAACAAATGTCTTCGTTAGCTTTATAATTATTTGCTTCCTTTTCATATCTTCTAACCATATCTTCTGTGTAGTGTTCAGAAGTATATGCTTCCATGCAAAGTTCGAATCTCTCAAATATATGCCACGTTAGTTGTCTGAGAGATCTGGGACGGTCAGGTGAAATCCAGTCGAGTTTTTCTTTTGGGATTTGATTTATCGCACGTTTTGTTGCCAAAAACACTTTTGAGGTAAAGCGCATTATAGAATGAACATTTAAAGGTTCTCGTAATTTTTTTTCTATCTCGAAAGTTTCGATTAGTTTTTTTTCATCAAAACCAATTACAATTTTTGATCCTCTTACTGCTACAGGTAAAGCTTTGATTCCAAGTTCATTTAATTCTTTTTGAGCAACAGGATCATTTGTGCAATCTCGATTTTCTATTGGGATGCCATTTTCTGAAAGAAACTCTTTCATTCTTGCACATGAAAATCAACCGTGCCTCGTGTAGATTTTAACTGGTTCCATTTAGGTACACTCTCCTTTATGAATGAGTTTATATTCTATAATAACCTTTTTTGGGACTGTATTGTCAAAGTAATGTTAAATCATTTTTATTAAGAAGAGCAAATCTTGACAAATTCTCGATTGTATTCTGTAACCTATTGTTTTTAAAAGATTTAAATAATTTGTATTTTTTTGTATCTATTTTCATTGAACTTAAGGGTACTTTCCTTTATAATTGGGTAATTAGTTCATTAAAAATCCTGTTGAATCTTACTAATCTTTATACGAAATAGGTGAAATTAGAATGAATCATACAAACGGAAATAGCGAAAATGGATCTGGAGTTTTTAAGTATCCGGGTCTTCCTACTACTGCAGACGGTGCTGCCGCAGTAGCTTGGGTTGAAACGCATATAACACAGGGAGCTTGTGCATATCCTATTACCAGTTCAACAACAATGGGTCAGGGTTATCAGGCTGAAGTTTCTAATGGTAAGGAGAACCTTTGGGGAGAAAAACTTTTCTTTCTAGAACTCGAAAGCGAACACTCCAGCGCAAGCACATGTGAAGGCTTTGCTGTTGCCGGCGGAAGAGTTTCCAATTTTACTTCAGGGCAAGGACTTATCTTGATGAAAGAGGTACTTTACACCATAAGTGGAAAAAGGCTACCAGCTGTGTTTCATATTGGTGCAAGAGCATTGACTTCGCAGAGTTTAAATGTACATGCTGGTCACGATGATGTTATGGGTGTTGCTGATTGTGGGTGGGGTATGTTGTTTGCGAGAACTGCGCAAGAAGCTGGAGATTTAGCACTTATTTCAAGGCGTGTTGCAGAAGATTCTGAGACTCCTTTTCTAAACATTCAAGATGGTTTTCTTACCACTCATACTATTGAAAACGTTTCTTTGCCTGAACCTGAATTTATGAAAGAGTTTATTGGCCCTCCTCTTGAAAAAATAAGAAATAATATGGATTTTGATAATCCTACTATGATAGGTGTTGTGCAAAATCAGGATTCTTATATGAAAGGAAAAATTTCTCAACGATATTTCTATGATCAAATTCCTGAACTCCTAAAAAATGCGATGCAGGAATTTTATGAGGCGACGGGTAGAAAATACGGATTAACAGAATCTTATTGTATAGAGGATGCTGAATATGCGTTTGTAGGTATGGGTTGCTATATGGAAACTGCAATCGCCGCCGTAGATTATTTAAGAAGTCAGGGTCACAAGGTTGGTCTTGTAAATGTCACGTCTTTTAGGCCATTCCCAGGTGATGAAATTGTTGATGCCCTAAAGAATACAAAAGCATTTACGGTATTAGAGAGACTTGACGTGCCCAGTGCCCAATCTAATCCTCTCACTGCTGAAATTAAATCGTCTTTTGCAGATTCATTAACCGGAGTAAAAAATTATCCAGAAATAGATAGAATTCCTGTAGTCTTTTCTTGTTCAGCTGGCTTAGGAAGCCGAGATGTTAGGCCAGGTGATTTCCTTGCATGTCTAAAAAATATGATGGATTCGAAGACAGAAGATCAACAGCGATATTTTTCACTAGGAATTAAACATGCTACGGCTTTAGATGTAGAGGAAGATCCAGATCTTCGCCCAGCTGGTGCCTTTTCAATGAGAGGACATTCAGTTGGTGGATATGGGTCAGTCACTACCAACAAAGTTATAGCGACCATAGCTGGTGATACTTTCGGGATGAATGTGCAGGCTTACCCAAAATATGGATCTGAGAAAAAAGGTCTTCCTACTACATACTATCTTACAATTGCAGATGATGTAATTAGAACACATTGTGAGTTAAATGATGTTGAATTCATTCCACTCAATGACGTAAATGCTTTTAAGTCTGGCAATCCACTAAAGGGTCTTTCAGATAAAGGAATGGTATTTGTTCAAACTGATGAAGAAGATCCCGAAAAAGTATGGGAAAATATTCCTCCAGCTTCCAGAAATATCTTGAGGCAAAAAAGTGCGAGAGTTCTTTTCATGGATACAGTTAAAGTAGCGAGGGAAATAGCAAGTGATCCTTCGTTAGAGCAAAGGATGCAAGGGATAGTTTTACTTGGAATCTTTTTGAAATGTACTCCGTTTATGGAACAAAAGAATTTAACTGAGGAAGATATTTTTTCTAGTGTTGAAAAATCGATTCGAAAATATTTTGGTAGAAGAGGTGAGCAGGTAGTCATAGATAATATGGAATGTGTCAGACGTGGATTTACAGAGATTCATGAATTGCCCTCTGAAATGATAAATAAGATGGCAGATTTGGAATTGGTCGAATAAATAGGGGCTTATAATGTCAGAAAGAGAAAATGTTACACTGAATACAGAGGAAGAAGAAACTTTCTTGGATATAGCAGACTTTAATAGTCGTGTAGTAGGTGCTTACAATGATGGTTCTGCAGAGTTGGGACTGGATGCAGATATTCAGGTTGCGAGAAGTATAGTTCCAGCAGGAACTGGTGCCCTTCGTGACTTTAGTTATATTGCTCCGGATCTACCAGAATTTTACAATGACAAATGTGTTGGTTGTATGGATTGTGTTACAGAATGTCCAGATACAGCCATTCTTGGAATTGGCATCTCAGAAAGCGATCTTGAAAAAAAATTAAATGATATAAGCGATCCTGAAGAGAAGAAACGTCTCCAAGCTAGATTCTCAAAGACAAAAAAATTCCACGGACAGGCTGAAAAAAAGGGAATAGAAGGAGCAATGTTTGGGATTTTTGTAGATCCAACTAAATGTAAAGGGTGTGGTGAATGTGTAGAGGTCTGCGGGAGTCATGAGTCGCTCGGTATGGTGCCAAAAGATCAAAAAATGTTAGAAGATTTTCAGCAAGAATGGGATTTTTATAAAACTCTACCTGAAACTCCCGAAGAATATGTAAATGAAAAATTCCTTGCAGATATGATGCTAACGGAACGATCGTTACTGTATGTAGGTGGTGCAGGTAGTTGTATGGGTTGTGGCGAGGCAACTGCTCTTAGAATGATGACTGCCGCAACTGGTTTCACATATGGAAAAGAAGGAATGGGAATTGTAGCAAGTACGGGTTGTAATACCGTTTATACAAGTACATATCCTTACAACCCTTATATTGTTCCTTGGACAAATAGTCTTTTTGAAAATGGTCCTGCTGTTGCAATGGGTGTGAGGGCAAGATGGGATCAAGAGGGTATGGAAGACAAACGACTTTGGGTTATTGGTGGAGATGGAGCCATGTTAGATATAGGGTTTCAGTCTTTATCCAGAATGCTTGCAAGTGGTGTAGATATTAAAGTTTTAGTTTTAGATACACAAGTTTATTCTAATACTGGTGGCCAGGCATCAACAAGCAGTTATGGAGGACAAGATGCCAAAATGAGTCAGCATGGAAAAGTTGTTCAGGGTAAAACTGAAGCAAGAAAAGAACTAAGTACGATATGTTTGATGCACGGGGATGTATACGTTTCTCAGACGACTTGTGCGCATGTAAATCATTTTTATCGCTCAATAATGGAAGCGAATGAGTTCCCTGGACCTGCGGTTATAAATGTTTTTACAACATGTCAACCAGAACATGGTGTTGCAGATGATATGGCTGGTGCTCAGGCGAAGTTAGCGGCCGACAGTAGAGCTTTTCCTGTTTTCACTTACGATCCAAGGCGTGGAGATACGATCAAAGAGAGAATGAATCTCACAGGTAATCCTTCTCCAAATAAAGACTGGTATGTGAATCCTAAGACTAAAGAAGAGGTGAATTTTATAGATTTTGCAAGAACTGAAGGTCGTTTTGCAAAACAATTTGATAAAGATGGCAATCCTTCGGAAGTCTTGTTAGCTACTAACGAAGAAAGACTTAAGAACTGGCATCGTCTTCAAGAACTTGCTGGTCTTCGTTAAGTTCTTTTTGAGTTGAATTTTTATTTGGTCTCAAGGTCTTCGAAAACTTTGTAGATAACTGAGCTATCAAGTTCCCCATATTCAGATTTTCCTCCAAGTTCGTAAATAGGAAGGCAAGCCTTTCCTACTGGAGTAGAAGATTTGGTTTTTTTTGCGAGTGTAAGTCCTAATTTCATATCTTTAATCATTGTGGCCAATGAACTTACTGGGTCAGAAAATTTGTGTCCTAACATTCTAGCTCCTCTTTTTTCAAGCTGCTTTCCAGAGGCAGCGCTTCTTAGTAGACATTCTAGTAGGAGATCTTTTTTTATACCTGAACGGAGTCCTATTCTTAATGTTTCTGCAATTGAACAGCGTTCAAGACATGTCAAATAATTTATGATTACTTTCATAGTTGCACCCGAACCAGCTTTTCCACAATAAATCTGATCTGATAAAAGATTTCCTAAAAGGGGTTTGACTTTCTTATATGTTTTTTCTTCTCCTCCAACTAAGAAAAGGCCAATTCTATTTTTTACATCTTTGCTGTTTCCGCTTATACATCCTTCTAAAAAATCCAATTTAGTTTTTTTACAAAGAGAACTGATTTTTCTGGTGTCATCCGGGTCCGAGGTTGTAGTGTCTATAATTATTTTTCTTGAAGCTTGTTTCTTTATAAATGTATAACCATTCTTTCCTTCTGCACAATTTAGAGAGATTTTAGAGTTTGGAACTGAAATAAATGTGATATCTGCTTTTTCCACGACTGCCTTTGGTGAATCGAGAACTTTGCCGCCTTTTCTTTTGAATCTTCTTTTTGCCAATGGAACTGGATCTGTGCCAAAAATTGTATAACCATCTTTCATTAAGTTATTTGTGAAAGCCTGACCCATTAAACCCAGACCAATAAATCCAATAGTTTTTTTCTTTGATTGCATATTTTCTCCAAAAAATTCTGTTTATTATTCGTTTGGGATAAGAACGACTTTAACAGCTCCGTCTTTTCTTTCTCTCATCATTTTAATTCCTTCTTCAACCATCGAAAGAGGAATTTGATGTGTGATCATTTCGCTTATATTAAGATTTCCTGAAACAACGTGTTCAATACAGGGCATGAACGAATAAGGATGTCCTCTTGACCCAATAATGACTTTCTCTAAGTGTTGAATAGGCTGAAAATCGATTGGGATATCAATTCCAGAAACTCCAACAATTACAGTTCTTCCTCCCTTACATAGCATGTCAATTGATTGCTGAATTGTTTTAGACTGATTCCCTCCAACTATTTCGAAGCTAACTTCTGCTCCTTCACCATCAGTTAGGGTTTTGACTTTTTCTACTGGGTCTACTTCTAAAGCATTTATAGTTTCATCAGCCCCCATTTTTTTCGCTAGTGAAAGTCTATCTTCAACCGTATCAATGACAATTACTCTTGCACCAATTTGTTTAGCGCAAGCAAGAGTACACAAACCAATTGGTCCAACACCTATAATTGCTGCAGTCTCATTCTTTTTTAAATTTGCTCGGTTATTTACTACATGATATCCGGTTGCAAGTGTTTGCATTACTGAAGCGGTTGCATCATCTAATTTATCTGGAATTGGAACAAGTTTATTCGCAGGAGCAATTACATGTTGACTATATCCTCCATCTATCGTAGTTCCAATAGACCTAGAGTTATTACATAAATTTTCTCGGTTAGCTTTACAGTATCGGCACTCACCACATGCAACATGATTTTCTATACAAAATCTGTTTCCTATAATATCTTTTGAAACGTTCTTACCAACATCAACAACTTTTCCCATAAGTTCATGTCCAGGAACCACTGGCAAACGAGCCCTTTTAGTATGGCCGTCAATCAAGTGAAAGTCACTTCCACAAATTGCGCATGCTTTTACTTCAACTAGTACTTCATTTTTTCCTGGGTCAGGAATATCTCTCATTTCTAAGCAAAGATTCTTTGGTCCTTTTAAAATAGCGGCTAGTGACTGCGATTTTTCCAAAAAAAGTCTCCTTTTAAATATTCGTACTTATGCTCAATATAATAATTTTATTTTGACGTTGCTAGTGTTGTGTTTTTTTTTTATTTGTTAGACTGAAAAGTATAACAAGTATTTCATTCATGAGGTTGGAATGGTTGTACCTAAAAAACAGATAGGAATAGGTTTGGTGGGTGCTGGAAGAATGGGCTCTTTAAGAGCTCACCTCTCTGCGACTTCTCCACAAGTAGACTTCCTTGCAATATCAGATATTGACAAGGAAAAAGCTAAAGGTCTGGCTCAACAGACCGAAGCAGCTTTTTTTTCTGATGATAATAAAGCTGTTATTGAACATCCAAACGTTGGTGCAGTAATTGTGTCTACTCCTGAAGGAGAACATACTGAGTGGATTTGTCTCGCACTTGAAAATCAAAAGCCTGTTTTGGTTGAGAAACCAATTGCTTTAAGTCTTAAAGATGCAGATAAAATTTTAGAAATTCAGAAAAAGACTGGTACTGAACTTTATATAGGATATACACAACGTCTTAGAAGAAAGTTTCTCTCTGTGAAAGAACATATTCAAGATGGTCGTCTTGGCAAAGTCATGTCAGGAAGGCTTTGTATATACAATCCAATGTCTGTTGCTAAACAAGTTTATCAAAGAGCACCACATGCTAGTCCGATTTCTGATGCTTTAACATATATGGCCGATATGGCTCTCTGGTTTTTCGAACCTTTAAAGCCCGTCCGAGTTTATGCTCTTGGTGGGAGCAAAATCTTTTCTGAACATCCTGAGAAATTAGGAGATTATGGTTGGGCGATAGTTACTTTTGAGGATGGTTCTGCTGTTAATCTTGGTTCTTCTTGGATACTTCCTGAAAAGTGGCCTGCTACAGTTGCCACTATCAGTATGGATATTTTTGGAAGTGAAGGGGCTATTAGAATTGATGATGGACATAAAGATGTAATGATGGTTAGCGAGGAAGAAACACCCTCTTCTTATGTTCCAGATTCTTCTTTTAATGTTTCTTTTTTAGGTTCGGCCATGCCAGGAGATTGGGTAGTGGGAGAGTTTATTGGTCCTATGAGAGACGAAACTAGATTATTTGTTGAGAGAGTAACTACTGGAAAAGAAATTCCCCTCTGCGATGCTAATGCAGGCAGGAATGCTCTTGAACTTACAGTTGCTATGGAAACTAGTGCAAGGCAAGGCGGAAAAGTTATAGATTTACCTTTGAGAGGATAAAAATTGAAACAGATCGGTGTAGGCATAATTGGTTCGGGTAGAATGGGCAGATTAAGAGCTAATCTTGCATCAAGTTCTCCTCAAGTAAGTTTTTTAGCACTTTCAGATCAGAATATTGAAAATGCAAAGAGACTAGCTGAAGAAGTCGACGCAGATTTTTTTTCAGAAGATAACGAAGCAGTTTTAAATCACCCAGAGGTAGATGCAGTTATCGTTTCAACTCCTGAATTTGCACATGCAGAACCTGTTTGTAGAGGTATCGAATTAGGAAAGCCGGTCTTATGCGAAAAACCTATTTCTCTTTCTTTAGAAGACGCTGACAAAATTTTAAACTGTTTGCATAATCATAATGGAAATTTGCATATTGGATATACTCAAAGAGTACGAAGACGTTTTTTAAATGCGAAAGAACAAATTAGCCAGGGTAAGTTAGGAGAACTTCAAACGGCTAGGGCTACACTCTATAATATTATGTCAGGTGGTGCAGAAATATACAAACGCGCACCGCACGCTGGTCCAGTCACGGATACACTAACATATATGGTTGATATTTCTTTATGGTATTTCGAAGGGAGAAGGCCTGTAAGTGTATATGCTCAAGGAGGCAGCGAAATTTTCCCTCATCATCCTATGGGATGTGGTGATTGGGCATGGGCTATTTTAAGCCTCGATGACGGTAGTTCAATTAACTTTGGTTGTTCTTGGATTCTGCCTGACAATTGGCCCTCAAATGTAACTTCTATGGATATGGAAGTTATGGGTGATAAGGGAGCAATTTTCATTGATGATTCTCATAAATCTTCAATACTGGCAACTTCTAAAGGTGTCCCATCTCCTTATGTCCCAGATTTTAGGACAAATGTTGTTTTTCTAGAGAGTATGATGGCAGGAGACTTCCTAGTAGGAGATTTTTGGGGTCCTATGCGAGATGAAACACGTTACTGGTTGGATCATGTCGTTGCAGGAAAATCAATTCCTTTAACAGATCCTGAACATGCACGAACTACCCTTGAGGTCACACTCGCAATTGAGAAAAGTGCGAAAGAGTCGAAGCCTATTATTTTTCCTTTATCAGTTGATTGATTCTTTTTTAATTTTTTAAAGCAAAACTCTAAGTATGGAGGCTGATTTGCGTGAAATTTCTATTAATCAGGATTTCTTCCTGAGAATTTTCAAAAATAAAAAAGAGTTAAGCGTTCAGATAAGTGGAGATTTAGATCTTAGAATTTTCCCATTGGTTGATATTGCGATAAAAAAAAATATAAAAGATTTTGAAGTTTCTATTTTAAAAATAGATATGGAAGATTTAGAGTTCGAAGGTTCTAGAAGTATCTTGCAGTTTGTTTCTTTAATTCGATCTTTATTGATTTCTCATGAGAGAATTTTTATTTATCGGGCTCCACAAATTTTTGCACATACTTTATATAGAACAAATATGCTCGATTCATCCGAAAAAATTGTTTTATTGGAGACCAAAAAAGATGTGGGATATGCTGGCTGACTTAGTGTGTATTTTATTTTTTTGAACGCTGTACTACACTGCATTTTTTTAGAACTTTAATAGCTGAAGCGTTAATATATTTTCATTAAATTTTCAGGAGAACAAAGATGGCAGACATACATCCTTTAATAAAAAATAGAAGAAGTAAGAGAGATTTTAGTGGAGTTCCACCAAAACCGGATGAATTAAATGCTTTGTTAGAGGCATTTCGGTGGGCCCCTTCAGGAAGCAATAAGCAACCATGGAGAGTCATTGTAACTCAATCGGAAGAGTCAAATAATGCGTTTGACGAGTGTTTGAATGAAGGCAATCGTCAGTGGGCGGCTGAAGCTCCGACTAAAATGATTATACTTGGCAATCCAGAAGAACAACCAGAAAGAAATGGATTACAGAGATGGTTGATCGATGTTGGGATGGCATTGCAAAATCTTTTGTTGCAGGGAAGTGCATTAGAACTCACAGTGCATGCAATGGCTGGATGGGATGAAGAAAAGGTTCTTGAAAAATTTAAGATACCAGATCCCTATAGAGTTGTTGCTCTTTTTGCAGTCGGTTATCCAGGGAATTTTGAAGATTTGCCCCCTGAAGTTCAGGAAAAAGACAAAAAACCATCTACGAGGAAATCTTTGAGTGAGTTTGTTTTTTGTGACGATTTTGAAAATGTATGGAATCCTTAAATTGTATATATTTTTTTGATTGATTCAAAATTTTTAATTTATTTTAATTTTAATCTAATGTTGCAGGATTTTTGTTTTGTTTTCAGAAGATTTTATTCAAAAACTCATTGTATCTCTTCCGGCAATTTTAATTGCTTTGACTGTACATGAAGTTGCTCATGGTTGGTCTGCTTCTAAATTAGGAGATCAAACAGCAAGGTATATGGGACGTCTAAGTTTAAATCCTTTAGTTCATCTAGATCCTTTAGGGACTTTGGCTTTTGTAATATCGCTTGCTGCTGGAATTGGTTTCGGTTGGGCAAAGCCAGTTCCTGTCGATACTTCAAATCTAAAAAATCCAAGAAAAGATATGATATGGATAGCTCTAGCAGGACCGGTTTCTAATTTTTTTCTTGCTATTTTAAGTTTGTTTGTTTTATTTGAAATGCGACATTTTGGAATTCATCAAAGTTTTTTTGGAGAGCCGATTTATAAGATGCTTGAAATGAGTTTTATTGTAAATACAGCCCTTGCTGCGTTTAATTTAGTTCCGATTTTACCATTCGATGGAGGAAGAATACTACATGGTATTCTGCCAAGACGTATTGCATTTAATTTTTCAAGATTAGAGCCCTATGGTTTTTTTATAATCCTTGGTCTGATATTGTTTAATAAGCTTACAGTAATCATGTCTCCAATATTTTATTTTTTACTTGCTACAGAGCGGATATTTGCAATGAATTTGTTTAAAATGCTCAATTGATTTTAAAATTATTTAGGATTTTATATGTCATCGAAAATTCGGTTTCTATCTGGAGTACAACCTTCTGGTAGATTGCATATTGGCAACTATTTTGGCGCTCTTCGCCAGCATATAGCCTTGCAAGAAGAGGGAGAAGCTTTTTATTTTATAGCTAATTACCATGCTATGACTTCAGTACAAGTTCCAGAATTACTTTCGCAACAAACTTTTGATGTTGCTCTTGATTATTTATCTTTAGGGCTGGATCCTAAAAAGGCAGTTTTTTTTAGACAAAACGATGTTCCAGAAGTGAGCGAATTGTCATGGATTTTATCTTGTGTGACGGGCAAAGGGCTTCTTGATAGAGCTACTTCTTATAAAGATAAAGTTCAAAGAGGAATTAGTCCCTCTATGGGTTTGTACACTTATCCTATGCTAATGGCAGCTGACATTTTAATTTATAGATCGAATGTCGTACCTGTTGGAGAAGACCAAATACAACATATCGAAATGACAAGAGATATTGCGCAATCTTTCAATAATACCTATGAAGAAATTTTTCCAATGCCTTCTTTTAGGTTGGATAAAGGAGCGAAAGTTCCGGGTGTTGATGGACAAAAAATGAGTAAAAGTTATGGAAATACTATAGAAATTTTTGACGAGGGAAAATCTTTGCGAAAGAAAATCATGTCGATTGTTACAGACTCAACCCCCGTAGAAGAACCTAAAGATCCAGAAACTTGTAATGTTTTTAGTCTTTTCAAACTGTTTGCCAATGAGAAGGAGCAGGATTCTTTACGTGAACAATATCTAGCTGGAGGATTAGGTTATGGGGATGCTAAAAAAATGCTATTTGAAAAATTAAATAGTTTTTTCACTCCTTTTAGAAAGGAGCGTGAAAAATTAAAGGCAGATAAGGAATATGTTAATCAAGTTTTGAAATCCGGTGGAGAGAAAGCACGCGAAGAAGCCCGAAAGACAATGACCGATATATACAAAGCTGTAGGGTTATCTCCTCAATAGAGGTTTTTATTAATTTTTCCTGACAGGAGAAAGTTTTGGTCGAAGATTATAAGAATTATTTAAATTTACCTAAAACCTCATTCCCGATGAAAGCGAACCTTTCTGTTAAAGAGCCGGAAATGCTTTCTGAATGGCATGATAAAGATATTTATGGAGAAATAAGAAAACAATCAAAGGGTAGAGAAAAATACATTCTCCACGATGGCCCTCCTTATGCAAATGGCAATATCCATATGGGTACTGTCTTGAATAAAATCTTAAAAGACATAATTGTCAAGTCAAAACAAATGTCTGGGTTTGATGCTGCATATGTTCCTGGTTGGGATTGTC
>DFQF01000077.1:53386-63472 GCA_002377645.1 Nitrospinaceae bacterium UBA3496 | reverse complement strand
GATTGTCATGGTTTGCCTATTGAGCATCAAGTAGATAAAGAATTGGGGAAAAAACGGTTTGAAATTTCTCCAATAGAAAAACGTGCGCTATGTAGAAAGTATGCAGAAAAATTTATTGATATACAAAGAGAAGAATTTATGCGCCTTGGTGTTTTTGGTGATTGGCAAAATCCTTATCTAACCATGAGTTTTGATTATGAAGCTGCAACAGTTCGAGAACTTGGGCGTTTTATGGATGCAGGAAACGTTTATTTAGGGTTAAAACCTGTACATTGGGCACCTGGATTACGAACGGCTCTTGCAGAAGCTGAAGTTGAATATGAGGAGATAACAACAACAAGTATATATGTTAAATTTCCTTTAAACAAAGAACAGATGTTAAGTTGGAGTGAACGAATTCCTTTTTTTTCAAAACTTGATTCAAAAAAGAAAGTAAGTGTTCTTATTTGGACTACAACTCCATGGACATTGCCAGCAAATTTGGCTTTAGCATTTCATCCAAGTTTAAAGTATTCCATTTTTTCTTATGGAGAGGAAATACTTATCTTTCATGAATATTTTACTCCTCATTTAGAAAAAGTATTAACTGAAGGTGAAATCGCAGGTGAAGGAAAATTAAAAAAGATAGAAGATTTTGATTCAAAAGTCTTGGAGAATCTCTTAGTCAGTCATCCTTGGATAAAAAGAGATTCGAAAGTGGTACATGCTGATTACGTAACTCTTGAGCAAGGTACTGGTGTAGTACATACGGCTCCTGGTCATGGTAGGGAAGATTATGAAACTGGATTAAAGTATGGATTGGAAATTTATAGTCCTGTAGATGATGGCGGTAGGTTTACTCAAGAAATTGAACACTTTGCTGGACAATTTGTTTTTGATGCCGATCAGGAAATTATTGAATTTCTAAAAGAAAAAGAGATGCTTTTTGCTACAGAAAAATATCCTCATCCTTATCCTCATGATTGGAGAAGTCATAGACCTACTATATTTAGAGCTACACCCCAGTGGTTTATTTCTATGGAAAAATCGGATTTAAGAAAAAAAGCTTTAGATGAGATACGGAAAGTAGAGTGGGTGCCAAACTGGGGCGAAGAACGTATTTATCAGATGATTGAAAACAGACCTGATTGGTGCATATCGCGTCAGAGGTCATGGGGTGTTCCGATAGTAGCTTTTCATTGTGAGAAATGCTCAGAAATTATTGTTGATGGCAGTGTTGCAATACATGTCGCAGATTTAATGGAGTCTCAGGGAGCAGATGTCTGGTTTGAAAAAGATTGTTCTGAACTTTTACCACACGGTTTCGTTTGCCCTTCATGTGGGTCTGACAATTTCAAGAAAGAGACTGATATTCTTGATGTTTGGTTCGATTCTGGAGTCAGTCAAGCAGCAGTCCTTGAAAAAAATAAAGAATTGACCTGGCCTGCGAATATGTACCTTGAAGGTAGCGATCAACATAGGGGTTGGTTCCATAGTTCCCTTTTGGCTGCAGTTGGTGTTCGTGGATCAGCTCCTTATCGCGAAGTACTAACTCATGGATATGTAGTAGATGGGAATGGGAAAAAGATGAGTAAGAGTTTGGGAAATACTGTTGCTCCAGAAAAAATTATCAAACAATATGGTGCTGAAATCTTAAGATTATGGGTTGCTGGAGAAAATTATCGAGAAGATATTCGACTGTCTAATCAAATACTTGAAAGACTATCAGAAGCATACAGAAGGATAAGGAATACTTGTAGGTTTTTATTAGGAAATTTGCATGATTATGAAGGATTTAAATATGATTCTTCGGAATTTCCAATTGGCCAGAGAAATGAAATAGACAGATTAATTTTAAGTAGATTGGATAGATTAATTGAAAAAGTCAAAAAAGCCTATGATGATTATGAATTCCATACTGTTTATCATGCTTTAAATAATTTCTGTGCGGTTGATTTGTCGGCTTTCTATATGGATGTTTTAAAAGATAGACTCTACATTTCTTTGCCGGATGATCCCGAGCGCTTATCTGCTCTCGTTACCATGGACGATGTTCTAGATACTCTCTTAAGGCTCATGGCTCCTATACTTTCTTTTACTTCAGAAGAAGTTTATAGGTATACAGATAAAAGATATGGAGACAGTATACATTTTTCTGTTTTCCCTGAGACAGATCCTGAAAGAAGAGATCCTCAACTTGAATCTAAATGGAAACGGCTTTTAGAAATTAGACCTGAGGTTCTTAAAGCAATTGAAGAAACTCGTAAAATCCAAGAAAAAGGAAAAGGAAGTTCTTTGAATTTTTCTGTATTAATCTATGCACCAGAAGAGTTAAGAGAAGAATTATTACCTCTTGTAGATAAAATGGAAGATATCTTTATTGTTTCTAGTGCAAAATTGGCGTCTTCCAATTCTCAGATTCCTGATGAAATTTTTCAAAGTGAAGAAATTCAAGGACTTGCGATACAAATCGATTTAGCAAAGGGAAAAAAATGTGAAATGTCCTGGAAAATTTCTGAAGATGTTGGTTCTGACCCAAATTATCCAGATCTTTCAGCACGGTGTGCACGGATAGTATCAACATATAACCCATGAAAATTTTTTTAAATTCACGCGATTTATTTCTGTTTGGAATTCTTTTTGCATTTTTAGATCAACTTTCTAAAGTTATTGTTCTATCAAATTTAAGTTTAGGATCTAGGGTAAATATTTTTCCCGGGTTTTTTGATTTTATTTATGTTCGAAATCCAGGTGGTGCTTTTAGCTTTTTAGCAGATCTTCCTCCTGCTATTTCAAAATGGTTGTTTATTTCAGTCACTATTTTTGCTTTATTCTTTGTTGTTTATTTATATCTCTATGAGTTTTCGAATAGTTCGTTTGCACGTTTTGCACTCATTTTTATTTTTGGTGGTGGTATCGGTAATTTAGTAGATCGTTTTCTCTATGGGGAAGTAATTGATTTCATTTTAATTTACTATGGTTCATTTTATTGGCCCGCTTTTAATATTGCAGATTCTGGAATAAGTATTGGAGTGGGTATACTTTTATTTATTATTTTGAAGACTTCGTTTTCAAAAAAAACTATTAATTAAAAACTAAGACTAAAAGGTTTCTTTTTTTATATATCTTTAAAATTTAGTGTCCAAATGTCAAAAAATTCGAAAATTATTAAATTATTAAGTACCGATGAGATTGACAGAGTAGACGTTTTTTTAAAGAAGAATATTGCTGAATTGTCTCGTTCTCGTTTAAACCAACTTATAAGAGATAATTGTGTATCTATAAATGACAAAAAAAGTATTAAGCCTTCTACTAAGGTTTGCGCGGGTGATCAAATACAGGTGGTTATTCCTCCACCAGAAAAATCATTTATTTTGCCTGAAAAAATTAAATTAAAAGTTATTTTTGAAGATGAACATTTGTTGGTAGTTGATAAACCGCCAGGAATGGTCATCCATCCTGGCGCAGGGAATACCAAGGGAACTTTAGTCTCTGCTCTTTTATATTATTGTAGGGGAGAATTGTCAGGTATTGGGGGAGTGGAGCGACCCGGTATCGTTCATCGCTTAGACAAAGATACTTCAGGACTAGTTATAGTAGCCAAATCCGATTTGGCACATACAAAACTTAGTTCAGCTCTTAAGAATCGAAAGATTGAGAAAAAATATTTAGCGCTTGTACACGGGGTTCCAAAAAAATTATCCAATAAAATAAGTCTTCCTATAGGAAGGCATCCAAGACATAGAACTAAAATGGCAGTTGTAAATGGAGGCAAAAATGCTTTTACATCCTTCCAAGTTTTAGCAAATGCAAATAATTTTTCACTTTTAAGCGTTAATATTATGACGGGTCGGACACATCAAATACGAGTTCATTTGCATCATATTAAGCATTCTATAGTTTGTGACGCAGTTTATGTTAACCGTGATAATTCGAGATTTTCCAATAAGGATATTAATAAATACCTTGAAAAAAATCTCTCAAGACAGGCTTTGCACGCTAGAAGTTTGAAATTTAGACATCCAATTACATCTGAAGAAATTGATGTTGTTTCTGAATTGCCGATTGATTTTAAAAATACCTTAGAATTTCTTGGAATTTCTTTTCAATAGATTAAATTACTATAAATCTTTTTGTTGAAATACTTTTCCAGTCCGTATTTACCTCATAGTTGTTCTCGTTATAAAGTCCAAGTGACTTGCAGGTACAAAATAATTTACAAGTAATTTGTTCGCTAGGGAGGTCACTTAATGTCGACGGAAGAAATAGTTATTTTGAGTAGTGTAAGAACTGCAGTTGGTTCTTTTGGTGGTTCTTTGAAAGACAAAACTGCTCCAGAGTTAGGTATTTTAGTTGCCCAAGAAGCAATAAAAAGATCGAATGTTCAACCAGAGAATTTTGATGAAGTAATTTTTGGTCATGGTTGGCAGGCAGGTGTAGGTCCTAATTCTGCACGTTTGATTTCTGTGCAGAGTGGCATATCTGAGAATGTTCCAGCGTTTACTGTAAATAAGCGTTGTGGTTCGAGCCTTAAAACTATTGCTCTTGCAGCTCAATCGATTCGCGCCGGAGATTCTAATATTGTTTTAGCTGGAGGGGTAGAAAGTACAAGTAATGTCCCTTATGTCCAGAAAGATACAAGATGGGGGGCAAAAATTGGTCATGCGAAATTTATAGATCTTATTTATCAGGATGGTTATATGGATCCTTTGTCCGGTCAGTTGATGGGTTGTACTGCTGAAAATTTAGTAGAGAAGTATAATATTTCTCGAGAAGAACAAGATGAATTTGCTCTAGAAAGTCAAAAAAAAGCAACAAATGCAATTGAATCAGGGCTTTTTGAGGATGAGATTATTCCTGTTGAGTTAAAAAATAGAAAAGGAGAAGTGAAAAGTTTTTGTAAAGATGAAACTCCTCGCTATGATATTTCTTTAGAAAAGCTAGGTAGACTTCGTCCTGTTTTTGAAAAAGAAGGTTCAGTGACTGCAGGAAATTCTTGTTGTCAGGGAGATGCTGGTTCAGCTACAGCCGTCTCATCTAGAGAAAGAGCAAAAGAATTAGGACTTAAGCCTTTGGCTTCAATTTTAGGGTATGCATCTGCGGGAGTAGATCCTAAACTGATGGGTCTGGGTCCTGTAAAAGCGATCCCAATGGCACTAAAGAAAGCGAATCTTAAGTTAGATGATATGGATTTGATAGAAGTAAATGAAGCTTTTGCTGCACAGGTGATAGCATGTGAAAGAGAATTAAAATGGGATCGTTCAAAATTAAATGTTCGTGGTGGTGCAATTGCTTTAGGACATCCTGTTGGTGCGACGGGCGGAAAGATTTTGTCAACCTGTATGAACGCATTGGAGAATATAGGTAAAGAGCATGCGGTAGTAAGTGCTTGTATTGGTGGTGGTCAAGGTATAGCTTTGGTTATTAAACGTATTGGATAATTATAAAGAATATAAGAGGTATTCATATGACTCCTAAGAAAGTTTCCGTTATAGGAGCAGGGACAATGGGTGCTGGTATCGCACAAGTTTTTGCTCAGAACTCAATCTTTGTCACTCTGTTCGATACGGAAGAAAAAATTCTTGCTTCTGCTTTGACAGGACTAAGAAAAAGATTAGAGCCTCGAATTGAAGCAGGAAAGATTTCTGCAGTTGAAGTTGAAAAGATCTTTGAAAAAATTCAAATTTCAGTCAGTTTAGCAGATGTTAAGGATTCAGACTTTATAATTGAAGCGATTTTTGAAGATATGAAAATAAAAAAGGAGATCTTCAGTGAAATTGATAGTTTAGCGTCCCCTTCAGCAATTCTAGCTAGTAACACCACGTCACTGTCTATAACTGAAATTGCTTCTTCAACTAGAAGAGCGGATAAGGTAATAGGTGTTCATTTCTTTAATCCCCCTATTGTTATGAAATTAGTTGAAATTATGCCCGGTTTGCAAACATCAAAAAAGACTATAGAAGATACTATAGAATTGGCTAAGGAATTAAAGAAAGTACCTATTGTAGCGAATTTTGATAGTCCTGCTGGGATAGGAAGTAGAGTTCTTGCAGGACTTTTGAATGAGGCAGTTGAAGTTTTTTCACAGGGCCTTGCTTCGGCAGAGGATATTGATATTGCTATGAAAATGGGAGCAGGTCTTCCAATGGGACCTCTTGAACTTATTGATTTAATAGGGGTAGACATACATCTTGCTAAAACTGAAACTTTGTATCGTGAATTAGGAGAAACGAGATATAGGCCAAATTTTTTATTGAAAAAAATGGTTCGTGCAGGTCATTTGGGTCGTAAGACCGGCAAGGGATTTTTCAATTATAATTCAAGTTGATTTAAAGAATTAGAGAGGAGTAAATGGATTTTCGTTTTAACGAGACGCAAAGATTACTGAAAGAGACCGCTTCTCAATTTGCATCTGAAAAAATACCTAACCATGTAGCTAGAGAGAATGATATTCACGAGCGTTTCCCACTGGAAATCGTTAAAGAGATGGGTCAATTAGGATTGTTCGGAGGACCAATACCTTCAAAGTATGGGGGAGCAGATCTAGATTATATATCCTATGCAATTATTAATGAAGAAATTAGTAAAGCTTGTAGTTCGGTAAGAACAGTTCTTTCTGTTCAGATTTCTTTAGTAGCATCGACGATTCTTAAATGGGGTTCTGAAAAACAGAAAAGTCTTTATTTGCCTAAATTATGTTCTGTTGAAAATTTTGGTTGTTTTGCTTTGACCGAACCAGACGCAGGTTCTGATGCGCAACAAATTAAGACTTTTGCAAGAAAAACACAGAATGGGTGGATTTTGAATGGGAATAAAATTTGGATTAGTAACGGTGGTGTTGCAGATATTGCTTTAGTTATAGCACAAACAGAAAAAGATAATCCTCGAAGAATGACTGCTTTTCTAGTTGAAACACAAACTGATGGTTTCTCAACGAAGGATATTCATGGAAAATTAGGCCTAAGAAGTTCTAATACAGCAGAAATTTTTATGGAAAATGTTGAAATTCCAGAGGATGCAATTTTAGGTGAAGTCGGTGATGGATTTAAAGTTGCTATGAGCGCTCTAGATAATGGGAGATACTCAGTTGCTGCCGGTTGTTTAGGTATTGCACAGGCATCTCTTGAGTCTTCAGTGTTATTTTCAAAAGAACGACATACTTTTGGAAAACCAATAGCAGCGCGTCAGTTGGTGCAAGATTTAATTGCACAAATGGTTGTTGATGTGGAAGCTAGTCGTCTACTTCTCTATAAAGCCGGTGAAATAAAAAATGCAGGAAAAAAAAATACACGCGAAACTTCAATAGCTAAATTTTATTGTTCGGAATCGGCGTTAAAAGCAGCCAATAATGCAATTCAAATTCATGGTGGAATGGGATACAGTAATGAATATCCTGTTGAAAGGTATATGCGAGATGCTAGAATTGCGACTATATACGAAGGAACCAGTCAGATTCAAAAACTTATTATTGCTGGATTTGAAACAGGAATACGTTCGATTAGTTGAATTGTGTCTATAAGATATTGTGCTTTTTTATATAATTACTCTTAAGAGTTATTTCCTTGACTGAAAAACGAATTTCTCCAAAAAAAACACATTTATATGATAAACATGTTGAACTTGGTGCGAGACTCGTTCCCTTTTCGGGTTTTAAAATGCCAGTTCAATATCAAGGGATCAATTCTGAACATCTCTCGGTTAGGAAAAATGTTGGGATTTTTGATGTTAGTCATATGGGGGAATTTTTTTTTGAAGGTCCCGAAGCCACTAAGATGTTAGACTTTTTAGTAACAAATGACATAGAACAACTGCCCACAGGGAGAGTTTTGTATACACTCATCTGTAAAGATGATGGTGGAATTTTAGATGATGCTTTGGCATATAAAATTTCTGATTCCAAATATATGCTTGTTGTGAATGCTTCTAATATTGAGAAGGATTTTGAATGGGTCACATCAAAAAATCAATTTGATTGTGAAATTAGAAATTTTAGCGGAGAAACGTGCTTAATTGCTTTACAAGGGCCAAGATCAAAAAATGTTTTAGAAAAACTTTTTCCCAATAATGTGAGCCTTCAGAATTTAAAATCTTTCGAATTGATGGAATGTGAAATAGATAAAAAATCTGTTTTGATTTCTAGGACAGGATATACTGGAGAAGATGGTTACGAAATATATTGTGGGGAAAATGCAGTACATCTAGTTTGGGATCTTCTCTTGGAAAATGGCAAGCAATTTGGAATTGCTCCGTGCGGATTAGGGGCGAGAGATACTTTGCGAACAGAGATGAAGTATTCGTTATATGGGAACGAAATTGATGAATCTACAAATCCTTACGAAGCAGGTTTGGGCTGGGTTGTGAAATTAAACAATCCTGATTTTGTTGGGTATGAAAAGTTATTAAAAATTCATTCTGAAGGAGTTTGCAGAAAATTGGTAGGTTTTGAGATGATTGATAGAGGGATTCCGAGGAAAGGAAATAAAATTTTTCATAATGGAGAAGAAATTGGATTTGTAACGAGTGGAACTATGAGTCCTTCATTGAATAAAGCTATAGGAATAGGGTATGTTTTAAAAGGCAATTCTTTGGTAGGTGATGAATTAGAAATTGATATACGTGGAAGTTATAGGAGAGGAAATGTAGTAAGAACTCCCTTCTATAATAAAGGTTAATTTTTTTTTTTGTAAGGAGCAAAACTTTATGGAATTTCCTGAAGATTTAAAGTATTCGAAAGAGCATGAATGGGTAAAAGTGGATGGAGATATTGCAATTATAGGCATAACAGCTCATGCGCAAGATGAACTTGGCGATGTAGTTTACGTGGAAGCTCCAGAAATTGGATCTTCCGTAGATGCGAGTGGTACGTTTGGTGTTGTTGAATCAGTAAAAGCAGTTTCAGATCTCTATGCTCCAGTTTCCGGTAAAGTTATTGAAGTTAATTCAAGATTGGAAGAAGAACCAGAATTGATTAATTCTGATCCCTATAACGAAGCTTGGATAATCAAGGTAGAGATGTCAGATTCTACTGAATTAGATGCTTTGCTAACTGGAGAGGAATATGCTTCTTATGTTGGTGCAGAGGGAAAATAGAATTTGGTGTAGCTTTAAAAGAGGTAAAACATTTGGATTTATCTAATTCATTTAAAGATTTAAAATTTCTAGAACAAAGAGATGAGTTTATAAGAAGGCATATAGGTCCTAGCAGCAATGATATTCTGAATATGCTCGAATTCCTTGGTTACTCTGATCTTGAAGAGTTAATAGAAAATACTGTTCCCAATAATATATCTGTTAAAATGCCTATTGAAATAGGTGAAAGTTGCCCTGAAGGAGAGGTACTTAGTGACTTAAGCTTGTTTGCAAAAAAAAATATAGTCAATCGTTCGATGATTGGTATGGGTTATCATGACTGTGTCACACCATCTGTAATTTTAAGAAATATTTTAGAAAATCCTGCCTGGTATACTGCTTACACGCCATATCAACCTGAAATATCTCAGGGTCGGTTGGAAGCGCTTTTAAATTTCCAAACTCTGATTTCTGATTTGACAGGAATGGATATTGCAAATTCATCATTGTTAGATGAAGGCACCGCTGCAGCAGAGGCTATGACCATGATTAGAAATTTATCTAAAAATGAAAGCCCAATATTTTTTGTTTCTGATGGATGTCATCCTCAGACAATTGATATTTTGAGAACGAGAGCAGAGCCACAAGGAATAGAAATTAAAGTTGGAAGTATTGATTCTTTCAGTCAATTCAATTCTTTCGGTATTTTTATTCAATATCCTAATACCACTGGTAGTATTTTCGATTTTTCCGAACTTGTAAAAGAAGCACATGATAAGGATTGTCTAGTTGCAGTCGCTTCTGATCTAATGAGTTTGGTTTTATTGAAACCACCTGGAGAGTTTGGAGCTGATGTTGTAGTTGGAAATTCTCAACGATTTGGAGTTCCAATGGGTTTTGGTGGTCCTCATGCGGCTTTTTTTGCAACTCGTGAACACTATAAGAGATCTGTTCCAGGGCGAATTGTTGGAGTTTCAATTGACGCGAATGAAGATAGTGCACTGAGACTTTCTCTGCAAACTAGAGAGCAACATATTA
>DFQF01000077.1:33697-53083 GCA_002377645.1 Nitrospinaceae bacterium UBA3496 | reverse complement strand
GAGAGCAACATATTAGAAGAGAAAAGGCTACAAGTAATATTTGTACTGCTCAAGTTCTTCTGGCTGTTGTGGCAAGTATGTATGCTGTTTATCATGGCCCTGTAGGACTCCGAAGAATTGCCGAAAGAATCCATCGATTTACTGCTATCCTCTCCAATAGCCTTAAAAAGTTGGATTTTCAGGTAGTAAATAATAGTTTTTTTGATACGCTCGAGATAAATACTGGAGAAAAAAAAGCAAACTTACTCATCGAGCTAGCAGAAAAGCAAGGATTCAACTTGCGTTTTATTGCAGATGATAGGATAGGAATATCATTAGATGAAACTACGAAGCTCAAGGAGTTGGAAGATCTATTAGGGGTTTTCTGTGAAAAAGGAAAGATTGATTTTGAAATACTTGAATGCGATAACATAGAGGATGATTTTATCCCAAAAGAACTATTAAGAGATTCTCCTTATTTAACTCACCCGGTTTTTAATTCCTATCACTCAGAAACTGAGATGCTTCGTTATATTTTCCGGCTTCAGGAAAAAGATATTTCACTTACAAAATCCATGATTCCTCTTGGTTCATGTACAATGAAATTAAATGCTACTTCAGAAATGATTCCTATAACTTGGGAGGGATTTAACAGAATACATCCTTTTGTGCCACCAGATCAGTGTGAGGGATATGCCATTTTTCTGAAAGATTTTGAAAGAAAATTATGTGAAATAACTGGATTTTCAAAGATTTCTTTTCAGCCGAACTCTGGTGCTCAGGGAGAGTATGCTGGTTTACTTGTTATTAGAAAATATCATGAACAACGTGGAGAAATTAATAGAAACATATGTCTAATACCTAGTTCTGCTCACGGAACAAATCCAGCAAGTGCCGTTATGGCGGGTTTTGAAGTTGTAGTAGTGAAATGTGATGATGATGGTAATGTAGATTTTAACGATCTGAAAACAAAAGCGCAGTTACATTCGTCTAATTTAGCGGCTTTGATGGTTACGTACCCTTCAACTCATGGAGTTTTCGAAGAAAAAATTTCAGATATATGTGATGTTGTTCATTCAAATGGTGGACAGGTATATATGGATGGTGCAAATCTCAATGCACTTGTCGGTTTATGTCGTCCTGGTGATTTTGGACCAGATGTTTCGCATATGAATTTGCATAAAACTTTCTGCATACCTCATGGTGGAGGGGGTCCAGGAATGGGCCCAATTGGAGTTGCAGAACACCTTGCATCTTTTTTGCCAAGCCATTTTGCTCAAGATGGACATTCTTTAAAAGATAGAGGATATACCGTGTCTTCTGCTCCTTGGGGTAGTGCAGGGATTTTGCCGATTTCTTGGGCCTATATCCAAATGATGGGTGGTCTAGGTCTTAAAAAAGCTTCTGAAATAGCCATTCTAAATGCTAACTATATTTCGAAAAAACTTGAAGGTCACTATGACGTCCTTTATAAGGGATTAAAAGGCATGGTTGCTCACGAATGTATTATAGATTTAAGAGAAATTGAAACAAATACAGGAGTGACTGTTGAGGATGTTGCTAAACGTTTAATCGATTTTGGATTTCATGCTCCTACAATGTCTTTTCCTGTTCCGGGTACTTTAATGATAGAACCTACCGAGAGTGAATCAAAAGAAGAACTAGATAGATTTTGTGAAGCGATGATAGAGATTCGAAAAGAAATTTCTGAAGTTGAAAATGGTTTAGTCGACAAACTCGAGAATATACTAAAAAATGCTCCTCATACTTCCAGAGATATTTCTACGGAAAATTGGATTTATCCTTACACAAGAGAGAAGGCAGTTTTTCCCTTGCCGTGGGTGAAAGAGAATAAATATTGGCCTCCGGTTAAACGAGTTAATAATCCATATGGAGATAGAAATCTCATTTGCTCATGTTTGCCAATTGAGAACTTTGATGAAAGTTGAGGATAGGTAATTGGTTTGTTTGTCAGCTCATTTTTTAAATACTGGATTCCAAATTGGTGCTTGGAATATGGCTATAGATGAAGCATTGTTTCAGAAGTGCAAAGAGCGTTTTTTACTCAGAAAAGAAAAACACACTCCTGTACCTATTTTTTTAAGAGTATATGGATGGAGTAAACCAACTATTTCAGTTGGTAGATTTCAAAATGTTAGAACAGATTTTGATTTAGAAAAATCATTGTCTGAAGGAGTTGATGTTTGTAGAAGGATGACTGGTGGAAGAGCAGTTCTTCATGATTGTGAATTGACATATTCGATTATTGGTACTTCTAATCTTTTAGGAAAAAAAATTTCAGATACTTATGAGAAAATAAGTTTTGCTTTGAAGATTGCGTTAGATAAACTTGGTGTTGAGTCAGATTTTGTTTTGCCCGAAAAGAGAGTGTACGCTTCGAATCCATCGTGTTTTGCCACTTATTCGGTTAGAGAAATTTTATGTCAAGGTTATAAAATCTCTGGAAGTGCGCAATACAGAGAAGGAGATGTGATAATTCAACATGGAAATATCCTTTTTAAGTCATCAGAAAAAAAATTGTCAAATCTATTTCAATTTAAACAAAGTCCGATTTATCCAGAAGAAAAAAGTCTTGGTATTTTTGAAATATTAGGTGTTCAGCTTGAATTTGAATCTGTTGCAGAAGAATTAAAAAAAGCATTTCAAGAAATTTTTAAAATTGATTTTGATAGGTGTTGTATGCTTGATGAAGATATAGAAAGTGCAGAAAGGTTAGTTTATGAAAAATATAATGATCTTTTTTGGACAAAAGTATCATAATTTCAGGTGACATAATTACTGCTATTACCTTAATTTAAGTATAATTTTTATACTGCCTAATTTGAAAATTTTATTTATTTTTTTGGAGTTTTTTTGAAAAGTTTTTCTGGTAGTGATCTCGAATCTCTGAACCGATATTCTGATGATTTTTTAGGAGTAGATTTTCATATTCATTCAAATGCATCGGATGGTCTGCTTCAACCTAAAGAGGTCATTAAGTTTGCTAAAGAAAATAATATTGTAGCATTGTCTATTACAGACCATGATACTGTAGCAGGGATCAGAGATGCTAAAGACGAAGCTGTTAGGTCTAATATTCTTCTTATTCATGGGATTGAGGTTTCAACTTATTATAATGGAAAGATTTTTCATTTTTTAGGACATTTTATTGATCCGGATTCCGAACAAATCAGAACCTTAGTTGAAAGATACGTGGTTTCTAGAAAAGTTAGGATGTCTGAGATGATAGATAGATTAATTGAACTAGATGTTCGTGTGGATAAGGATGATTTTAATAGGACCTATGAGAAGGTTGCAAGTATCACTCGTGGACAGCTTTCCTATTATCTCTTGAAAAAAGGGTTAGTTCAGAGCTTAGAGGAAATTTTTAGTAAATATATAGGAGAAGGATGTCCTGCTTATGTTCAGTTAGATTGTATTTCGTCTGAAAAAGCTATAGAAATGATTGTTCAGTCTGGAGGAGCGGTTACCTTGGCTCATCCTAATTTATCAGAATCTGATGATTGTATTCCGAAATTTGTAGAAGCCGGTTTGTCAGGAATAGAAACAGATCATCCCTCTCAAAGTAAGGCTGATTGTATCCATTACTCACGGTTAGCAGAGCGATATTCTTTATTGAAAATGGGAGGTTCAGATTGCCATGGTGATAGACTGAAAGGAATTAGAATAGGCACTCACCTGCAAAGAGTAGGCTTGATTTCAGAACTTTTTGATAGATGTCACTAAACCTATTATAAATTAAATTCAAAAGATTTTGATAGAATTTGAAGCTAGGGTATAATGTATTGATTAAGATGCGCTACACTTTAATCGTATTTGAGTACAATTTTCGTTTATTATAGAGGGTCATCGTGCGTTTAAGAAAAGAAATGATTGATAGAATTTCTGAAAAAATTGTTATGCGTCTCTTGGAAAAAGAACTCATTTCGCCGGATCTTAAAATTGACGTAGTTAGGACTAGAATTTCTAATGTGATAGAAGAAGATCTACTTGTAGAAGATCGATTGAATGAAGAAGTAAAGGAAATTTTGTATGATTTTCAAGATGAAATGGATGAAGGTAACGTTGACTATAGTCGGATGTTCTCCATGGTTAAAATGAGAATTGCTAGAGAACGAAATTTAATTTTGTAAGTTATGGAGTATTTGAATGCGTTTAAATAGAGACAAAATCAATCATATTACGAATATTTTAATAGAAGATCTTAAAGATAATTCGGATGTAGATTTTATAGTAGAAGAAGGTGAAGTCCGCTCTAATGTTCAACGTTCTATTATAAATGAACTTATGTTGGATGATGAGATAGATGAGGAAGTAAGAAGAACTTTAAGTTCCTATTCTAGTCGTTTGCTTGAGGGAAGTCGTGAATGGGAAATATTGTATTGGAAACACTATGAACAGGAAAGCAATCGTCGTGGTTTATAAAATCTCTTTTTCTAAAAAAAATAAATTTCATTAATGACAGAATTTATTTCAGTTGGTTTAACTGGTGGAATTGCCTCAGGGAAATCTACTGTTGCAGATATCCTTAGGATAAAAGGAATCCCTGTTTTAGATGCTGATCAAATTTCTCGAGATTTAGTGAGTAGTGGTTCTGAAACTTTATCCGAAATTGTAAATGAATTTAGTGATAGTGTTTTAGATAAATCTGGAAATCTTGATAGGGGAAAATTAGGTGAAATTATTTTTTCTAATACAGAACAAAGGGAAAAATTAAACAATATAATGCACCCTAAAATACAAGAGGAACAAAAAAAATGGCTTCAAAAGATATGTAGTGAAGGAAAATCTAAGATTGCTGTCGTAGAAGCTGCCTTAATGATTGAGTCTGGTGGATATAAGAATTTTGATTTTATAGTTGTAGTTAAATGCAGTGAAAAAAATCAATACGAAAGAATTAGGAAGAGAAATGAACTATCAGAAGATAGTATTAAAGCAAGATTGGATTCTCAAATGGCTATGTCAAAAAAAATAAATTACGCAAATTGGGTTATAGACAATTCAGGTGATTTGAATTCTCTAGAGTCACAGATTTTGATTCTTATAAAAAAAATATTTTCTATGGTTAAATTATAATCTTGACAACAAATTTTAATTTTGATAGCTTCACAAAATATTGTTGGTATTGGGTACGTATAAAGTTAATAGTCCACTACGTCCTTTTCCTTCTTATCTTTTTTGTTTTAAATTTTTTCCTAAGAATCCTTCCTTTCTAGAAAGGTTTCGGAATCTTATCAAATTGTTCTTTTCTCTGTTTTCGGAGATAGTTCTGTATAAATTTCAGACTAGATAATTTTTTTTAAATAAGACGGTACTTTTGTGTTTGATTACTTTTTAAAAGGGAGATGATAGTTAATGCAACCAGTAACAAAAGACCCAGCCTCAAAAAAACAGAGAGTCCTCCATTTAGCACAATTAAAGAAAAAGACTATTTTAGAACTGAACGGAATTCTTAAAGAATTAGGAGTTGAGGGTTCAAGTGGATTAAGAAAGCAGGACTTAATATTTAAAATTCTAGAAGCCCAGTCTGAAGAGAATAGGGATGGAGGAAAAATAACAGGTGAGGGAGTCTTAGAAATTCTTCCTGACGGATTTGGATTCCTACGGTCTCCATCATATAACTATCTCCCAGGACCTGATGATATTTATGTTTCTCCTAGTCAAATACGTCGTTTTGATCTTAGGACAGGAGACTCGATAACTGGAGAGATTCGTCAGCCAAAAGAAGGAGAACGATATTTTGCTCTTCTCAGAGTAGAAAAGGTGAATTTTGAATCCTCAGAATCCGCAACCCAGAAGATTTTATTTGACAATTTAACCCCATTATATCCGGATAGAAGGGCAGTTCTTGAAGTGCCTGGAGGGTCTATTAACTCTCGGATTATGGATCTTATGACTCCAATAGGTTTTGGACAACGTGGTTTGATTGTTGCTGCTCCTAGAACTGGTAAAACTATGATGTTGCAATCAATAGCAAAAAGTATAGCAGACAATTATCCCGATGTTCATCTGATGGTTTTGCTGATTGATGAAAGGCCTGAGGAAGTAACTGATATGGAAAGATCTGTCAGAGGTGAAGTTATTAGTTCAACTTTCGATGAGCCAGCTTCGCGTCATGTGCAGGTTGCTGATATGGTTATTGAAAAAGCAAAACGACTTGTCGAGCATAAGAAAGATGTTGTGATTCTACTTGACTCAATAACAAGACTTGCAAGAGCGCATAATACAATTATTTCTCCAAGTGGCAAGGTGCTTTCAGGTGGTGTCGATTCAAATGCGCTACAAAGACCAAAACGTTTCTTTGGAGCTGCAAGAAATTTAGAGGAAGGTGGAAGTCTTACAATTCTTGCAACTGCTTTAGTTGAAACAGGAAGCAGAATGGACGATGTGATCTTTGAAGAATTTAAGGGTACTGGAAATATGGAGATTCATTTAGACAGAAAACTTTCCGATAAGAGAGTGTTTCCTGCAGTTGATATTAATAAATCAGGTACTAGAAAAGAAGAGTTGTTGTTGAATCAGTCTGAACTTAGTCGCGTCTGGGTTTTACGAAAAGTTTTACAACCACTTGGTGTTATTGATTCAATGGAGTTGCTTCTTGAAAAGATGCAAGAGACCAAAACTAATGAAGATTTTCTTACATCTATGAATAATTAAATTTTGATTTTTACTAATAATTTGCTAGACAAATTGTGTGCATATTCGTTATAAAGCATTTTCTTTAATTTTTTTTGAGGTAGTAAAACTTGAAGACAGATATTCATCCTGAGGTTTTTGAAACTAAGGTTTCTTGTAGTGGATGCGGTGTTGAGTTTGTTACATCTTCCACTATTTCGGAAATAAGGGTAGAGGTCTGTTCAGAATGTCATCCTTTTTTTACAGGGAAACAGGCAAGAATAGTAGACTCTGAGGGAAGAGTTGAGAAGTTTATTAAAAAATTTGAAGGAAAGAGTACAAGAGTTTCAAAGAGAAAAAGAAGACAAGAGACTGCTGCTGGTAAGCGAATGGAAGAAGCAAAAAAAGAAAAAGAAAGAGAAGCGAAACAGATAGAAAAAAAGAATTTGAGTAGTCAGCAAGATACAGTCCAAGAAAATAAATCTGAAGAAGACGTTTCAAGTACAAAATAACCTTCTGTTTGAAATTTAATTCATGCAATCTATTATTTTTTCACAACAATTCGTTTGTCCATTATTTTTTTGATTTAAATTCCTTTCAGGTTCCTGATTATTTTGGAGCTCAGTAAAAATGTTTGAAAAATTTGAAAAGATTGTCGAAAGATTTAATGATCTTGAAAAACAGCTTGTGGATCCAAATGTTTCTCGAGATAGGAATAATTTTGAAAAGATCGCTAGAGAACACAAAGAATTATCTGAAATAGTGAGAACTTTTCATGATTGGGAAAAATTAAGAAATAAAAAAGAAGAAGCTGAAACTTTGCTAAATGAGGGGGACTTGGAAATTCAAGAGCTTGCCAATGAAGAAATTTTAGAAGTGAATTCTAAGATTGAAAAGATTGAATTAGTTTTGAAGAAATTATTATTACCAAAAGATCCAAATGATGAGAAAAATGTAATTTTGGAAGTAAGAGCTGGTACAGGGGGATTGGAAGCTGCTCTTTTTGCGGGAGATTTATATCGAATGTATATAAGATACGCAGAGTTGAAGAAGTGGTCTATTGAAGAACTTTCTAGAAGTGAAAATAATCTTGGTGGTATAAAAGAAGGGGTTATCTTAATAAAGGGCAATGGAGTGTATAGCCGTCTACGTTTTGAAAGTGGGACTCATAGAGTACAGCGTGTACCAGTTACCGAAACTTCTGGAAGGATTCACACTTCTGCAGCTACAGTTGCTGTTCTTCCTGAAGCTGATGAAGTAACATTAAATATACAAGATAAGGATATAAGGGTAGACGTATACAGGTCTTCTGGACCTGGTGGTCAGAGCGTGAATACAACTGATTCTGCAGTTCGGATAACTCATATAGAAACTGGTTTAGTCGTAACCTGTCAGGATGAAAAGAGTCAGCATAAGAATCGGGCAAAAGCGTTAAAAATTTTATCTGCACATCTGCTTGATTTGGAGACACAAAAACAGAATGCGGAAAGATCATCGCAAAGGAAAAGCCAAGTTGGTTCAGGTGATAGAAGTGAGAGAATTAGGACTTATAATTTTCCGCAAGATAGAGTAACAGATCATCGTATAGGACAGACGAAGCACGGAGTCATGAGTTTTATTGAAGGTCAAATAGATGAAATGGTAGATAGTATTCTTTCTAGTTATGAAGCCGAACGCCTTTCAGATTTTGAAGAAAATAATGTTTGAACATTATAAAGTGTGAATATTGAATTCTTACAAAAAAAAATTTAGTCCGCTGATGTTAGGTTATGAATTATCTTCTCTTAAAGAAAGATTTCAGATTGCTGGTTTAGACAGTCCTTCATTAGATGCCGAGTTAATTATTTCTTTTGTTTTAGGAATTCCACGTTCTAGTATTTATGCATTTCCAGAAAGGATAATCTCATTTGTAGAGATAGCTTCTATAGAAGATCTTGTAGGAAGAAGAGAAAAACATGAACCAATGGCTTATATTTTAGGGGAAAAGGAATTCTGGTCTATCAATTTTGCTGTTGATAAGAATATTTTTATCCCCAGACCAGAAACAGAATTGCTTGTCGAACTCTCTATAAAAAATTTAGATAGAATCGAGTTTCCCGTTATTTTAGATATAGGTTCTGGTAGTGGTGCAATTGGAGTTTCAATAGCTAAAGAATTAAAAAACTCTAGAGTTTTTGCATCTGATCTTAGCAAAAAAGCCACAGTTTGTTCTATGCAAAATGCGTCAAGTTTTTCGCTGGAAAATTATTCTGTTCTCCAAACTTTTATGATGTCTGGTATTCTAGAAAAAAATATTTTTAATTTAATAGTTTCTAATCCGCCATATATTCCTACTTGTGAAATTGCCAATCTAGATTCTGAGGTAGCAAATTATGGCCCTAGCATGGCTCTCGATGGAGGAAAAAATGGTATGTTTTATCTGTCTGAAATTATTAGTAAGGCCCCGTCATATCTTTTTTCTGAAGGTGTTTTGCTATTAGAAATTGATCATAAACAAGCGGAAATTTGTATTAGAGAAATTAACAGTTCTGGCAAATATTCAACCCCTGTAATTCATAAAGATCTAGCTGGATTAAAAAGAGTTGTTGAGGTTAAAAAAAACTAAAAATGGAAAAATTTCTTATTACTGGAGGAAGATCTTTAAGTGGAGAGATTGCTGCCAGTGGTTCTAAAAATGCGGCTTTACCTTTACTGTTTCTTTCTTTGATGGCCGAAAAAAAATGTAAATTGGAAAGAGTACCAGATCTTACTGACATTCAAATTGCGTTAGAACTTTTGCAAGTTTTTGGCGTTACACATGAGGCTAAGTCTAAAAATTCTTTTTGCTTAGATCCTTCAAAAATTCGTTCTGAGATAGCACCTTATGAGTTGGCAAGTAAAATGAGGGCTTCGATTTTAATTTTGGGACCTCTTTTGACTAGATTAGGTCATGCCTCTATTCCGCTTCCTGGGGGATGTGCGATAGGTGCTAGGCCTATTGATCAACACCTAAAAGGTTTAGTTGCTATGGGAGCAAAAATAAATTTAGAGAATGGTGTTATACACGCAAGAGCGAAACGTTTACATGGAGTATGCTTCGATTTTGAAATGGTTACTGTTACTGGTACGACTAATCTAATGATGGCATCTGTTTTGGCTAAAGGAACAACAGTGTTAAAAAATATTTCTATAGAGCCTGAAGTTATTTTTTTGTCAAATTTGTTAAATAAAATGGGTGCTCAAATTAAGGTTTTCCCTAATAAGAGAAAAATGATGATAGAAGGGGTAAATTCTTTAAGTGGTTTTGAAGTTGATGTGCCACCCGATAGAGTTGAAGTTGGGACATTGATGATTGCAGGTATGATTACAAAAGGAAATATTAAAATTTGTAGATGTTCCCCCAATGATTTATCTGCTGTAATTCATAGTCTTTCTTTGGTAGGTGCCGAGATTGAGTCTGGTAATGACTGGATTCAAATAAAGAGTAAAGATGTCTTAACTTCACTGGATGTTGAGACAAGTCCTTTCCCCGGGTTCCCTACAGATTTGCAGGCACAGTTTATGTCTTTGATGTGCATTGCAAACGGCAAATCAAAAATTACTGAAACAATTTTTGAAAATAGATTCATGCATGTTCCAGAATTAAATCGAATGGGAGCAAAGATTGTTCTTTCTGGTAAGAATGCTAAAATATTAGGCGTAAGTAACTTGAATGGTGCTCCTGTTAATGCTACTGACTTAAGGGCTAGTGCTTCTTTGGTTCTGGCAGGACTTGCTGCAAAGGGTGAGACAGTTATAGATTCAGTTTTTCACTTAGATAGAGGATATGAAGCTTTGGAAGTAGGACTGAGAAGCTTGGGTGCGAAAATTGAAAGGATTGATTAATGAATCTAAAAACAGAAAGTAAAGAGATTTTGACTATAGCTCTTCCAAAGGGTCGTATTTTTGAAGGAGCGGTAGAAAGATTATTAGCAGCAGGACTTTTATCTGAAAGTATTTCTGATACTTCAAGGGTACTTATAAGAGAAGACAAGAAAACAAGTCTTCGTGTTTTAATTCTCAGGAATTATGATGTTCCTACTTATATAGCTAGAGGGATCGCTGATTTAGGAGTCATAGGAAAAGATGTGTTGTTGGAACAAGAGCAACTTCTATACGAACCATTAGATCTTCGTTTTGCACCTTGTAGATTGATGGTTGCAGGTCCAAACGAACTTAGTTGGAGAGATATAACCAGTATGACTGATTTGACTGTTGCAACGAAATTTCCATTAATTGCCAGTCGTTTTTTTTCCGAAAGAGGTATACAAGCAAGGATCGTACATTTATATGGGAATGTTGAGATTGCGCCTTTGACTGGTGTTGCAGATATAATAGTTGATCTAGTAGATACCGGAAAAACTTTAAAAGCAAATGGATTAATGCCTATCAAAGAGATTTTTTCTTCAACAGCTCGTTTAGTTGTAAATAGAGCTAGTATGAAAATCAAAAATAAAAGTATTTCTTCTTTAATTAGCAAACTGAAAAAAGTTTGCAAAAAAAAATAGAATATTCTTAGTTCTAAAAAAAGATTGGGAAAGTTTTGAGAAAGATTTTTTATAAATCTGATAATTCAAGAGATGAGATTAAGAGTTTGTCTCAAATCAATAATAATTCGGTAGACTCGGATGAGATTTTTAAAATTATCTCTACGGTTAAAAATAAAGGAGATGCTGCGTTATTGGAATTCACCCGTATTTTCGATCAAGTTGATTTGGCCAATGGAATCTCTTCAATAACTGACAAAGATTTGAAAGAAGCAAGTAATTCCTTAGATCGAAAAGTTTACGAAGCACTTGTTCTTTCATCAAAAAGGATAAAACAATTTCATGAGTTGCAGTTACCTGAGACTATTTCCTTGGCAGAAGAGGAATCACAGGAGATTTCTTTTGTTCCTAGTCCAATTCAGAAAGTTGGTTTGTATGTTCCAGGCGGAAGAGCAGCATATCCTTCTACTGTTCTAATGAACGCAATACCCGCAAAAGTAGCAGGAGTTAAAGAAATTATTTTATGCACACCTCCTGCAAATAATGGAAGAATTCCTGATTCAGTCTTAGTAGCAGCTTCTATTTCGGGAGTAGATAAGGTTTTTTCTGTTGGAGGTGCACATTCTATAGCTGCTATGGCATACGGCACACAATCTATTCCTAAAGTTGATAAAATCGTAGGACCAGGAAATGCTTATGTAATGGAAGCTAAACGTTTAGTTAGTAAAATAGTTTCAATTGATAAAGACGCTGGTCCTAGTGAAATAGTTGTTCTAATAGATAAAACAACACGTTTAGACTGGGCTGTGGCTGATATGCTTGCGCAAGCCGAGCATGATCCTGATGCTATGGCGGTAGCTATCTGTTTGGGAAAAGGTCTTTGCGAGGATCTTGAAAATGAGTTAGAAAAACAAATGAATCTTGAGAAAAGGAAAGAAGTAATTTCAAAATCGCTCTCTTCTAGGGGTGCTATAATTCAGGTGGATACATTTGAAGATGCTATTCAAGTCATAGATGAAATCGCTCCTGAACATTTGCAAATAATGATTGAAGATATCGAGAAAATTGACAAGAGCATTCTCAATGCGGGAGCAATTTTTTCAGGTATATGGAGTTCAGCTGTTTTTGGTGATTATATAATTGGAACTAACCATGTTCTGCCAACAGGAGGCTCAGCAAGATTTCATTCTCCACTCAGTGTTTTAGATTTTATAAAGTGGACAAATTTTGTGTCTTTTGACCAAGAATATGCTAATTCCTTGTTAGAATCAGCGGCAGTTTTGGCAGAATCCGAAGGTTTAAGTGCGCATGCAAGAGCGTTGCGTATACGTTTAGCTAAATGAAGAAGACAATTACTAGTTCTAAATTTAATTGTTTTTTATTTTGTATGTCATTTTCTGTATGATTAATAAAGTTTAAGTTTTGTTTCTTTGGGAGGAAAAAAATTGCTTAATAGTAGCCAGAGAAGAAAAGCAACGGTCAGTAGAGCCACTAAAGAGACTACATTTGATATTTATGTTTGCATTGATGGGAAAGGGACTTCAGAAATTAATACTGGCATAGGTTTTTTTGATCATATGCTTTCCCAAGTTGCTAAACATGGGATGATAGATCTGGAGATTGTTGGAAAGGGAGATTTAGAGGTTGATGGGCATCACACGGTTGAGGATGTTGGCATTTTGTTAGGTCAAGCTTTGTCTGAGTCATTGGGAGAACGCTCAGGTATTACTCGTTATGCTGATGTTAAGATTCCAATGATGGATTCTTGTGCTTCTGTTTGCATAGACTCAGTAGGAAGAGGGAATCTTGTCTTTAAGGGAAAATTTCCAGATTCTCAGGTTGGAGAATTCGATACTTCTTTGGTTCAAGAATTTTTCTGGTCACTTTCTAATCATGCAAAGATAGATCTACATATTGAAGTGAGTTATGGATTTAATTCTCACCACATGATTGAATGTATTTTTAAAGGCTTTGCTAGAGCATTGAGAATGGCTTTGTCGATAGATGAGAAATCTGATGGAGTTCCTAGTACAAAAGGTTCTATGTTCTAATTTAAAAATTGAGTCGAAATGTCAAAGATCCTAGTTGTCGATTATGAAATGGGAAATATGCTTAGTGTTAAGAATGCATTAGGTCATATCGATACGGATTATCTAATGAGTTCTAAAGCTTCGGATCTAGATAATGCTCGAGGAGTTATTTTGCCGGGAGTTGGAGGATTCCCAGAATGTATGCGTGCTTTGCATAATTTTAATTTAGCAGAAGCAATCGTAAAGGTTATAAAGAAAGGAGTTCCTTTCTTAGGAATTTGTTTGGGATTACAAGTACTTTTTCAAGAAAGTGAAGAATTCGGTAACACAGAGGGATTAGGAATTTTTGAAGGTACAGTTAGAAGGTTCCCACAATCTTTTGATAAAAAAGATTGTTTTGTCCTAAAGGTGCCGCATATGGGATGGAATCAAATACGATTGAATAACCCTTGTTGTATACTTAAGGAAGTTAGGGAGTCAGATTATTTTTATTTTGTACACTCTTTTTATATAGAGGATGCACCAGTCCTATCTTCACATGTTACTTCTTTTTCTGATTATGGCATTACTTTTGTGGCGAGTGTTCAAAAAGAAAATGTTTTTGCGACACAGTTTCATCCTGAAAAGAGTGGGATGAAGGGTTTGAAGATACTTGAAAATTTTATTTCTTTTTGTGATAAAAACTAATTTTAATTGAGGATAAGGTGCAGATTATACCTGCTGTAGATCTTAAGGGTGGAAAATGTGTAAGACTGATTCAAGGAGAAGCAGATCGAGAAATAATTTATGATTCTGACCCTGTTAGTATGGCTTTACATTGGGTAGAACAGGGAGCTACTCGCCTCCATCTAATTGATCTTGATGGTGCTATGGAGGGAAGGCCTGTCCATATTGATGTTCTTTCTTCAATTGCAAAGGAAATAAATATTCCGATTCAGTTTGGTGGTGGAATTCGAAATGAAGAAGCCTTGAAATTAGTTATAGATTCGGGTGCGAGTTTCGTGATTTTGGGGACAACTGCAGTTGAAAATCCAGAATTTGTGAAAAGTGTTGCGAACCAATATGCTGAACAAGTTATCCTAAGTATTGATTCCTTAAATGATCAGGTTAGAGTTTCTGGTTGGAAATCCAAATGGAAGATAACCCCAGAAAAACTTGCTGAAAATTTTTTAGAAGTCCCGCTGGCAAATTTTATTATTACTGATATTAGCCGGGATGGAATGCTTGAAGGTTTTGATTCCAGTCTTTCTCTTCGTGTAGCAGAAAAATCGGGAAAATCTGTTATTGCTGCAGGTGGAATTACAAACATTGAAGATATTAAGAATGCCTTGCCTCTGTTTTCGAGAGGGTTGATTGGTGTTGTAGTTGGACGAGCACTTTACGAGAAAACATTAGATTTTAAAGAAGCATTGGAAATAATAAATTGTTAGCTAAACGAATAATCCCTTGTCTAGATGTCAAAAACGGAAGAGTTGTGAAAGGAGTACGTTTTAAAAGTCTTCGCGATGCAGGAGATCCAGTTAGTTGCGCAAAAGCTTATTATGATATGGGAGCTGACGAAATATGTTTTCTTGATATTACTGCATCTCAGGAAGAAAGAGGAACATTGCTCAAAGTAGTTGAGAGGACAGCAAAAGAGGTATTTGTGCCTCTTACAGTAGGCGGTGGAGTTAGAAGTGTGGAGGATGTTGGATTATTACTCCGTGCAGGAGCTGATAAAGTTAGTATTAATAGTGCGGCACTGAGTAATCCAAAAATCTTAGAAGAATCTGCTGGTCGTTTTGGTAGTTCGACAATTGTTTGTGCAATAGATGCAAAAAGTGTTTCTTCTGAAAAAAAAAATAAATGGGAAGTTTTTTCCCATGGGGGGTCAAGGACAACCGGTCTAGATGTTTTAGAGTGGGCTTCAAAAGCTTCAGAGCTTGGTGCAGGAGAGATTCTTTTAACTAGTATGGATCGAGATGGGACTAAAAATGGATATGATATTCAATTGACGAGTTCCGTTGTTGAGCAGGTTCCTGTTCCAGTTATAGCTTCAGGTGGAGTTGGAAACTTAGAACATTTTTACGAGGGTTTAAATAAAGCTGGAGCAAATGCAGTACTTGCTGCTAGTATCTTTCATTTTGAAGATTACTCTATCCAAGAAGCTAAGAATTTTCTTAGAGCAAAAAATGTAGAGGTAAGAATGTGAAAAATGAACTTTTTTCAAAAATTAAATGGGATGAAGATGGATTGATGCCTGCTATTTGTCAAGATGTATCTACTGGACAGATACTTATGATGGCATGGGTTAATTTAGAATCATTGTCTCTAACTATGGAGAAGAAAAGAGTCCATTTTTGGTCCCGGTCACGAAAAAAAATCTGGGAAAAAGGTGAAACTTCAGGAAATTTTTTAAATCTTGAATCTGTAAGTTTGGATTGTGATCTCGACTCTATCCTTTTTTTAGTTTCTCCAAATGGACCGGCTTGTCATACGAATAGAATGTCCTGTTTTTTTAATGAAATTCTTTCGAAGGAAGTTACTGGAGAGTTTTTATACAATCATAATTTTTTAGAATCTATTTATAAATTAATTGAAGAAAGAAAAAAAACAGGAAATTTAGATGAAAGTTATGTGGCTAGATTGTTTTCTAAAGGTAAAGGCAGGATCGCAAAGAAAGTAGGAGAGGAAGCGTCCGAAGTTGTTATCGCTTTGATGGATTCTGAACGAGATGAAATTATTGAAGAAATGGGTGACCTATGGTTTCATCTATTAGTTGCGATGGTAGCTAGTGAAATACCCCCTGGAGAAATTTTGTCAAAATTAGCTGAAAGATTTGGCAAAGGTGGAAGAAGCGAATCTGAGAGATAGTCATAGTCCGATTTGTTATAATTTCCTCAAGTATTAAATGATTTAATTTGTTGCGGAAAAGAAAGATAATCGGAGGTTTATTTGAGTCTCATTCCTGAAAATATAATTGATGAAATACGAGTATCTATTCCAATAGAACAAGTGATTGGTGAATATGTTTCACTAAAGAAGGCGGGAACAAGTTTTAAAGGTTTATGCCCATTCCATGATGAAAAAACTCCGTCCTTTAGTGTCAATCCAACACAAGGGATTTTTAAATGTTTTGGCTGTAACGAAGGCGGAAATGTTTTTAAATTTTTAATGCTACATGAAAATATGAGTTTTATTGAATCTGTTCAATTGCTAGCAAGTAGACAAGGAATAGATATTTCACGTTATTTAGATAAAAATAATAATGAAAATATTGTTAAGGAAAGAGACAGAATAATTGAAATCAATAAATTAGCTCTAGATTTTTTTCAAGGAGTCTTGAAACATCAAATTGGAAGTAGAGCAAGAGATTATTTGGTTAATCGTTGTATAAAAGAAGAAACAAAAGATTACTTTCAAATAGGCTATGCTCCGAATAAGTGGGATTCTCTTTTGAAAGCTCTTGGAAAGAGGGGAGTTTCTCAAGAAGAGCTTGAAAAAGCGGGATTGGTCTCAAAAAGAGATGGGGAAAAAGGATTTTATGATCGTTTTAGAAACAGGATTATTTTCCCAATTTTTGATTATGCGAATAATCCTATTGCTTTTGGCGGACGTTTATTGCCTGATTCAGAAAGTAAAATAGAGGGGGCAAAATATCTTAACTCACCTGAAACGATAGTTTTCAAAAAATCTCGTACAATGTATGGACTTAATTTTGCTAGAAAAAAAATGAGAGCTAACAAGAAAGTAATCATAGTTGAGGGTTATTTTGATGTGATTTCTTTGTTTCAGAGTGGATTTGATTTTGCAGTCGCAACATTAGGTACAGCTTTTACTCAAGAACATCTTCGTATTTTGAGGTCTCAAGTTGAAGAATTTGTTTTTGTTTTTGATCCTGATGAGGCGGGACAGGCTGCATCCGAAAAAGCTGGTTATCTCGTGGGGAATGCTATGAATCTTTCTTTTGTGCCAAAAGGACTTTTGTCGAATCAAATTTTAGGGGAAGATTTTATTAACAATAAAGATGCGGGTTCAGTAGATATTAGAGTAGTTGCTCTGCCAGACAAATTAGATGTAGATGACTTTTTGAGAACTAAAGGTAAAGAAAAATTCGAAAAATTACTTTCTTCTTCCGAAGGATTGCTTGAAAGGACTGTTAGAATGTCGTTAGATGATGTTCATATAAGTTCCTCTCAGTCAAAAAAAATGGATGCAGTTGATAAAATTATTCCCCTTCTTGCTGCTAGTCATCGTAGTGTGAGAGAACAGTTTTTTTCTCTTTTAGAGGTTCGTCTTGGTGTTCCGTATCCTACTTTATCTGCAATGCTTAATAGAAGACTTGAAAAACGAAAAATTCCTTCTGAGAGCAGTAATTCAATTGATCTCGTTGATGTTAAGAAAAAACTACCTAAAATAGAGGTAGACTTTTTGGAATTATTGTTGCATAAACCTGAATTTGTTGATTTGGATACTATTGACGTATCTTTTTTTTCAGATCCAACGGTTAAAACTATATTGACTGATTTGCTAGTTGCTTCAAAAAAGGGTATTGAAATCAATGCTGCGTCTTTGTTAGATCATTTAGATGATGAAGTTGCGCGCTCACTGGTTATTGAGTTATCTTCATCTCAGTTGGTCGATGAAATAAATCGGGAAGATTTTTTGGATTGTTTGTCTCGTCTTAAAGAAATAAAATTACGACGTGAGCAAGAAAAATTCAACAAAGAAATTTATAATGTATCTAGAGAAAATGGCGATAATTCAGAAGTTTTATGGAGTTTGTTAGAGCAGAAAAATAAGTTGCTGAAGAAGAAACAAAAAGATATTTTATCCTAGAGTTTTGAAATTAAATTTAGGTTTTTCTTAGATTCCAACATAAGGAGTTAAAATTGGCACAGCGAACTAAGAAATCTGCTGATCCTAAAGTAAAGAAGAGTATTAAGAAACAAAAAGTTACTCAAAAAGAAGTTAAAGATCTTATTGCACAAGGCCAAGAGAAGGGTTTTCTTACTTATGATGAGGTAAACGATGTGTTGCCCGCAGATGTGAATTCTCCTGAAGCAATAGATGACATCATGGTTATGTTTAATGAAATGGATATTGAAGTCCTTGATCCTTCTTCGGCTGAAGAACGTTTGAGCGAAAAGAAAGGATCTGAAACCCAGACCGAGACCCCAAGTAATTTAAAATCAAGTCAAAGAGAACGTACTACTTCGGAAGCTATTTCTTCTTTTGACGATTCTACGTATGGCAGAACAGATGATCCTATGCGTATGTATCTAAGAGAAATGGGACAAATTCCTCTATTAGGTAGAGAGGGTGAAATAGAGATTGCAAAAAGAATTGAAGAGGGACAGTTAGAAGTAAGTCTTGCGACGGTTTCTACTCCAGTTGCTATAGATATGGTTTTAGAACTTGGAAAGAAGCTTGAAAATGGAGATATCTCTGTTGCGAAACTTGTTTCAATTAGTAGACAGTCTACTGAAGATGAAGATGAATCAGAAGAAGAGAATGATCATGAAGAAGAGAAGAAGAAATTTCTTTCTTTAACAAGAAGATTGAAAACTCAGCTCAAGAAAATAGAAACTAAGAATATCGCTACAGCAGATCCTGTTTTGCACAAAAAATCCCTTGATAAAGTTGCTGAGATAATTCGCTTAATGAATTTAAGACCTGAACAAGTGGACTCTATTGCAGATAGAGTTAGTTTTTTCGTGGCTAAGGTACATAAACACGAGAAAGAAATTAATGGGTATTTAGAGCAAGTTGGTTTAGAAGAATCTGAAATACGCTCCTATTTGCGAAAAAATGTAAAAAATGGAGCAAAGAAAGTTAATTATGTTGGAGATAAAAAAATTCCAATAAGTATTCTTGCTGAATATGGCCGTAGAATTAAAAAGATCAGAAAAGAAGTAAAGGAAATGGAAAATGAAGCTGGTGCGTCCCGTGAAGAATTAGAAAATTCAGTTAAAATGATTCGTAGGGGACGTAGAAAAGATCAACGTGCGAAGAAAGAACTAGCAGAAGCAAATTTACGTCTGGTAGTAAGTATTGCGAAGAAATACACAAATCGTGGATTGCAATTTTTGGATCTGATTCAAGAGGGAAATATTGGATTAATGAAGGCTGTCGATAAGTTTGAGTATAAGAGAGGTTATAAATTTAGTACTTATGCGACTTGGTGGATTCGTCAGGCAATCACAAGAGCTATTGCTGATCAGGCAAGAACGATACGTATTCCTGTTCATATGATT